>NZ_JBJQJP010000016.1:0-110768 GCF_046487365.1 Escherichia sp. WS1451
CTACAACAGCAGAAGAATTAGCCTGAAATTAAAAGGTCTGACTCCAATTGAATATCGGAATCAGACCTATATGCCTCGTGTTTAACTGTCCAACTTTCTGGGGTCAGTACACCCTGGGGCTGCCACTCCAAACCCGAACAATTTGGATGGTAGTCCCTTCTTCGCATGGAGGCAATATAAACATGCTGACGAAATATGCCCTTGTGGCAGTCATAGTGCTGTGTTTAACGGTGCTGGGATTTACGCTTCTGGTCGGCGACTCGCTGTGTGAGTTTACGGTGAAGGAACGTAATATTGAGTTTAAGGCTGTTCTCGCTTACGAACCGAAGAAGTAGCCGTTGTGCGGGGAGCAATCCCCGCATATCCGGTTGTCAGGTCAGGATGGTAAGGCACCTGCTTTACACTTTCGCCCGTGGTCAGTGATGGCTGCGGGCGAATCGTACCAGATGTTGTCAATTAATCGTGTTGGCACAGCGTTATGACTATTTTTTCTTTTATCTGCCAGTGCACAGCAAACTGCTCATCCTCTAGTCGAATGATGATCTGCTGTTTATTCCAGCTAATTATCTGATAATCCAGAAAACCTTGAGCGGCCTGTATCTTGCTTGCCTTAAATGCGCTCTCTTTGGCGGAAAATGCCAGTGTCAGCGCCAGAGAAAAGGTTAAACCGCATTCTGCGAGTCGCTCGTGTTCTGCTGGTGTAATAATGTTGTCTGTCAATTCTCTAGCGGTTTGTACAGAGAAAATCTCTTCGATATCAATGCCAATCGGTTGACGAGATACCACGGCTAATGCCGTAGTCCCACAGTGACTAATGCTGCCGTATACCCCCGCAGGCCACACAGGTTGGCGTAGCTCGCCGATTGCGGGCACACATTTATAGCCATATTCCCGCAGCGCATAAACTGCAGCGATCCGTCCGGCTAAATGCTCTGTTTTACGTTTACGTCCAGCGTGTTGCAGTTGCGCGTAGTGCGGCAGCCAGAGTAAATCCTGCTCGCGAAAACTCGCAGGATCGAACTCAACAAAATGCAGCGTATGTCCGGTAAAGGGGAGGGCGGTATGCGTAGTTTTCATGTCAACTATATTATTCCTCCCCCAAATATCGGGGGAGGAAGCGTTAGCATCAGAAGTGAGTGTTTACGCTCATATACCACGTACGTCCCGGCTCGTTATAGGTATACGCCCCGGCACCTGCGATATAGTTGGCTCCTGCCAGATCGCCCGTGGTCTGGGCATTACCCGCACGCCACAAACGTTTGTCGAACAGGTTGTCCACGCCGCCGGTCAGACTGACATTCTTCGTCACATCCCAGGTCGCGCTCAGGCCAACAATGCTGTACGGGCTGATTTCTTTGGTTTCCGGTCCAACCGCTGGCTGACCTTTATAGTTGTACTTCTTCGGCTGCTGCTTGCCGTACCAGGTGAAGGTTGTTTGCATCGACAAATCTTCCCGTGCCTGCCAGCTCAGCGTTGAGTTCAACGTATACTCCGGGATGATCGACAAACGGTCGCCCGTGGTTTTGTTTTCACTCTTCAGCATATAAGTGATGTTATTGGTCCACATCACCGTTTCGCTAACCGGTACGTTTAACGATCCTTCCAGACCTTCAACCACCGCTTTCGGCACGTTATCCCACTGATAGAGATCGGTGCCGACTGCGTTTTGCCCTACAGCCACATAGCCCGCTTCAATCTTATTGCGATAATCGTTACGGAACCAGGTGACGCCCGCCAGCCAGCCGTCGCGTTTGAACTCCAGACCAATCTCTTTGTTGATGCTGGTTTCCGCTTTCAGGTCATCATTACCTTGCAGATAGCAGCCGCCCGCGCTGGCATAGCAGCCCTGACCTTTACTGTAGAGAATGTAGTTTGGGTTAGTCTGGTACAGACTCGGCGCTTTATAAGCACGGGCAATGCCCATTTTCAGCGTGAAGTCATCGCCTAAACCTTGCGATATGTTTAGAGCCGGACTCCAGTTATTGCCAACAATGCTGTGATGATCGAAACGCAGCCCCGGCGTTACGATGGTGCTGTCAGTCAGCTCCATATTGTTTTCGGCAAATAGCGAGAAAATTTCTGCTTTTGAATACGGGCTACGGTCGGTGGCACTCACACCATCAATAGCACCGCCGGTATTCGTCCCGGTCAGCGCCTGGGTGTTGGAACTCAAGTCCTTCATCCGTTGCTGATTCCACTCCGTACCCAGCGTCAGCGTCTGGTTAACGAGGAAATCAATCGGCAGGTTAACTTCGCTGTGCAACATTACATCATCAAGATCGATATCGACGAAATCTTGTGTCGCTTTTTCGTTAAATTTCCCTTCTGTGCCGCCCGCCAAACCTTCCGGTATACGCGAGTTACGGGTGTGTTCGTACTGCCCCCAGTTGCTGGTGGTCACACCGTTATCCCAGCCGCCGTTCCAGGTCAGCGAGTAGTTCTGGCGATACAAGCGGTTGGTTTCATCGCCATATTTCGAGCGAGTGTAAGCGTCAGAGTTGGTGTTCTGAGTATCACCCGCATACAGGTTACCCTGGCGGCTGTAGCCCGCTTCCAGTTCGAGTGATTGCAGAGGCGCGAAGTCCCAGCGCACTACGCCATTAATATCTTTGTTAATTACCCCTTCGCGCCCGGCTGGTAACGTCGTGGCATACGTTCCGGCACGCGCGGACTGATGGCCCTGGTTGATATCCCACGCGTCAGCCTGGGTTTTGTCGAGGTTGCCATACAAGCGGAAGCTGAATTCGTCGCCCAGCGGACCGGTCAGGCTGAAGTTGGTGCGTTTGGTGGCACCTTCCTCTTTATGTTCTGGCGCATTGAAATAAGCATCCCAGGAGCCGTGCCACTCACCGCTGCCTTTTTTGGTAATGATGTTAACCACGCCGCCCGCCGCGCCGTTGCCATAACGCGCAGCTGCCGGACCACGCAGAACTTCAATACGTTCAATCATTTCAGGTGGCACCCAGGAGGTATCACCACGGGTATCGCGCTCACCACGCCAGCCCTGACGCACTGAGTTACGGCTGCTTACCGGCTTGCCGTCAATCAAAATCAGCGTGTTTTCCGGACCCATGCCGCGAATATCAATCTGGCGGTTATTCCCACGCTGACCACTGGTGGAGTTACCGGTCAGGTTAACGCCTGGCATGGTACGGATGATCTCCGACACATCGCGGGCAACGGGGTTTTTGCGGATTTCATCTGCGGTGATGGTCGAAACGCCAGGCGCCTGTAAGTTCTGCTCAGCGGCGGTAACGACAATGGTATCGTCATGTGAAACAGGAGTATCGGTTGGCTCTTGTGCCTGTGCTACCCCATAAATCCCCAGATTGACCAACAAGGCCAGGGAATGAATCTTCTTGTTCATTGTTTTATTCCTGCATTTTTGCCACGAATTGCAACTGTCGGGCATGGTCGTCATCAATACGACGCACCCCGCTACCGCGAAAACCTTTGATCCTGAAAGACACGCAGTGCAGTTGGTTAATTAATGTCCGCGCTTCCCACGGCGCGCCATTACGCTATTGCAAATGCAAATAGTTATCAATAATATTATCAATATATTTCTGCAATCAATAAAAAATTGCACAGTAAACATGGGGTTATGGTGTGACGGCGTTAAAAGTAGGAAGTGAGAGCTGGTGGCAGTCGAAACATGGCCCGGAATGGCAGCGTCTGAATGACGAAATGTTTGAGGTCACTTTCTGGTGGCGTGATCCCCAAGGTTCTGAAGAATACTCGACGATAAAGCGCGTATGGGTCTACATCACTGGTGTGACCGATCACCATCAGAACACCCAGCCCCGGTCGATGCAGCGAATTGCAGGCACCAACGTCTGGCAGTGGACGACACAGCTCAATGCCAACTGGCGCGGCAGCTACTGCTTTATTCCCACCGAACGCGATGACATTTTTTCTGCACCATCCCCCGATCGCCTCGAATTACGTGAAGGCTGGCGAAAACTATTACCCCAGGCGATAGCCGATCCGCTGAATCCACAAAGCTGGAAAGGCGGGCGAGGGCACGCTGTTTCTGCACTCGAAATGCCGCAAGCGCCTCTGCAACCGGGATGGGATTGTCCGCAAGCGCCAGAAACGCCTGCCAAAGAAATTATCTGGAAAAGTGAACGGTTGAAAAATTCACGCCGTGTATGGATTTTTACCACCGGCGATGCAACAGCAGAAGAACGCCCGCTGGCAGTTTTGCTTGATGGTGAATTTTGGGCGCAGAGTATGCCCGTCTGGCCTGCGCTAACTTCGCTGACCCATCGTCGGCAACTTCCTCCCGCCGTGTATGTGTTGATCGATGCTATCGACACCACGCACCGCGCCCACGAACTGCCGTGTAATGCGGATTTCTGGCTGGCAGTACAGCAAGAGTTATTACCCCTGGTGAAAGCTATTGCCTCTTTTAGCGATCGCGCCGATCGCACCGTGGTCGCCGGGCAGAGTTTTGGTGGGCTTTCCGCGCTGTATGCCGGACTGCACTGGCCTGAACGCTTTGGCTGTGTATTAAGCCAGTCAGGATCGTACTGGTGGCCGCATCGGGGCGGGCAGCAAGAAGGTGCTTTACTTGAGCAACTTAAAGCTGGTCAAGTTAGCGCCGAAGGTCTGCGCATTGTGCTGGAAGCGGGTATTCGCGAGCCGATGATCATGCAGGCCAATCAGGCGCTGTATGCGCAATTACACCCCATAAAAGAATCCATTTTCTGGCGTCAGGTTGACGGCGGACATGATGCGCTTTGTTGGCGCGGTGGCTTGATGCAGGGGCTAATCGACCTCTGGCAACCACTTTTCCATGACAGGAGTTGAATATGGCATTCAGTAATCCCTTCGATGATCCACAGGGAGCGTTTTACATTTTGCGCAATGCGCAGGGGCAATTCAGTCTGTGGCCGCAACAATGCCTCTTACCGGCAGGCTGGGACATTGTGTGTCAGCCGCAGTCACAAGAGTCCTGCCAGCAGTGGCTGGAAGTCCACTGGCGTACTCTGACACCGGCGAATTTCACCCAGTTGCAGGAGGCACAATGAGCCAGCATTTACCTTTGGTCGCCGCACAGCCCGGCATCTGGATGGCAGAAAAACTGTCGGATTTACCCTCCGCCTGGAGCGTGGCGCATTACGTTGAGTTAACCGGAGAGGTTGATGCGCCATTACTGGCCCGCGCGGTGGTTGCCGGATTAGCGCAAGCAGATACGCTGCGGATGCGTTTTACGGAAGATAACGGCGAAGTCTGGCAATGGGTCGATGATGCGCTGACGTTCGAACTGCCAGAAATTATCGACCTGCGAACCAACATTGATCCGCACGGTACTGCGCAGGCATTAATGCAGGCGGATTTGCAACAAGATCTGCGCGTCGATAGCGGTAAACCACTGGTCTTTCATCAGTTGATACAGGTGGCGGATAACCGCTGGTACTGGTATCAGCGTTATCACCATTTGCTGGTCGATGGGTTTAGTTTCCCGGCCATTACCCGCCAGATCGCCAACATTTACTGCGCATGGCTGCGTGGCGAACCTACGCCTGCTTCGCCGTTTACGCCTTTCGCTGATGTAGTGGAAGAGTACCAGCAATACCGCGAAAGCGAAGCCTGGCAGCGTGATGCGGCATTCTGGGCGGAACAGCGTCGTCAATTGCCGCCGCCCGCGTCACTTTCTCCGGCACCTTTACCGGGGCGCAGCGCCTCGGCAGATATTCTGCGCCTGAAACTGGAATTTACCGACGGGGAATTCCGCCAGTTGGCTACGCAACTTTCAGGTGTGCAGCGTACCGATTTAGCCCTTGCGTTGGCAGCCTTGTGGCTGGGGCGATTGTGCAACCGCATGGACTACGCTGCCGGATTTATCTTTATGCGTCGACTGGGCTCGGCGGCGCTGACGGCTACCGGACCCGTGCTCAACGTTTTGCCGTTGGGTATTCATATTGCGGCGCAAGAAACGCTGCCGGAACTGGCAACCCGACTGGCGGCTCAACTGAAAAAAATGCGTCGCCATCAACGTTACGATGCCGAACAAATTGTCCGTGACAGCGGGCGAGCGGCAGGTGATGAACCGCTGTTTGGTCCGGTACTCAATATCAAGGTATTTGATTACCAACTGGATATTCCTGATGTTCAGGCGCAAACCCATACCCTGGCTACCGGTCCGGTTAATGACCTTGAGCTGGCCCTGTTCCCGGATGAACACGGTGATTTGAGTATTGAGATCCTCGCCAATAAACAGCGTTACGATGAGCCAACGTTAATTCAACACGCTGAACGCCTGAAAATGCTGATTGCCCAGTTCGCCGCGGATCCGGCGCTGTTGTGCGGCGATGTCGATATTATGCTGCCAGGTGAGTATGCGCAGCTGGCGCAGATCAACGCCACTCAGGTTGAGATTCCAGAAACCACGCTGAGCGCGCTGGTGGCAGAACAAGCGGCAAAAACACCGGATGCTCCGGCGCTGGTTGATGCGCGTTACCAGTTTAGCTATCGGGAAATGCGCGAACAGGTGGTGGCGCTGGCGAATCTGCTGCGTGAGCGCGGCGTTAAACCGGGCGACAGCGTGGCGGTGGCATTACCGCGCTCGGTCTTTTTGACCCTGGCGCTACATGCGATAGTTGAAGCTGGTGCGGCCTGGTTACCGTTGGATACCGGCTATCCGGACGATCGCCTGAAAATGATGCTGGAAGATGCGCGTCCGTCGCTGTTAATCACCACTGACGATCAACTGCCGCGCTTTAGCGATATCCCCAATTTAACCCGCCTTTGCTATAACGCCCCGCTTATACCACAGGGCAGTGCGCCGCTGCAGCTTTCACAACCGCACCACACGGCTTATATCATCTTCACCTCCGGTTCCACCGGCAGACCAAAAGGGGTAATGGTCGGGCAGACGGCTATCGTTAATCGCCTGCTTTGGATGCAAAACCATTACCCGCTTACAGGCGAAGATGTCGTTGCCCAAAAAACGCCGTGCAGTTTTGATGTCTCGGTGTGGGAGTTTTTCTGGCCGTTTATTGCCGGGGCTAAACTGGTGATGGCTGAACCGGAAGCGCACCGCGACCCGCTCGCTATGCAGCAATTCTTTGCCGAATATGGTGTAACGACCACGCACTTTGTGCCGTCGATGCTGGCAGCATTTGTTGCATCGCTGACTCCGCAAACCGCTCGTCAGAATTGCGCGACGTTGAAACAGGTTTTCTGTAGTGGTGAAGCCTTACCGGCTGATTTATGCCGCGAATGGCAACAGTTAACCGGCGCGCCGTTGCATAATCTATATGGCCCGACGGAAGCGGCGGTAGATGTCAGTTGGTATCCGGCTTTTGGCGAGGAACTGGCAGAGGTGCGCGGCAGCAGTGTGCCGATTGGTTATCCGGTGTGGAATACGGGCCTGCGCATTCTCGATGCGATGATGCATCCGGTGCCGCCGGGTGTGGCGGGAGATCTCTATCTCACCGGTATTCAACTGGCGCAGGGGTATCTTGGACGACCCGATCTGACCGCCAGCCGCTTTATTGCCGATCCTTTTGCCCCTGGCGAACGGATGTACCGTACCGGCGATGTGGCCCGCTGGCTGGATAACGGCGCAGTGGAGTACCTCGGGCGCAGTGACGATCAGCTAAAAATTCGCGGGCAGCGTATCGAACTGGGCGAAATTGATCGCGTGATGCAGGCGCTGCCGGATGTCGAACAAGCCGTTACCCACGCCTGTGTGATTAACCAGGCGGCAGCCACTGGTGGTGATGCGCGTCAGTTGGTGGGCTATCTGGTGTCGCAATCAGGCCTGCCGTTGGATACCAGCGCATTACAGGCGCAGTTGCGCGAAACATTGCCACCGCATATGGTGCCCGTGGTTCTGCTGCAACTTCCGCAGTTGCCGCTTAGCGCCAACGGCAAGCTGGATCGCAAAGCCTTACCGTTGCCTGAACTGAAGGCACAAGCGCCGGGGCGTGCGCCGAAAGCGGGCAGTGAAACGATTATCGCCGCGGCATTCGCGTCGTTGCTGGGTTGTGACGTGCAGGATGCCGATGCTGATTTCTTTGCGCTTGGCGGTCATTCGCTACTGGCAATGAAACTGGCAGCGCAGTTAAGTCGGCAGTTTGCCCGTCAGGTGACGCCGGGTCAGGTGATGGTTGCGTCAACTGTCGCCAAACTGTCAACGATTATTGATGGTGAAGAAGACAGCACCCAGCGCATGGGATTCGAAACCATTCTGCCGTTGCGTGAAGGTAATGGCCCGACGCTGTTTTGTTTCCATCCGGCCTCCGGTTTTGCCTGGCAGTTTAGCGTGCTCTCGCGTTATCTCGATCCACAATGGTCGATTATCGGCATTCAGTCGCCGCGCCCTCATGGCCCCATGCAGACCGCGGCAAATCTGGATGAAGTCTGCGAAGCGCATCTGGCTACGTTACTTGAGCAACAACCGCACGGCCCTTATTACCTGCTGGGGTATTCGCTGGGCGGTACGCTGGCGCAGGGTATTGCGGCGCGACTGCGTGCCCGTGGCGAACAGGTGGCATTTCTTGGCTTGCTGGATACCTGGCCGCCAGAAACGCAAAACTGGCAGGAAAAAGAGGCTAATGGCCTGGACCCGGAAGTGCTGGCGGAGATTAACCGCGAGCGCGAGGCCTTCCTGGCGGCACAGCAGGGAAGTACTTCAACGGAGCTGTTTACCACCATTGAAGGCAACTACGCTGATGCAGTGCGCTTGTTGACCACTGCCCATAGTGTACCGTTTGAAGGTAAAGCGACGCTGTTTGTTGCTGAACGCACGCTTCAGGAGGGGATGACTCCCGAACGGGCCTGGGCACCATGGATTGCGGAGCTGGATATCTATCGTCAGGATTGTGCGCATGTGGATATTATCTCTCCAGGGGCGTTTGAAAAAATTGGGCCGATTATTCGCGCTACGCTAAACAGGTAAATTAATATTATCTATAAACCCATAATTACAGGAAATAATTATGGGTTTATCATTTATTTAATTTATAAGTTTGGTGGATATTTCTCTTAAATAGAGTGAATGTTGCATTCAGTGGAAGGAATTTACAAACTTCAGCTTCGGATAATTCTCACCAACTGGTAAAGTGAGCGCCGTGGAGATTTCCCCCTATTGGACTCATTTCAGGTTATACCCCATGTCATCACTGAATATTAAACAGGGAAGTGACGCTCATTTTCCCGAGTATCCTCTGGCGTCGCCCAGTAATAATGAAATTGATTTACTTAATCTAATCGAAGTTTTATGGCGGGCAAAAAAAACGGTCATGGCGGTCATTTTTGCGTTTGCCTGCGCAGGATTGCTGATCTCTTTCATCCTGCCGCAAAAATGGACCAGCGCGGCGGTTGTCACGCCTCCAGAACCTGTTCAGTGGCAGGCGCTTGAGAAAACATTCACTAAGCTTCGTGTGCTGGATCTGGATATCAAAATTGATCGTACAGAAGCATTTAACCTGTTTATCAAGAAGTTTCAGTCGGTTAGCTTGCTGGAAGAGTACCTGCGTTCATCACCTTATGTGATGGACCAATTAAAAGAGGCGAAAATCGATGAACTGGATTTGCATCGCGCAATTGTCGCATTGAGCGAAAAAATGAAAGCGGTTGATGACAATGCCAGTAAGAAAAAAGATGAACCGTCACTGTATACCTCCTGGACGCTAAGTTTTACCGCGCTAACCAGTGAAGAGGCGCAGACCGTTTTGAGCGGGTATATCGATTATATCTCTGCGTTGGTGGTGAAAGAGTCGATAGAAAACGTCCGTAATAAACTGGAGATCAAAACCCAGTTTGAAAAAGAAAAACTGGCTCAGGATCGCATTAAAACGAAAAATCAACTTGATGCAAACATTCAGCGCCTCAATTATTCACTCGACATTGCCAACGCGGCAGGAATTAAAAAGCCCGTATACAGTAATGGTCAGGCCGTTAAAGATGACCCCGATTTCTCTATTTCTCTCGGTGCAGACGGTATTGAACGCAAACTGGAAATTGAAAAAGCGGTTACTGACGTTGCGGAATTGAACGGTGAATTACGTAATCGTCAGTATCTTGTTGAGCAGCTAACAAAAGCAAATATCAACGATGTGAATTTTACGCCGTTTAAATATCAGTTAAGCCCGTCATTGCCAGTGAAAAAAGACGGTCCGGGTAAGGCGATTATTGTGATCCTTTCTGCGATGATCGGCGGGATGGTGGCTTGTGGTGGCGTGCTGTTGCGCTATGCGATGGCATCCAGAAAACAGGATGCCGTGATGGAAGAGCACTTAGTTTAAATCTTGGCAGTTGAAGGTGCCGTTCGTCCGAGCGGCACCACGAGCGGAGTTCCGGCTACCGGATCGTCAATAATCATGCAGCGCAGACCATAAATGCGCTCGATCAATTCAGCAGTGACAATCTCCTTCGGCGCTCCCTGAGCAACAATTTTCCCTTCCCGCAATGCAATCAAATGGCTGGCGTAACGACAGGCCTGATTAAGATCGTGCAGCACCGCCGCCAGGGTATAGCCTTTCTCGCGGTTCAGTTCGCTTAACAGTTCCAGCAAATCAATCTGATGACTGATATCCAGCCAGGTCGTGGGTTCATCGAGCAGCATAATTGCCGTTTCCTGGGCCAGCACCATTGCTATCCACGCTCGCTGGCGTTGTCCGCCAGAAAGGGTATCCACGCTTTGATCTGCCAGATGAGTGATTCCCGTGGCCTGCATCGCTTTCGTTACCGCGTCTTCATCCTCTTTGCGCCAGCGGGTAAACAGCGGTTGATGCGGGTAACGTCCACGCGCCACCAGCTCCTGCACGGTGATATCGCCCGGCGTGGTAGCATTTTGCGCCAACAGACCAATCCGCCGGGCAACTTCTTTACTGGCGTAATGTTGAATGTGCTCGCCATCCAGCCAGACATGCCCGTGAGCAGGCGTCATCAGGCGGCTTAAAGTACGCAGTAAAGTGGATTTACCGCAGCCATTTGGCCCGATAATTGCCGTGAAGTGACCATCAGGTATTTCTACAGTCAGATTCTCCGCAACGGTATATTTGCCATATCCGAGGGTTAACTGTTCGCCGCGCAAACGGGCTACTGATTCGGTCATTTTTTGCGAGACTCCTGAATTAACAAGACGATAAGGTAAATACCGCCGAGGCTGACGGTAACGACGCCAACCGGAAGTTGATACGGCATAAACAGTTGTTGGGCGCAGAGATCGGCCGCCAGTAATAACAACGCCCCGCACAGCGCCGCCTGGGTCAGCCCCCAGCGAGCGGTGCCGCTAATGCGGCGGGCAATGTGTGGCGCGACTAAAGCAATAAAGGAAATCGGCCCCGCCAGGGCAGTGGCAGCTGCGGTAAGCACTACGGCGACCAGCATCATTAACAGCCGCGAACGTTCGACGCTGACGCCTAACGCATACGCGGTGTCATCGCCCATCTCCAGCAAGCGCATCCGCCTTACCAGCAAGGCGGCGGCAATGAGCATCAATATGATGATGGGCGCGGAAGGCGAGGTTTTTGCCCACGTCAGGCCATTGAGCGATCCGGCATTCCACAAACCCGCTGTTAGCGCCGTTTCTAAAGACGCTTTCAGCAACAGCCAGGTATTAAAGGCCACCAGCATGGCGCGAACACCGATACCGATAATAATCAACCGAAAGGTGTCGATACCGTTACGCCAGGCGAGCAGCCAGACCAGCAGCGAGGTGACAATACCCCCCGCCATTGCTGCCAGCGCGATAGCCGTCAGATCCTGACCAAACAGCACCATCGCCACCAGTACGCCGCTCCACGCCCCGGTGTTAAAGCCCATTACGTCAGGGCTGCCGAGCGGGTTACGCATCAGCGACTGAAAAATCGCGCCGCTGACGCCCAGCGCCGCGCCAATCAACAGCGCCATCAGCACGCGTGGTAAACGCCATTCGGTGACTACCATCGTCATACTGCGCGGCGTGTCGCCCATCAACGCGGCGAGTACCTGCGAAGTTTCCAGCGTGACGGCACCGCTGCGTAATCCCCACACGCCTGCCATCACACAAGCTATTAGCAACAGTAGACAGGTGATGATTAATCGGCGAGAGACGTAAATCATGCGCCACCTCGCGTTTTACGTCGCACGAGGAAGATCAGCACCGGTGCGCCAATAAACGCACTGACGACAGAAACGCGTAACTCGCCGGGCACAATCACCCGCCCGATGATATCGGCAAACAGCAGCAGGGCAGGGGTGGCAAGTAGCGTGACGGGCAGCGACCAGCGATGATCGGCACCTACCAGCCAGCGCGCCATGTGCGGCATCATCAGGCCAATAAAGGCAATCGGGCCAACTACCGCCGTCGCACTACCACAAAGCACGGTAATCGCCAGCAGACCAATCAACTGTGTGCGCGCCACGCGGCTGCCCAGCGCCGTCGCGGTGTCACTGCCGAGGCTTAAACTGTTCAGCGCGCGGCTCAGTAATAGCGCGGTTGCTCCAGCGGTAAGCACCGGGATCAGCACCACTTTTAAGGTATGTAGATTGCGAATATCCAGCGAACCGGCTTGCCAGAAACGCAACTGATCGTAGACGTCAGGATTAAGCAGGGCGATGCCGCTGGTCAGCCCTTCCAGCACCGCCGCCAGCGCCACGCCCGCCAGGGTTAAACGCACCGGACTTAACTGCCCGCCGCCCTGGCTGCCGGTAAAGGCAACAATCAACGAGGCTACCAGCGCCCCGGCGAAGGCCATCGCCAGTTGTTCCTGCGCGGATGAGTAACCAAACAGCGCCGCACCCAGCACAATGGCAAAGCTGGCTCCGGCGTTCACACCAAGCAAGCCGGGGTCGGCAAGTGGGTTTCGGGTGAGGGTTTGCATTAACGCCCCGGCAAGCCCAAGTGCACCGCCTGCCAGTAAACCGGCAAGGGTACGCGGCAGCCGCGCGTCGAGCACGATGGTGCAGTCGGCGCTCTGGCAGGTGCCGGAGAGGGCCTCCAGCACTACGGAAGCGGGGAGTGATTTTGCCCCAATGAGCAGGCTTAATGCCGTCGCGATAATCAGTAATAACAGCAATCCGGGCACGGCAATGGCGCGTGTCACGGCAACAGAACCAGACATACGAACTTCCATGATAATGAAATTAATTATCGTTATCGATCTTATTTGGATATGTTAGCATGTGCAGCCTAAGAATAGGTATTTAAAATATTTGATGGCAAGGCATTGTAATGAATAAACAATCCTGGCTGCTTAACCTCAGCCTGTTGAAAACGCACCCGGCGTTTCGCGCAGTATTCCTCGCTCGTTTTATCTCAATTGTTTCTCTGGGTTTGCTCGGCGTCGCGGTGCCGGTGCAGATCCAGATGATGACGCATTCCACCTGGCAGGTGGGGCTTTCGGTGACGCTGACCGGCGGCGCGATGTTTGTTGGCCTGATGGTCGGCGGTGTGCTGGCGGATCGCTATGAGCGTAAAAAAGTGATTTTGCTGGCGCGTGGCACCTGTGGCATTGGCTTTATTGGACTGTGCCTGAATGCGCTGCTGCCGGAGCCGTCTTTGCTGGCAATCTATTTACTTGGTTTATGGGATGGTTTTTTCGCATCGCTTGGCGTTACGGCGCTACTGGCGGCGACACCTGCACTGGTAGGGCGTGAAAACTTAATGCAGGCCGGGGCGATCACCATGTTGACCGTGCGTCTGGGATCGGTGATTTCGCCCATGATTGGCGGTTTATTGCTGGCGACCGGAGGCGTAGCCTGGAACTACGGACTGGCGGCGGCGGGCACGTTTATTACCTTGCTACCGTTGTTAAGCCTTCCGGCGTTGCCACCACCGCCGCAGCCGCGTGAGCATCCGTTGAAATCATTACTGGCAGGATTTCGTTTTCTACTCGCCAGCCCGCTGGTGGGAGGGATTGCGTTGCTGGGTGGTTTATTGACGATGGCGAGCGCGGTGCGGGTCCTGTATCCGGCGCTGGCTGACAACTGGCAGATGTCGGCGGCACAGATTGGTTTTCTCTATGCGGCGATCCCGCTCGGCGCGGCTATTGGCGCGTTAACCAGCGGTAAGCTGGCACATAGCGCGCGACCAGGGTTATTGATGCTGCTTTCCACGCTGGGATCGTTCCTCGCCATTGGTTTGTTTGGCCTGATGCCGATGTGGATTTTAGGCGTGGTTTGTCTGGCGCTGTTCGGCTGGCTGAGCGCGGTTAGTTCGTTGCTGCAATATACAATGCTGCAAACGCAAACCCCGGAAGCGATGTTAGGGCGGATTAACGGTTTGTGGACGGCACAAAACGTGACGGGCGATGCCATAGGCGCGGCGCTGCTGGGCGGTTTGGGCGCGATGATGACACCGGTTGCTTCCGCAAGCGCGAGCGGTTTTGGTTTGTTGATTATCGGCGTGTTGTTATTGCTGGTGCTGGTGGAGTTGCGACGTTTTCGCCAGACGCCGCCGCAGATGACAGCGTCCGACAGTTAATGCTTAAAACAGCGCCTTAAGTCGTTCCAGCACTTGCATGGCGCTGTAGTAATCCAGGCGGAACGTCTCGGTTCCCAGCGCATAAACCTGCTTGTTTTGTACTGCGGGCAGGTGCGCGAGCAGTGGATTGGCATAAATCGCATCGGCATCTTTCTGATCACCAGCGAACAGGAATAGTGACTCGCCATTTAACCCTGCAGCCAGATTTTCCCCACCAAGCTGAATGATGTCATGGCGTTTGCCCTGGCTTTGGCTGGCGTTTAACCCTGCGGGCAATTTCGCCAACGTAAAGCCGAGTTGTTCCAGCATCTGCCCTTGTGCTGATTCCGGCGTCCAGAGATTGGCACTGTGTGCAGCGGCGGTATAGACAATGGCAGTGACCGGCTGCGGCGGTAATTTGATTTGCTCTTTCGCCGCCGCCAGTTGCTTATCAAACTGTGCAATCCGCTCTGCCGCTTGTTTCTCATGCCCGGTAATTTCGCCAAGTTGCGTTAACAGCGCCTGCCAGCTTTTGTCGTCGTAATTGATGATTAATGTTGGGGCGATGGTAGAAAGCTGATCGTACAGCGCCAGCGCCGAATCCCCGCCGGTTGCGCTAATTAAAATCAGATCCGGCATTTGCGCGGCAACGGCTTCGGCGCTCGGTTCGCCGATATAGAGCCGTTGCAGTTTGCGTTCTTTCGCCACCTTGCTCCACTGGCGTAAAAAGCCCTGGTCATCCGCGACGCGGTTATTCGGCGTGGTCGCGCCGCTGGCGATCACCGGAGCATCAATCGCCAGCAGTGAGCCAGTCAGGGTGACGCTGGTGGAAACAATACGCTGAGGCTGGCTTTCCAGGGTATGAGTGCCCCGGCTGTCAGTAATCTGACGCGGCCAGTCGGCGGCCTGAACTGCGGCTATTCCTGATAGCAAAAGTCCTGTTAATAGAAGGGCGTTGCGGTAGAGCGGGGCGAGTCTCACAAGTCAGCTTCCTGTTATTAATGAAGTTAATGCTTCTCATTTTCATTGTAACCACAACCAGATGCAACCCCGAGTTGCAGATTGCGTTACCTCAAGAGTTGACATAGTGCGCGTTTGCTTTTAGGTTAGCGACCGAAAATATAAATGATAATCATTATTAAAGCCTTTATCATTTTGTGGAGGATGATATGGATACGTCACTGGCTGAGGAAGTACAGCAGACCATGGCAACACTTGCGCCCAATCGCTTTTTCTTTATGTCGCCGTACCGCAGTTTTACGACGTCAGGATGTTTCGCCCGCTTCGATGAACCGGCTGTGAACGGGGATTCGCCCGACAGTCCCTTCCAGCAAAAACTCGCCGCGTTGTTTGCCGATGCCAAAGCGCAGGGCATCAAAAATCCGGTGATGGTCGGGGCGATTCCCTTCGATCCACGTCAGCCTTCGTCGCTGTATATTCCCGAATCCTGGCAGTCGTTCTCCCGTCAGGAAAAACAAGCTTCCGCACGCCGTTTCACTCGCAGCCAGTCGCTGAACGTGGTGGAACGTCAGGCCATTCCGGAACAAACCACGTTTGAACAGATGGTTGCCCGTGCTGCCGCACTTACCGCCACGCCGCAGGTCGACAAAGTGGTGTTGTCACGGTTGATTGATATCACCACTGACGCCGCCATTGATAGTGGCGTATTGCTGGAACGGTTGATTGCGCAAAACCCGGTTAGTTACAACTTCCATGTTCCGTTGGCTGATGGTGGCGTTCTGCTGGGGGCCAGCCCGGAACTGCTGCTACGTAAAGACGGCGAGCGTTTTAGCTCCATTCCGTTAGCCGGTTCCGCGCGTCGTCAGCCGGATGAAGTGCTCGATCGCGAAGCGGGTAATCGTCTGCTGGCGTCAGAAAAAGATCGCCATGAACATGAACTGGTGACTCAGGCGATGAAAGAGGTACTGCGCAAACGCAGTAGTGAGTTACACGTTCCCTCCTCTCCACAATTGATTACCACGCCGACGCTGTGGCATCTCGCAACTCCCTTTGAAGGTAAAGCGAATTCGCAAGAAAACGCACTGACTTTGGCCTGTCTACTGCATCCGACCCCCGCGCTGAGCGGTTTCCCGCATCAGGCCGCGACCCAGGTTATTGCTGAACTGGAGCCGTTCGACCGCGAACTGTTTGGCGGCATTGTGGGTTGGTGTGACAGCGAAGGTAACGGCGAGTGGGTGGTGACCATCCGCTGCGCGAAGCTGCGGGAAAACCAGGTGCGTCTGTTTGCCGGAGCGGGGATTGTGCCTGCGTCCTCACCGTTGGGTGAGTGGCGCGAAACAGGCGTCAAACTTTCTACCATGTTGAACGTTTTTGGATTGCATTAAGGAGCGAGGATGAGCATTCCATTCACCCGCTGGCCGGAAGAGTTTGCCCGTCGCTATCGGGAAAAAGGCTACTGGCAGGATTTGCCACTGACCGACATTCTGACTCGCCACGCTGCGAGTGACAGCATCGCGGTTATCGACGGCGAGCGGCAGTTGAGTTACCGGGAGCTGAATCAGGCGGCGGATAACCTCGCCTGTAGTTTGCGCCGTCAGGGCATTAAACCTGGTGAAACCGCGCTGGTACAACTGGGTAACGTTGCTGAACTTTACATTACCTTTTTCGCGCTGCTGAAACTGGGCGTTGCGCCGGTGCTGGCACTGTTCAGCCATCAGCGTAGTGAACTGAACGCCTACGCCAGCCAGATTGAACCGGCGTTACTGATTGCCGATCGCCAGCATGCGCTGTTTAGCGGAGATGATTTCCTCAACACATTTGTTGCAGAGCATTCTTCCATTCGCGTGGTGCAGCTGCTCAACGACAGCGGTGAGCATAACTTGCAGGATGCGATTAACCATCCGGCAGAGGGTTTTACTGCCACGCCATCACCTGCTGATGAAGTGGCCTATTTCCAGCTTTCCGGCGGCACCACCGGCACACCGAAACTGATCCCGCGCACTCATAACGACTACTACTACAGCGTGCGTCGTAGCGTCGAGATTTGTCAGTTCACACAACAGACACGCTACCTGTGCGCGATCCCGGCGGCTCATAACTACGCCATGAGTTCACCGGGATCGTTGGGGGTATTTCTCGCTGGCGGCACTGTCGTTCTGGCGGCCGACCCCAGCGCCACGCTTTGCTTCCCATTGATTGAAAAACATCAGGTGAACGTCACCGCGCTGGTGCCGCCAGCAGTCAGCCTGTGGTTGCAGGCACTGGCTGAAGGCGAAAGCCGGGCGCAGCTTGCCTCGCTGAAACTGTTACAGGTTGGCGGCGCCCGTCTTTCTGCCACCCTTGCGGCGCGTATTCCCGCTGAGATTGGCTGTCAGTTGCAGCAGGTGTTTGGCATGGCGGAAGGGCTGGTGAACTACACCCGTCTTGATGATAGTGCGGAGAAAATTATCCATACCCAGGGTTACCCAATGTGCCCGGACGATGAAGTATGGGTTGCCGATGCCGAAGGAAATCCACTGCCGCAAGGGGAAGTTGGACGCCTGATGACGCGCGGGCCGTACACCTTCCGTGGCTATTACAAAAGCCCGCAGCACAATGCCAGCGCCTTTGATGCCAACGGTTTTTACTGTTCCGGCGATCTGATCTCTATTGATCCAGAGGGTTACATCACCGTGCAGGGGCGCGAGAAAGATCAGATCAACCGTGGCGGCGAGAAGATCGCTGCCGAAGAGATCGAAAACCTGCTGCTGCGCCATCCGGCGGTGATCTACGCCGCACTGGTGAGCATGGAAGATGAGCTGATGGGCGAAAAAAGCTGTGCTTATCTGGTGGTAAAAGAGCCGCTGCGCGCGGTGCAGGTGCGTCGTTTCCTGCGTGAACAGGGTATTGCCGAATTTAAATTACCGGATCGCGTGGAGTGTGTGGATTCACTTCCGCTGACGGCGGTCGGGAAAGTCGATAAAAAACAATTACGTCAGTGGCTGGCGTCACGCGCATCAGCCTGAAGGAGAGAACACGATGGCTATTCCAAAATTACAGGCTTACGCACTGCCGGAGTCTCACGATATTCCTAAGAATAAAGTCGACTGGGCCTTTGAACCGCAACGTGCCGCGTTGTTAATCCATGATATGCAGGACTATTTTGTCAGCTTCTGGGGCGAGAACTGCCCGATGATGGAGCAGGTGATCGCGAATATTGCGGCACTACGCGACTACTGCAAACAGCACAATATCCCGGTTTATTACACCGCCCAGCCGAAAGAGCAGAGCGATGAAGATCGGGCGCTGTTGAATGATATGTGGGGGCCAGGCCTGACCCGTTCGCCGGAACAGCAAAAGGTGGTGGATCGCCTGACGCCAGATGCCGACGACACGGTGCTGGTGAAGTGGCGCTACAGCGCGTTTCATCGTTCCCCGCTGGAGCAAATGCTGAAAGAGAGTGGACGTAACCAGCTGATTATTACCGGGGTATATGCCCACATTGGCTGTATGACCACCGCAACGGACGCATTTATGCGCGATATTAAACCGTTTATGGTGGCGGATGCGCTGGCCGATTTCAGCCGTGACGAGCATTTGATGTCGCTGAAATATGTGGCCGGACGTTCTGGCAGGGTGGTGATGACCGAAGAATTGCTGCCAGCACCTATCCCCGCCAGCAAAGCGGCGCTGCGTGAGGTGATCCTGCCGTTGCTGGACGAGTCCGATGAACCGTTCGATGACGACAACCTGATCGACTACGGTCTGGATTCGGTGCGGATGATGGCGCTGGCGGCGCGCTGGCGCAAAGTGCATGGCGATATCGACTTTGTCATGCTGGCGAAAAACCCGACCATCGACGCCTGGTGGAAGCTACTTTCCCGCGAGGTGAAATAATGGATTTCAGCGGTAAAAATGTCTGGGTAACTGGCGCAGGGAAAGGTATCGGCTACGCCACGGCGCTGGCGTTTGTTGAGGCGGGAGCGAAAGTCACCGGTTTTGATCAAGCGTTCGCTCAGGAGCAATATCCCTTTGCGACCGAAGTGATGGATGTTGCCGATGCTGCGCAGGTGGCGCAGGTATGTCAGCGACTGTTAGCGCAAACGGAGCGACTGGACGTGCTGGTCAATGCGGCGGGAATTTTGCGCATGGGCGCGACCGATCAGCTCAGTAAAGAGGACTGGCAGCAGACTTTTGCGGTCAATGTCGGCGGTGCGTTTAACCTGTTTCAGCAGACCATGAACCAGTTTCGCCGTCAGCGGGGCGGGGCGATTGTTACTGTTGCGTCCGACGCCGCACACACGCCGCGCATTGGTATGAGTGCTTATGGCGCGTCGAAAGCGGCGCTGAAAAGCCTGGCGTTGAGCGTTGGGCTGGAACTGGCGGGTAGCGGCGTGCGCTGTAATGTGGTTTCGCCAGGCTCCACCGACACCGATATGCAACGCACGCTGTGGGTGAGCGATGACGCCGAAGAGCAGCGTATTCGCGGCTTTGGCGAGCAGTTTAAACTCGGCATTCCGCTGGGGAAAATCGCCCGTCCACAAGAGATCGCCAACACGATTTTGTTCCTCGCCTCTGACCTCGCCAGCCATATCACCCTACAGGATATTGTGGTCGATGGCGGCTCTACGCTGGGGGCATAAGCATGATCTGGAAACGCCATTTAACGCTCGACGAGCTGAACGCCACCAGCGATAACACAATGGTGGCGCATCTGGGAATTGTGTATACCCGTCTGGGCGATGATGTACTCGAAGCCGAAATGCCGGTTGATACCCGTACTCATCAGCCGTTTGGCCTGCTGCATGGCGGCGCGTCGGCGGCGCTGGCGGAAACCCTGGGATCGATGGCCGGATTTATGATGACCCGCGATGGACAGTGTGTGGTGGGCACGGAACTTAACGCCACACATCATCGCCCGGTGTCTGAGGGAAAGGTGCGCGGTGTCTGCCAGCCGCTGCATCTTGGACGACAAAATCAGAGCTGGGAAATCGTCGTTTTCGATGAACAGGGGCGGCGTTGCTGCACCTGTCGGCTGGGCACAGCGGTTTTGGGATGAACCCGACAGAATAAAATGAGATTGCAGGAAAATTCGGTTAACGGAGTGATCGAGTTAACGTTGTTAAGTTAAATATTGGTTTTAACTCTGATTTACATGGTTGCTGTGTTGTTAAATTGCACAAAGATGTTATAGAAACAAAATGTAACATCTCTATGGACACGCACACGGATAACAACTATGAACAAATCAGGGAAATACCTCGTCTGGACAGTGCTCTCTGTAATGGGAGCATTTGCTCTGGGATATATTGCTTTAAATCGTGGGGAACAGATCAACGCGCTGTGGATTGTGGTGGCGTCGGTCTGTATCTATCTGATCGCTTACCGTTTTTATGGGCTGTATATCGCCAAAAATGTGCTGGCGGTTGACCCGACGCGTATGACGCCCGCGGTGCGCCATAACGACGGGCTGGACTATGTGCCGACGGACAAAAAAGTGCTGTTCGGTCACCATTTTGCGGCCATTGCCGGAGCAGGTCCGTTGGTTGGGCCGGTACTGGCGGCGCAAATGGGTTACCTGCCAGGGATGATCTGGCTGCTCGCCGGGGTGGTTCTCGCCGGTGCGGTGCAGGATTTCATGGTGCTGTTTGTTTCTACGCGCCGTGACGGTCGTTCGCTGGGTGAGTTGGTCAAAGAAGAGATGGGGCCAACCGCCGGGGTGATAGCGCTGGTGGCCTGCTTTATGATCATGGTCATTATCCTTGCCGTGCTGGCGATGATCGTGGTGAAAGCCCTGACTCATAGCCCGTGGGGAACGTATACCGTTGCGTTCACCATTCCGCTGGCGCTGTTTATGGGGATCTACCTGCGCTATTTGCGTCCGGGGCGTATTGGCGAAGTGTCGGTGATTGGCCTGGTATTCCTGATTTTCGCCATTATCTCTGGCGGCTGGGTGGCAGAAAGCCCGACCTGGGCACCGTACTTTGATTTTACGGGTGTGCAGCTGACCTGGATGCTGGTGGGTTACGGTTTTGTGGCGGCGGTGCTGCCGGTGTGGTTGCTGCTGGCCCCGCGTGACTACCTCTCAACCTTCCTGAAAATCGGGACTATCGTCGGTCTGGCGGTAGGCATTCTGATTATGCGCCCGACGCTGACCATGCCCGCGCTAACTAAATTTGTCGATGGCACTGGCCCGGTATGGACCGGTAACCTGTTCCCGTTCCTGTTTATCACCATCGCCTGTGGCGCGGTGTCTGGCTTCCATGCGCTGATCTCTTCCGGCACTACACCGAAGATGCTGGCGAACGAAGGGCAGGCGTGTTTTATCGGCTACGGCGGGATGTTAATGGAATCCTTCGTGGCGATTATGGCGCTGGTTTCCGCCTGTATCATCGATCCAGGTGTGTACTTCGCTATGAACAGCCCGATGGCAGTGCTGGCTCCGGCAGGGACGGCGGATGTAGTCGCTTCTGCGGCGCAGGTGGTGAGTAGCTGGGGCTTTGCGATTACCCCGGATACGCTAAATCAGATTGCCAGCGAAGTGGGGGAACAGTCGATCATTTCCCGTGCGGGCGGTGCGCCGACCCTGGCGGTGGGGATGGCCTACATTCTGCACGGTGCTCTGGGCGGCATGATGGATGTGGCGTTCTGGTATCACTTCGCCATTCTGTTTGAAGCACTGTTTATTCTGACGGCGGTGGATGCAGGTACGCGTGCTGCGCGCTTTATGTTGCAGGATCTGCTGGGCGTGGTGTCTCCGGGCCTGAAACGGACCGATTCACTGCCTGCTAACCTGCTGGCAACGGCGCTGTGCGTGCTGGCTTGGGGTTACTTTCTGCATCAGGGCGTGGTCGATCCGCTGGGCGGTATTAACACTCTGTGGCCACTGTTTGGTATTGCCAACCAGATGCTGGCAGGGATGGCGCTGATGCTTTGTGCTGTGGTGCTGTTCAAAATGAAACGTCAACGTTACGCCTGGGTGGCGCTGGTACCAACGGCCTGGCTGCTGATTTGTACCCTGACCGCAGGCTGGCAGAAAGCGTTTAGCCCGGATGCAAAAGTCGGCTTCCTGGCCATTGCTAATAAGTTCCAGGCAATGATCGACAGTGGCAATATTCCGTCGCAGTATACTGAGTCACAGCTGGCGCAACTGGTGTTCAACAACCGTCTGGATGCCGGGTTAACCATCTTCTTTATGGTGGTCGTGGTGGTTCTGGCACTGTTCTCGATTAAGACGGCACTTGCGGCATTGAAAGAGCCGAAGCCAACGGCGAAAGAAACGCCGTATGAGCCAATGCCGGAAAATGTCGAGGAGATCGTGGCGCAGGCAAAAGGCGCGCACTAAAGTCAGAGTGAGGGGGGAATGTGCTGAGCGTTCCCCTTACTCTCAGCCCGAGCATGTTGATAGCAATTAAGCCCTCTTAATTCAGGAGGGCATTTGTATTACCGGAGGTTTAGATGTTTGATTCACTGGCAAAAGCCGGAAAATATTTAGGTCAGGCGGCGAAACTGATGATTGGTATGCCTGATTACGACAACTATGTCGAACATATGCGGGTTAACCATCCCGATCAAACGCCGATGACCTACGAGGAGTTTTTCCGTGAGCGGCAGGACGCGCGCTACGGTGGAAAAGGCGGCGCGCGCTGCTGCTAAATTTGTACGTCAGGCTTTAAACGATTCCACTTTTTCGAACGCTGCACGCAACGTATCCGGTGTCAGCGTGACCGGCAGGTAATGAATGGATTCCACCGGACGCAAGGTGTGGGCAATCACTTTGTCGATCTCCGCCTGATTATTGATATCCACTTCCAGCTCCGCCAGCGTAGTCGGCAGATGAAAACGCTGATACGCTCCAGTTAATTGCGCCAGCACATCATCCTGACCCAGCAAGGCGCTTTGCACCAGAATTCCGTAGGCGACTTTGGTGCCGTGGAGAAACTTCTCGGTTTGCGGCAGCACGGTCAGACCGTTATGCACGGCATGAGCTGCCGCCACACGCGTAAAACGATCGCCCAGACCACCAACCATCCCACCACCAGCAATAATGGCATCCACCACATCGCAAAATGATTGCGTTAACTGGTGATTTTGCTGATCGCTCAGCGCCTGTTCGCTACTGTTTAACAAGACGTCGCGAATAGCCTGCGCATTATTGATCCCTAGCCGCACGGTTAGCGGCAACGTTTCTGGTTGCGGGGCCAGCACCACCGCTTCATACCATTTCGCCAGCGTGTCACCGATCCCCGCCAGCAGATATTGTTGCGGCGCGTTGAGGATAATCTCCGGTTCCACCAGCACCATAAAATTGGCGTCGTCGAAAATCTCATAATGCAGCGCCTGTCCGGCATCGTTATACCAGACAGAGAGCGGTGTCCAGGCGGCGCAGGTAGCGGCGATCGTCGGAACGGCAACAAACGGCAGACCGAGACGGCGGGCGAGGGCTTTCGCGGTGTCGAGCAGTGCGCCGCCGCCGACGCCAATCACCACGCTGCGATCGTCACCGGACTCAGCCGCCAGTTGTTGTACATCGCTTTCGCTGCAATGACCACGAAACAAAATATGCTTTGCCCCTGGCAGTTCAAACGCTGGCGGAAGTTTTGTTTGCGCCGCAGCAATGGCGCGTTCGCCGTAGATCCACACCGCGCGAGAAAGTTGTTCATCAGTGAAAAAATCGTGCAGGTGATTGAAACTTCCGGGATGTGAAAAGTAGTTAGCCGGGCCGACGACCACGCGGATAGGATTGTGAGGCATGTTGTGTTGTCCTTATTGTTTTATTTAGACATCTAAACGTCTTGATTGCCAAATACTAGCATCGTGTTATAGTGCCTTCAACACGCAACTTCATCAGGCACAATAAAAATGACAAATAACCCTCTGATTCCACAAAGCAAACTTCCACAACTTGGCACCACTATTTTCACCCAGATGAGTGCACTGGCGCAGCAACACCAGGCGATTAACCTGTCGCAAGGCTTTCCTGATTTTGATGGTCCGCGCTATTTGCAGGAACGGCTGGCGTACCACGTTGCCCAGGGGGCAAACCAATACGCACCCATGACCGGCGTGCAGGCATTACGCGAGGCGATTGCTCAGAAAACGGAACGGCTGTATGGCTATCAACCAGATGCCGACAGCGATATCACCGTAACAGCAGGGGCGACGGAAGCGCTATACGCAGCGATTACCGCATTGGTGCGCAATGGCGATGAAGTGATTTGCTTTGATCCCAGCTATGACAGTTACGCGCCCGCCATCGCGCTTTCGGGGGGAATAGTGAAACGTATTGCACTGCAACCACCGCATTTTCGCGTGGACTGGCAGGAATTTGCCGCATTGTTAAGCGAGCGCACCCGACTGGTGATCCTCAACACCCCGCATAACCCCAGTGCAACTGTCTGGCAGCAGGCTGATTTCGCCGCTTTGTGGCAGGCGATCGGCGGGCACGAGATTTTTGTCATTAGCGATGAAGTCTACGAGCACATCAATTTTTCACAACAGGGCCATGCCAGCGTGCTGGCGCATCTGCAATTGCGTGAGCGAGCGGTAGCGGTGTCATCGTTTGGCAAGACCTATCATATGACCGGCTGGAAAGTGGGTTATTGCGTTGCGCCTGCGCCCATCAGCGCCGAGATCCGCAAAGTGCATCAGTATCTGACCTTTTCGGTGAATACCCCGGCACAGTTGGCGCTTGCCGATATGCTACGTGCAGAACCTGAGCATTATCTTGCGTTACCGGACTTTTATCGCCAGAAGCGCGATATTCTGGTGAATGCCTTAAATGAAAGTCGGCTGGAGATTTTACCGTGCGAAGGCACTTACTTTTTGCTGGTGGATTACAGCGCGGTTTCTTCGCTGGATGACGTTGAGTTTTGCCAGTGGCTGACGCGGGAGCACGGCGTAGCGGCGATTCCGCTGTCGGTGTTTTGCGCCGATCCCTTCCCACATAAACTGATTCGTCTCTGTTTTGCCAAGAAGGAATCGACGTTGCTGGCAGCAGCAGAACGCCTGCGCCAGCTGTAGTTATTTAACCGTCCAGGCGCGGGAAAATTGACGGTCGGCAAACAACTCTTGCAGGCCGTTAATTTGCTTCAGGCGCAACACTTCGTCGCTGTCCATTCCCAGCTCTTTGCCAATTTTATTATCGTCCCATCCCAACTGGCTGAGTTCTCGGACGATTTCTGACATGGCAGTGATTTGGTGACGTCCACGAGCGCGATTATGACGAATAGTCGCGGCGATGCGTTGATTACGCGTACCTTCCAGACAGGTCACCGGCAAATAACCTTTTAAGCGTAATTTTAACGATGATGAGCCTTTACCAATTTCATGACGGTGAAAACCATCCACGATTTCCAGGGCATTTTTATCCGTATGCGTGACCACAATGGGTTGGGTAAAACCATCTATTTCAATGGATTTTTTCAGCAGTTTTTTTTCGGGTGGTGCCACGTTGTTTGGGTTGTAATCATTAGGCATAAGTTGGCTGTTTTTAACCCACAGAACGCAATCCACTGGCTCTTCACGAAAGGGGCTAACCTGATGGATCGCCATGCGGATTTCATTAATCGCTTTGATGCGATCATCTTCCGGCAAGCTGGCGAGAAATTGGGTTAAATCCTGCGTTAATCGTTGTTGCATAGTATCCCCCATTCCTGACGTTTTCCTTTTATTCGTTCGTTATAACGCTGATAGTTCTTCGCTTTGGTCGGGCTAAATGATAATGCCCGACACCAGTAATCGTTATTGAGTAAAACTTTGCATATTCGCCGCCAGGAGGGGATATCTTTCGCGCCAATGTCCCCTTGCTGGGTTTGTGGAACCTCGATGCATTTTTTCTGATACCAGTGCAAATAAATGGCGATTTTATTGCGGTAATGCTCAGCTGTTTTCTCCGGCATGCTGTTGAGTAGCAATAATGCATACTCCTGCCAGTCTAAATGTTCGGGCTTGAGGATTTTCCGATGACCATAAAAATGGTTGTCATGTCCGGCGTAAATGCCGCCACTTTTTACCCCGCTGACTCGTGCGCACATAGCAGCCCAGCGATCCGGTTCGATAACGTGATAGAGCCATAATCCTTGCCGTTGCTCCGGGCCAAAAGGTTCGCAAATTCGCATATGACGCAGAGGAACGCCTGCCTGATACATTATATTATACAGTGGGTTACAGAGCTGTTGATGGTTAGCATACCAGGTCCAGATATCAGCCACTTTCCAGTCGTAGATGGGGTAAATGTACCAACTATGACCGCCTGGTGCGGCGGTGGTCCAGGGCTTATCATCGGCAAAACGTTGTTTATTTAAACTGGCAATGGCGACAAAACGGTTGTAGGACTCATCTGCACGGATGCCGATCATCATCGCCGCCGGACGTTTTTGTGAAAACCATTCAGCAAACTCACGCACAAATTGTTCGAAGGTCATGCCAGGCTGGTAAAAGGAGAAAAAGTCAGGATCGGTTATCGCATCTTGCGGGGGCTGACGCACCCATTCGACATCAGGTTCCCAGCACTGCCATTCGGGTTGGTATTGAGAAAGGGAATTTTGCGTCGTAAGCGGGAGCGCAACCCAGTAAAACTCTTCGATGACATCGGCGTAAAACTCACGTAATGACTGAACATAGTTAATAGTGCATGAGAACTGCGCTTCCCAGTCGATAAACAAAACGCAGATTTTTTTGCCCATTTGTCGGGCAATTTCGGCGGTCAGATGCAGCATTAATCCGGAATCTTTACCACCCGAAAAAGAAACGCAGACACGGGGTAGGGTATTAAGTGTCCAGGTAATACGTTCTTTTGCAGCTTCCAGAATATTCAGTGGAAGCGGGATTTTATAAATAGACATCTAAAAACGCTCTCTGAACGTTACGGGGTGACTCGTGAGATGAATCCGCTAATTATAGGATAAACGAAGCAAGATAGAGCACATTATTTTATATTCACATAATGAATTAATTGATGCGTAATATATTATTTGTCAGTGGTAATGAATCAGAAGCTATCATTTAAACGATCTATGAATCGGGAGAAGACAAGGTTGTTCAACGAAGCCTTGTTATAGGAAATATAAAGTTTAACCGCAGGAAGAGGTTGTTCCAGTTTTATTTCTTTTAACTTCAAAAAGTCACGATGTAAATTGTACAGTTCGGTGGGCACAATGCCTAATAAGTCAGTAACAGAAATACTATTAATTATAGTCATCAAAGAAGAACTGCGAAATGAAACTTTACGGTTCATAAAACGTTCATCTATGTCCATTTGAATTTCGTCAATCCCTGCTGATTTAGATATCAACAGGGTGAATTCTTCGGCGATAATTTGTTCATAGTTACTGGTATCGGTAATACGAGGATGTTTGTTGCTACATATAAGAGAATTGCGAATAGTGTGTAACGGCATGCAGATGACAGAGCGACTAATTACTGGTTGCAGCGTAATTGCCAGGTCAGTTTTGCGTTGAACCAACAGTTCTTCGGCATTTTCAGCTGAAAGCAGTATGTCATGGCATTCTATATCGATTGAAGTATCTTGTCTAAGACAGCGGATTAGCATGTTGTTATTAGTACAAGAAATAAGCTGAGGACCGTAGATAATAAAATTTTTCTTTAGCTCAGACTTATTAACAATATTGATCGTTTGTTCAAGGCCTCTGAGATTTTTCTCAAGATGGTGATGCAGGTTTAACCCTGTTGTAGTCGGCGCGATACCTTTCCCTGAGCGAATGAATAACGGGTCATTAAATTGCGCACGTAAACGTTGTAACGACTGACTAACAGCAGAGGGCGTTATATATAATGATTCTGCCGCTTTACTAATGCTGAGATGTTGATAAATACATTCAAATATAACCAGTAAATTGAGGTCAAATTTTTTTAGATCATAAAGATTAGCCATAACATACTCCGTTGTATTGTCTCTTCCATAAATCATTCACTTGATCAATAATGTTGTTGTATTTATATGTGTTATGTTTTTCTGCTTAACTTTGGATTAAGATTTTCTAAAATAGCATAGCTGTCAGGTGGGTTACGAGCAATTCATGCTTTTTTAGGATGGTTGAAAAGCAGGAATATATTTCAACCATCCATGAATTATCTTTTATTTATTCCCCATAATGATATTAAGCGTTTTCTGATCGGGCAACCCCACGGCCTGTTGCAGTGTATTTTCCTTACTCATGTAATAGATAGCTGGCGTGACATTTGCCCCCAGATCGTCCATCAGTTTCTCGTTATCGCTTAACACTTTCATTTGCTCTGTACTTACGTTTGCAGGCACGTTTAGCTTAAGCTTGCCACCAGAGGCTTCATATTCTTGCCAGGTTTTTGCGGGATCTTTGGAGGCAAGAATTGCCGCTGCTGTCGCCGGGCTTTCTGGCTTGATAACGCCAACCAACAATGTTCTTAATTGCACTTTGCCAGAATCTACCCACGGGCGAGCCTGCTGCCAGAACTGTTTACAATATGGGCAGAACGGATCGGCGAAGACGTAGACAATGACCGGCGCGTCTTTTTTACCGTCGAGGAGCCAGTGGGATTGTTCCATCCGTTGCCACATTTCGCGTCCGGCGGGTGCGTAAATTTCTTTTTCGATAAGTGTGTTACTCAGGTTTTCACCTTTCTCGTTGTACATGTAACCGGAGATAGCGTGCTTACCATCTGGAGTCAGGTAGATGGTGACGCCCATATCCTGATACTTGCCGAGATAACCTTTCATTCCTCCGGGAGCATCGAACGTTTTGATGATTGTAATGCCCTGTTTTTCAATCGCTTTTACTGGGGCAGGAAGTTCCTCTGCGAAGGCGATTGCAGGAAGCAGAGCCAGTAAAAGTATCTTTTTTAACATTAATTTGTCCTTTTCAGTCAGTGCAAAAGTCGGGTAAAAGGCATAACCTATCACTGTCATAGGTAAGAGCTTAGATCAGGTGATTGCCCTTTGTTTATGAGGGTGTTGTAATCCACGTCGTTGTTGCATTTGTAAGGGCAACACCTCAGCCTGCAGGCAGGCGCTGAAGATACCAAAGGGTAGTTCAGATTACACGGTCACCTGGAAAGGGGGCCATTTTACTTTTTATCGCCGCTGGCGGTGCAAAGTTCACAAAGTTGTCTTACGAAGGTTGTAAGGTAAAACTTATCGATTTGATAATGGAAACGCATTAGCCGAATCGGCAAAAATTGGTTACCTTACATCTCATCGAAAACACGGAGGAAGTATAGATGTCCTTGATTAACACCAAAATTAAACCTTTTAAAAACCAGGCATTCAAAAACGGCGAATTCATCGAAATCACCGAAAAAGATACCGAAGGCCGCTGGAGCGTCTTCTTCTTCTACCCGGCTGACTTTACTTTCGTATGCCCGACCGAACTGGGTGACGTTGCTGACCACTACGAAGAACTGCAGAAACTGGGCGTAGACGTATATGCAGTATCTACCGATACTCATTTCACCCACAAAGCATGGCACAGCAGCTCTGAAACCATCGCTAAAATCAAATATGCGATGATCGGCGACCCGACTGGCGCCCTGACCCGTAACTTCGACAACATGCGTGAAGATGAAGGTCTGGCTGACCGTGCGACCTTCGTTGTTGACCCGCAGGGTATCATCCAGGCAATCGAAGTTACCGCTGAAGGCATTGGCCGTGACGCGTCTGACCTGCTGCGTAAAATCAAAGCAGCACAGTACGTAGCTTCTCACCCAGGTGAAGTTTGCCCGGCTAAATGGAAAGAAGGTGAAGCAACTCTGGCTCCGTCTCTGGACCTGGTTGGTAAAATCTAAGTTCCGCAATCGCGTAATTAATCGGGTGCTGCGGCACCCGATTTTCTTCCCCGCACCATGATGCAAGCTGCATCCAGGTAGCCGCAGAGGCCGCTTGCATGATGATGTTTAAAGCCCAGGAGATAAACATGCTCGACACAAATATGAAAACTCAACTCAAGGCTTACCTTGAGAAATTGACCAAGCCTGTTGAGTTAATTGCCACGCTGGATGACAGCGCTAAATCGGCAGAAATCAAGGAACTGTTGGCTGAAATCGCAGAACTGTCAGACAAAGTCACCTTTAAAGAAGATAACAGCTTGCCGGTGCGTAAGCCGTCTTTCCTGATCACTAACCCAGGTTCCAACCAGGGGCCACGTTTTGCAGGATCCCCGCTGGGCCACGAGTTCACCTCGCTGGTACTGGCGTTGCTGTGGACCGGTGGTCATCCGTCGAAAGAAGCGCAGTCTCTGCTGGAGCAGATTCGCCATATTGACGGTGATTTTGAATTCGAAACCTATTACTCGCTCTCTTGCCACAACTGCCCGGACGTGGTGCAGGCGCTGAACCTGATGAGCGTACTGAACCCGCGCATCAAGCACACTGCAATTGACGGCGGCACCTTCCAGAACGAAATCACCGATCGCAACGTGATGGGCGTTCCGGCAGTGTTCGTAAACGGGAAAGAGTTTGGTCAGGGCCGCATGACGTTGACTGAAATCGTTGCCAAAATTGATACGGGTGCGGAAAAACGTGCGGCAGAAGAGCTGAACAAGCGTGATGCTTATGACGTATTAATCGTTGGTTCCGGCCCGGCGGGTGCAGCGGCAGCAATTTACTCCGCACGTAAAGGCATCCGTACCGGTCTGATGGGCGAACGTTTTGGTGGTCAGATCCTCGATACCGTTGATATCGAAAACTACATTTCTGTACCGAAGACCGAAGGCCAGAAACTGGCAGGTGCGCTGAAAGTTCATGTTGATGAATACGACGTTGATGTGATCGACAGCCAGAGCGCGAGCAAACTGATCCCGGCAGCGGTTGAAGGCGGCCTGCATCAGATTGAAACAGCTTCTGGCGCGGTACTGAAAGCACGCAGCATTATCGTGGCGACTGGTGCAAAATGGCGCAACATGAACGTTCCTGGCGAAGATCAGTATCGCACCAAAGGCGTGACCTACTGCCCGCACTGCGACGGCCCGCTGTTTAAAGGCAAACGCGTAGCGGTTATCGGCGGCGGTAACTCCGGCGTGGAAGCGGCAATTGACCTGGCGGGTATCGTTGAGCACGTAACGCTGCTGGAATTTGCGCCAGAAATGAAAGCCGACCACGTTCTGCAGGACAAACTGCGCAGCCTGAAAAACGTCGACATTATTCTGAATGCGCAAACCACGGAAGTGAAAGGCGACGGTAGCAAAGTCGTAGGTCTGGAATATCGCGATCGTGTCAGCGGCGATATTCACAACATCGAACTGGCCGGTATTTTCGTCCAGATTGGTCTGCTGCCGAACACCAACTGGCTCGAAGGCGCAGTCGAACGTAACCGCATGGGCGAGATTATCATTGATGCGAAATGCGAAACCAACGTCAAAGGCGTGTTCGCAGCGGGTGACTGTACGACGGTTCCGTACAAGCAGATCATCATCGCTACTGGCGAAGGTGCCAAAGCCTCTCTGAGTGCTTTTGACTACCTGATTCGCACCAAAACTGCATAAGAAGAAGTAAGATTCACCTGCAATTGCTTAGCCGCCGGGGTCAAACCTGGCGGCTTTTTTATTGCATTAAAAAGCCCTGCAGGGATGGCTCCGGGCAGGGCGGGATACTTATTCTGGCAATTAACGCACAACCAGCACCGGCAAATTGGCGTGGCGGATCACGCTCGAGGCGTTAGAACCCAACAGATGAGTTGAAATCGATGGGTTACGCGAACCAATCACTACTACATCTGCATCAAGTTCTTTCGCTAACTCGTTAACTTCATCCCGCACACTACCAAAACGGACATGTTGCTTAATGCGGGAAGGATCGATGGTGAAGTGGCTGACCATCGTTTGCAAACGTTCTTCTGCTTCATGTTGCAGATGCTCTTCAAAACGACGTACATCAGCGGCAAAACGGTGCAGGCTCAGGCTGGCTGACCCCGGTAGTACGTGAAGTAGATGAATAACTCCGTCATCCTGGGCGAGGAATTCAGCGTGACGAACCGCTTTGTCGCTCAATTCCATTTCGAAAACATCCACTGGCATGATGATTGTTTTGTACATAAGCATTCTCTCCTTGTTTTTGCATGTATACATAACAGCACATTATTGGTTATGAATCTATGATTTGCGAGGCTGATTTGATCTGAATTTGCTATTGAGCTGGAAAATAAATAAAACCAGGCGCTACCAGCGTTGTTCAAGGTATAGCACTGCAGCAACAATAATTGCGGCTATGAATATATAAAATGCAGTGATACCGAGAGCTTCGCTCATATGAGGTTCCGCAGATGAATAACCAGTTCAGATTAGAATGCTGCGCTTAAGAGCAAAATGATAAATCTGGTTGATATTTGAGCGGAAAGAGGATGCGAGTGCATCCTCTGGGCAAAGCGAGTTATCGCTTGTGCAGATGGGATTAAAGCAGGTAATCGCCAGCAGCTTCTGGCTGGTATTCGAGTTCCAGCACTTCAAGGTGGGTTGCAACGCCGCCCGGCAGTTCCCAGTGAATGGAATCGCCAACGCGCAGCCCCAGCAGTGCGGCACCTACCGGAGCCATAACGGAAAGCTGAGTATTGCTGTCGGTCATTTTTGCCGGATACACCAGCGTGCGCACACGCACTTCGCCATCGCTAAGATTGCGGAATTTAACCCGGCTGTTCATTGTCACCACGTCGTGTGGCATCTCTTCTGGCGAACACATTTGGGCGCGATCCAACTCTGCGTTTAACGCGTCGGCGATTGGCAAACCAGCATAGGCGGGTTGCTCCAGCAGAATATCGATGCGTTCGGCATCCAGGTCGTTAATGATGATAGTTGGTCTGGACATTTTTACTCCATGTCGTCGGTACTGCGAGTGTCGCAGATAAACATACCCAAAAGAAAACCCTCACCGTCAGGCGGCGAGGGTTTAACTCACATGATGATACTGACTGTTGCTCACTCTTTGAAGTGATTTGCGTCACATTCAGGGAATTCCTCAATGTAGCGCATTATGTATAAATCTTAATCGTCATGGTTTATGGAAGACGAATTAGCGTGTTTTGTAAATCAGAGGATTAATAACCTGCTTTATCAATCACAAAGGTTTTGCCACAGTTGCCTGGGTGTGGTTGTGGCAAGAATGAGTTGGCAGAAAGCGGAGCGTTGATGGCGTCAGCTTTGATCGAGATCTGAATTTCAGTCAAATACGCAGGGTTACCCTGGCACGTTAGCTTAACTGCTTTCACGTTCTCTTTTCCCCAGCTTTTGGCAAAGGCGGCATCAAAGTCACGGCGGCTCACTGTTTTACCGTAGTTATCCGCAAGGAATTTTCCGGCTTCGCTCTCTTTAATTTCTTGATTCAGGCGTACCATCGTGCCGAAGTATGCGTCTGGATCAAAACCAAAGCAGGCACCGTGTTTGGCATATTCGTAGCGTTCCAGGCAGGAACGTCCGCCAGCTCCTGGCATGACTTCACTTAGTTTAGCGGCCGTTTCCAGCGATAACCCGGTTTCCGGAGATGAACACATTCGGCTGGCGCGCGCTTCTGGTAGATTCGGGATTGGGCGAGTAGCGCAACCGAAGCGCATCCAGCGGCGTTCATCAACACCACGGGCAGCAACCGATTTAGGCAATCCTGGCCACAGACCATGTACGGTCAGAAAATCAGCTTTGTTGGTCGTTTCGGTTTGCAGGCGACATTCATCTCGTTCGTTACGATTTCGATCGTGTTGACTCTGGCAAAATCCGGTTTGCCAGGAGAGGGCCAGGACATAGCGATCAAAATCGCCATACTGTTTTGCCTGCAACGCCACGGCGTTGGCAGAAGAGAAGGGAAGCAGAGAAACCGCGAGCAACGCGGCGTTACGCCAGAATGCTTTCATAATGGGTGTGGAACTCATACATATACTGAATACTATCTATTAAATCATAAAAAAGCCCGCCAGGTGGGCTTACCTGGCGGGCGTGATGATTTATTCAGCGTTTGGCGAACGTATTAGTTCCACATGGCGAGAATCGGCCAGCCAACCAACAGCAGCATAGAGATGTAAATCACCCCGAAGATTGCACCAAGTCGCCAGTAATCTTTTGATTTCACATAGCCACAGCCGTAAATAATCACCCCAGGACCGGTTGCATACGGCGTCAGACAGCCCATGATACCGATAGACAGCACCAGCAGAATACACAGTTGTTCCATTGGTACGCCCGGAATACCTTTACCGACGGCCAGAATAACCGGCAGCATGGTTGCGGTGTGCGCAGACAGGCTGGCAAACAGGTAGTGTGCAAAGTAGAACACCAGAACCAGTACAATCACCGTTGCGTTTGGTGAGAAGCCTTCCAGGTGTGTACTCATCGTGTTGGCGAACCAGTCGATAAAGCCAGAACGGGTCAGGCCATTCGCCATAACAACCAGCGTTGCCAGGTTGACCAGTGTGTTCCAGGCGCTGTTGTAGCGGGTAATGTCTTTCCACGGTACAACGTGCAGGGCCAGCATCAGCGAAACCGCCAGCAGACCTACCGCCGTGGCGTCGATCATTTCGCCGCCGAATACCCATAAGCCTAAGCTCAGCAGCACCAGACCTATCAGGGTCCACTCTTTACGGCTCAATGCACCCATCGTTTTCAGTTCATCACCGGCCCATGCTGCCACTTCGGCACTGTGAGTCACTTCCGGCTTGTACAGCACATAGGAGAGCCACGGAGCAACGATCAGCAAAATAATACCGACCGGCAGGAAGCTCAGGAACCATTGCAGCCAGCTAATCTGGATCCCTGCGATTTTGCTGACGAACTCCAGACCCAGCACGTTTGGCGCAGCGCCAGTCACAAACATGGAGGAGCTAAGGCTGGTACTGATGACCATCATCCACATTAAATAACCGCCAATACGACGAGAGGACGGATCGTTGGGGAATGATTTAAACAGCGGCGGCAGGTTTTTAATAACCGGGAACACGGTGCCCCCGGTACGCGCGGTGTTGGACGGTGTAAACGGTGCCAGCAGAATGTCGATAATGACAATCGCATAACCCAACGTCAGCGTGCGTTTGCCCATGAATTTCACCAGGAAAAGGGCAATGCGACGACCTAACCCGGAAACTTCATACCCTAATGCAAAAATAAATGCGCCAAATACCAGCCATACCGTGGTGCTGGAAAAACCAGCCAGACCCCATTTCAGCGCCTGTTTTTGCGCATTAAACGCTGGGTCAGCTAATTCTTTGGCATCAAAGAGCAGGTAATTACTGCCAATAACGCAAATAGTAACCGCAATAAAACTGATCGCCGTTGCCGGAATTGGCTCGAGGATCATGCCGACAATCATTGCCACAAACACTGCAAAGTAATGCCACGCCTGCGGCGGCATACCGTCAGGTACAGGGATAAGAAACATGACACCCATCACCACCAGGGGCGCCAATAATTTCCATATATTATCTTTTGCTAAAGACATACGGGTTCTCCGACAATTAATATTCCAATTTTATCAAGTGCTTAAATTATTAAATCTGTGCTAAAAACCAGGTAAGAATCAGCAGGTCGGCACTGCCGCCTGGACTGAGATTTCGTTCGATACACTCCCTGTCGAACTGCCGGAGATAATCGAGATCGGCGGGGGTTCGGATGCCCCCATTGTTTAATAGTGTTTGCGCCTCGCGCTGTAGCCAGCGCAGGCCCCCCTCGCCACCGCGCGATGCAACGTTGGTATCGCCGTTAGTAGCCATCAGTAGGAGCAAGGTATCGAGCAATGCCAGTTCAGGATCTAACCCCTGATCCAGCAGAGTGAGGTAATGCGGCAAGGCGTGGTTGATCACCAGTGGATAACCCGCCTCGGCTTCACCGCGTGCGCCGGTAAGGCCAAGCTGCTGGTACAACCGTTGACCTGCCGTCAGTTGTGAATTATTGGTACGCAGTTCGCGATCGGTCAGGCCACGACAGAAACTTGCCGCCGTCGAACAAACGGTTGTTGGCGTTACCGGCTGGTTGAGCTGAAGCAAACGGCCAATTGCCGCACACAGTAGCCCTAAAGAAAAAATGCTGCCTTTATGCGTGTTTACGCCCGCAGTGGCGCGGAACATATCACCTTCGCAAGCCATACCAATTGGGCGTAATCCGTTGAGTACCTCTTTTGGTGCCATTTCTGCACTACAGGCACCAAATTCAATGAAACGGGGTAACCAGCCCTGAATCGCCAGCGCGCTGCGGTGGAAATCTTCCAGCGCCATATCTTTGTGCGCACCGCAGTTAATGCGATCTACGAGGCCTGGTTTCGGTGACAGATTGACTTCAGTCAGCATGGCGCGCCAGCCCAGCAGGGCGTACTCATCGATTAATGACGTCGCAAGCTTTGTGGTTTTAGTTGACGTTGCAGGCATCGACATCGTTCAGCAGCGCCTCCATGCGGTTGAGTAAATCGGTCAGTTGATGGGTTTTTCCACGCGCGCAAACAGCTGCGCTTTGCTCGCACAACAGGCAGCGGCGAGGCGGCAGTGAATAGTCGCGGCGGGAGAGAATTTCGCCTTCGGGTGTCAGGACATCGATATCCCATAACCGCCCGAGAGGATGACTATGTTCAAGCTCAATGGTGGCGAGCTTGAGGTCGCGAGCCGGGGCGGCAATGCTCAACATGCCCTCCGGCCCGCTGGCGGAAACCAGTGCAGCCTGCTCCTGAATTTGCCAGCCCTGTTTTGCGGCTAAGGCACGCAAGGCTGTCACGCCATGATTAAAAATTCGGCGTGTGACCTCGCTGTCTTTAATCGGCCCAGGCGCAACCACGGTAAAGGAGACCAGTGGAACAGGATGGCGCTTGAGCCAGACGTGTTGCCGTGCTTGCCTTTCATCCCGGCTGACGAGCAGCTCGGGAATTGACACCGCATGGTGGCTGGCGAGTTCAGGAAGCAGGTGCATGGCTTATTCCTTCACCTGATGCACAACATCGATCACCGAGCCATCGCGGTAACGCACAACGGCAACGACGCGGTCGGTGAATTCAATCGGCTGTGGTTCACCGGTCAGCAGACGCGCACGTTCACGCAGCCACTCAATAGAAACCACTTTGATCCCCGCTTCCTGCAGACGTTCTGCCAGTTCCGGACGTGCCGGGTTAACAGCGATGCCGTGGTCTGTGACCAGAATATCGACACTGGAGCCCGGGGTGATGCAGGTCAGCACGTTATCCACCAGCGTCGGAATACGACCGCGTACCAGCGGCGCGACGATGATGGAAAGCGCAGAGGCAATCGCGGTATCGCAGTGACCACCGGAAGCACCACGCAGTACGCCGTCAGAGCCGGTCAGCACGTTAACGTTGAACTGGGTGTCAATTTCCAGCGCACTCAGTACCACCACGTCGAGACGATCAACCGATGCGCCTTTCGACCCCCAGTTAGCGTACTGGTTGGCGCTGATTTCGATGTGATTGGGGTTACGGGCCAGCGATTGCGCAGCATGGCTGTCAAAGCTCTGCACATCCAGCAGTTTGCGGATCAAACCTTTTTCGTGCAGATCAACCATCGTTGCGGTAATACCGCCGAGGGCGAAGTCGGCGCGAATATCGCGGCTACGCATTTTGTCTTCCAGGAAACGGGTTACCGCCAGCGAAGCGCCGCCGGTGCCGGTCTGCATGGAGAAACCTTCTTTGAAGTAGCCAGAGTTAACAATCACATCCGCAGCGCTACGGGCAATAAGCAGTTCGCGCGGGTTAGTGGTCATACGGGTAGCACCAGCGCCGATTTTTGCAGCATCGCCAACGCGATCAACTTTGACGATCAGATCAACCTGATCTTGCTCAATGCTTGCCGGATTATGCGGATAAGGCAGCAGTTCTTCGGTAAGCATCACGACCTGTTTTGCGTTGTCGGCATCAACCATTGCATAGCCGAGGGAGCCGCAGCAGGCTTTACCGGAGTAGCCGTTGGCATTACCGAATTCATCACAGGACGGGACGCCGAGGAAAGCCACATCGATATTCAGTTCGCCGCTCTGTACCAGATGCACACGTCCGCCGTGAGAGTGGATTTGCACCGGTTCCGCCAGCAGACCACGGGAGATTTCTTCCGCCAGTGGACCGCGCAGGCCAGAGGTATAAATGCGGGTAACCACGCCCTGGCGAATGTGTTCTACCAGCGGCGCATGGCAATCACTCAGGGAGCTGGAGGCCAGAGTCAGGTTTTTAAAGCCCATCTTCGCGATGACGTCCATCACCATATTGACGGTCAGGTCACCGCCACGGAAAGCGTGATGGAAGGAAACCGTCATGCCGTCCTGTAAACCAGAGCGACGAATCGCTTCTTCCAGATTGGCGCACAGTTTGCGATCGCGCGCTTTTTCAGCCTGGTAGGTTTGCTTTGGCGAGTTCTGGAAAGCGGCAAGATCGCATTCAGCGCGACGATTCCAGGCCGCTACCCGTTCTTGTCGTTGAGATTGTTCAATTTTCTGCGTCATTTTGATTGCCTTATTCTTCGCGGATGCCGGAAAGTTCTGCGCGGGAGAGCACCAGACGGGCGCGATCGATAACCGGACCGTCTACCATCTTGCCGTTCAGGGAAACCACGCCGAGGCCTTCGCGAGCGGCGGCTTCAGCGGCTTCTACGACGCGGCGGGCGTGATCCACTTCTTTCTGGGTCGGTGCGTAGAGGTTGTGCAGCAGATCAATCTGACGCGGGTTGATCAGCGATTTGCCGTCAAAGCCCAGCTGTTTGATGTGGGTGGCTTCTTGCAGGAATCCGGCTTCGTTATTAGCGTCGGAATAGACGGTATCGAACGCCTGAATACCCGCAGAGCGCGCGGCCTGCAAAATGGAACAGCGTGCGAACAGCAGTTCAGTTCCTTCCGGGGAGCGTTCTGTACGCAGGTTGCGCACATAGTCTTCTGCACCGAGGGCGATACCGATCAAACGCTCGGAAGCGTGAGCGATTTCCACTGCGCGGGTAATGCCCAGCGGAGATTCAATCGCTGCCAGCAGGCCGGTGCTGCCGGGTTCACGACCACAGGCTTTTTCGATGCGCAGGATCTCTTTTTCGATATCCAGAACATCCTGAGCGGTATCGGTTTTCGGCAGACGCACAACGTCCGCACCACCGCGAACGACGGCTTCCAGGTCGTTAACACCCCATTCGGAATCCAGCGCGTTTACACGCACAATGGTTTCAATATCGCGATACAGCGGATGTTGCAGCGCGTGGTAAACCATGCGGCGGGCTGTGTCTTTTTCACGCAATGCCACGGAGTCTTCGAGGTCAAACATCAGGGCATCAGCCGGGTAGATGAATGAGTTGCTGACCATCGCGGCATTGGCACCTGGCACAAACAGCATGCTGCGGCGGGTGCGAGTTTTACGTTGTTGCAGCGAAGCGGAAATCATTGGCAATCCTCCCATGGCAGAGCCGGGATACCGCTGGCGCGTGCCAGCAGGGCTTCCAGTCGTGCACGTAAAATGCAGTCCAGTGCGCCTTTGTCATCGACATTCAGCTGTACGCCGCGCACGTTGTAGCGGGCGAGAACGTCCAGAATGGTGGTGCGAATTGCATCGCCAAACTGTTTCTCAACGCTGCTGTTGATTTGCAGGTCGATATCCTGCGTATCGAGTGGGGCGATGCGTATCATCACATCCCCAGACTCAAGGGTGCCTGCAACGGCGGGCTGGTTTATTTTCATTTTTCACCTGTTTCTCATGCGGGGGTCTTTTGACGAGCTGCCGCGTCCTGGCGGGAGTGCTCAAGCAGGTTCTGCAAATAATGCAGCGTGACTGCAGGGACCAGCGGCGCGATAGCCGTGAGATCGTTTTTCGCCAGCAGTTGACGTACCCGGGAAGCGGATATCGGCATCTCCTGGTAACGCAGCCGCTCAATTTCAACCAGTTCGATGGGCGGTGCGGAGATAGTCGGCGTTTCCAGCCAGTAGCGCATATCCTGGTTGTACTGGGCGGTAACACGACAAAAGGGTTCAGTACCGACAAAGCGGTGAGTTACACCCAGCGCGGGAGCGAGGTACTGACGGAAAATCTTCAGATCAATTTCGGTGTAACAATGGTTAATGACGCTCTGTTCTTTAATGAAGTAGCAAGGGAACGTAGCGCGGGAGATGATGTATTCGGAGCCGCGATGCACAGTCAGGCGTGGAATATCGGCGGTGCCTTTTAACACCAGATCCAGTCGGTCTTCATAGGGGAAGCGTGAAGAATCTTCTTTGACTAAAAACAGATGCAACCAGTCGCACTGTGCCGCAGCCTGTTGAATCAGATAACGGTGACCATTCGTAAAGGGATTGGCGTTCATCACAATGCAGCCAATCTTGTTCCCTGGATGACGAAATTTTTTCAGCGATTCGGCATAGCGTTTCAGTCGCGTGGCGCTGTTTTCCATCAGCACCATCACGCCGGGTACGCTGGTCAGCGTGGAAAAACCGCACTGGCGGAACAGCGCCTCGTATTCGGTTTTGGTATAAATAAACAGATGCGTGCTGTGCCGCTCATAGGCGAGGTTTATCAATTCAGTGGCTAATGTAAGCGCCAGTCCTTCACCGCGAACGGATTCACTGATAGCAACGCATTTAATAATATTTCCGGCAATTCCACCGCACGCGATAAGCTTTTCATCGCGGGTTACGGTAATAAATACTTCGACTGTGGTGTCAACGCTCAAATCATTTTCATGCAGGAATTGGGCGATTTCCGCCATTTTTTTATTTTCTGAACGTTTTACACGGGTGAAAATATCATTGCCGAACATAATAAATAGTATCCTGAAGGTGCATGTTGTTATCGATTTGCAACGAATGTTGTTCGATGTTGCAAACTGATAACCTTTTATTTTCACTTGGGAGAAAGGGGGTGATCGAGGTATATCTTTTTCTCCTTTCGCTATACATCCTAAGGAGTATTTCGGCGTGAAATTTTGATTTATTTCACATAGAGTTAGTGGTTTTTTATTTATTTAATGGTTTTAAGTTTTTTAACTAATGTAATTACGAAATGACCCGCAGGTTTAAGTGATTTAATTGATTTAATGAATAAAATTTGCCACGATCATATTTAATATCTATGTATTTTGATTCAACATTTTAATTACATCCGTCAAAGAGGCTCGGGACAACCCGCAAGGAAAACAATGTTGCAGCTTAACGAGAATAAACAGTTTGCATTTTTCCAAAGACTGGCATTTCCGCTGCGTATCTTTTTGCTGATTCTGGTGTTCTCAATATTTGTCATTGCAGCCCTGGCGCAATATTTTACAGCCAGTTTTGAGGACTATTTAACGCTTCATGTGCGCGACATGGCAATGAATCAGGCAAAAATTATTGCTTCTAATGACAGTATCATCAGCGCAGTGAAAACGCGTGACTACAAGAGGCTGGCGACCATCGCTGACAAATTACAAAGAGATACTGATTTCGATTATGTGGTGATTGGCGATCGGCACTCGATTCGTCTTTACCATCCTAATCCGGAGAAAATTGGTTATCCTATGCAGTTCACCAAACCGGGCGCGCTGGAGAAAGGGGAGAGCTACTTCATCACCGGGAAAGGGTCAATTGGCATGGCGATGCGTGCCAAAACGCCAATCTTTGATGACGATGGAAAAGTCATCGGCGTGGTGTCGATTGGCTACCTGGTGAGTAAAATCGATAGCTGGCGGGCTGAGTTTTTATTACCGATGGCAGGCGTGTTTGTCGTGCTGTTAGGGATTTTGATGTTGCTGTCGTGGTTCCTGGCCGCGCATATCCGTCGGCAGATGATGGGCATGGAGCCAAAGCAAATCGCTCGCGTGGTCCGTCAGCAAGAGGCGCTGTTTAGTTCGGTTTATGAAGGGCTGATTGCGGTGGATCCGCACGGGTACATTACCGCCATCAATCGTAACGCAAGAAAGATGCTGGGTCTGAGTTCCCCCGGACGGCAATGGTTGGGTAAACCCATTGCTGAAGTGGTCAGGCCCGCCGATTTCTTTACCGAACAGATTGATGAAAAACGTCAGGATGTGGTGGCGAACTTTAACGGTCTGAGCGTTATTGCCAACCGGGAAGCTATTCGTTCTGGTGATGATTTGCTGGGGGCCATTATCAGCTTTCGTAGTAAAGACGAAATATCCACCCTCAATGCGCAACTGACGCAAATTAAACAATACGTCGAGAGCCTGCGCACATTGCGACACGAGCATCTCAATTGGATGTCGACGCTCAATGGTCTGTTGCAGATGAAAGAGTATGATCGCGTGTTGGCGATGGTGCAGGGGGAGTCTCAGGCCCAGCAACAGCTTATTGATAGCCTGCGCGAGGCGTTTGCCGATCGCCAGGTGGCGGGGCTGCTTTTTGGTAAAGTGCAGCGCGCCCGCGAACTGGGGCTAAAAATGGTCATCGTCCCCGGAAGTCAGCTTTCGCAACTGCCGCCAGGACTGGACAGCACCGAGTTTGCAGCCATTGTTGGCAATTTACTTGATAACGCCTTCGAAGCCAGCCTGCGTAGCGATGAAGGAAACAAGATCGTTGAATTATTCCTCAGCGATGAAGGCGATGATGTGGTGATTGAAGTCGCCGATCAGGGCTGCGGCGTTCCAGAGTCTCTACGAGACAAAATATTTGAGCAGGGTGTCAGTACGCGTGCTGACGAGCCCGGCGAACATGGCATTGGGTTGTACTTGATTGCCAGTTACGTAACGCGCTGCGGTGGTGTTATCACTCTCGAAGATAATGATCCCTGCGGTACCTTATTTTCAATCTATATTCCGAAAGTGAAACCTAATGACAGCTCCATTAACCCTATTGATCGTTGAGGACGAAACGCCGCTGGCAGAGATGCATGCGGAATATATTCGTCACATTCCCGGATTCAGTCAGATATTACTGGCGGGAAACCTGGCGCAGGCCCGAATGATGATCGAGCGTTTTAAGCCGGGGCTAATCTTGCTCGATAACTATCTTCCTGACGGTAGAGGGATTAATTTACTGCATGAACTGGTGCAGGCGCATTATCCCGGCGACGTGGTGTTTACCACTGCAGCCAGCGATATGGAAACGGTGTCTGAAGCCGTACGTTGTGGTGTATTTGATTATCTCATTAAGCCCATTGCCTATGAACGGCTGGGGCAAACGCTAACCCGTTTCCGCCAGCGTAAACATATGCTGGAAAGTATTGATAGCGCCAGCCAGAAGCAAATCGATGAGATGTTTAATGCCTATGCTCGCGGTGAACCCAAAGACGAACTGCCGACCGGCATTGACCCCTTGACGCTAAACGCGGTGCGAAAACTGTTTAAAGAGCCTGGTGTCCAACATACGGCAGAAACGGTGGCGCAGGCACTGACTATCAGCCGCACCACTGCCAGACGTTATCTTGAATATTGCGCCAGCCGCCATCTGATTATTGCCGAAATTGTTCACGGCAAAGTTGGCAGACCGCAACGCATATACCACAGTGGGTGACATGATAAAGCCGGAGGAAACTTGCCTCCGGCATGACTATTTACTTGCCTGTGACCGCTGCTGCCGTTCCTGGCACCATCAGCTCTGTAGCAACGATAACAATCACCAGCCCAACAAGCACCGGCACCGAGGTGCGTTTTACGACTTCAAATGGTGAGATTTTCGCCATCCCGGCAACCGCAACGACTACGCCAGAAACGGGTGACAGGGTACGGCCGAGGTTTGACGCCTGCAGCATTGGGATAGTCAAATACGCCGGGTTAATGCCGGAAGAGTGCGCCAGTTTCGGGATCATCTCAACAAACGCATAAAACGGCGCATTGCCTGAACCGGTCGTGACTGCCGCCAGCATTGTCAGGATCACTAATACCAGCATCAGGATGATACTCGCCGAACCAAACGAGGTGGCGATAGAAATCAGACTTTGAATAAAGCCGATGGTGCTAAGCCCCTGAGCGAATACCCCAGCGGCAACCAGCAGCATCACCACGTTAGCAAACGCATCGGCCATCCCGCGATAAGCCACTTCCAGACCAGAGAAAACTTTCTGGGTATTAAAGCTGCGGATGAACTCCAGAATGGAGGCAATCAGCATACAAATCACCAGAATAGTGATGATGTGTAATTGCGGACCCCATTTGCCGTCAAAAATCAGCACTCCGATGATCGGCGTGAACGGCAAAATGGCATAAAACGCAGGAGCAGTAGTGGTGATTTCACTGACATCTAACATTTCATGAGAGATGTGCTCTTTTTTATCCAGATAACGTTGCCAGAAGAAGTGGGCGATCGCCATGCCGATAATTGCAGCAATTGAGATAGGCAGCGTCGTTTTGAAGGCGAAGTCAATCAGCGACATTTCGGAAGCCTGCGCCGCCAGCACCACATCCCCTGAAGTCGGTGCGAGAATAATCGCCGCCGGGGAGGCACAAATAGCAGCAGCTGCACCACGGCTGATACCAACGTTTACCATCACCGGAAACAGGGTTGCCATCAGCAAAACACCCAGACCGGTTGCGGAAGAGACGGCCAGTGACATCAGACAGGCAACAAAATAGGCGGCAATCATCAGAAGGTAAGGGGAGTTAATATACTGCAATGGTTTTGACGCCAGCTTGACCACCATATCATTCGCGCCGATATGGGTCATGTAAGCGGCAAAGCCACACAGCATCATAATCATCATGCCGAGGTCGCCGCCGCGGCTCATTAGCAATATTTTAACGTATTCAACGATATCCGTGGCGCTGTAGCCTGTTGAAGCCTGGCTGGACGGTAACACTTTGTGCCCCATAATGGCACTGATAATCAGCAATAACAGGCCACCGACAAATAACACGCCAGTGGCGGAATACCCTTTAATGATGTAGCGAGCTACACCCACAATAACCACAACCCCAATAAGGAGTTCAATGAATGTCAGCATAATTTTTCCTGTCTCCAGGCCCCAAAGTAAATAATAAAAAATCCCTAAAAATTAAAGAAAAAATATGCCGAATAAATCACCAGCGAATGCTGATTGAAATCAATAAGAATAACTATTAACACATTGATATTGCTGTTTTTTATACCTGGATAACAAAATTCATTTTTGTAGTTAATCATTACAAAGCAATGATGTATGCAAAATTGATAAAATATTGAATTGATTTTGTTGGAAAATTGATAAATTTTTTGTTTAAAAAACGGACATTCATTAACATGGCCCGGCAATACTGGGAATGTTTATTGATTGATTTTTTATATTTGTTTAAAAAAATAAGCGCATTTGTGCTTTTATCTATTGTTGTTTGTATTGGAGGAGTGTTCTTTGATTGAGATCGTTTGCGGGCAAAAAAATCGTTTAAGTTTCCAGAAAAATCCGATAATATTCCCTCAAAATTGCACCGCATAAATATATAAAACACTCGGATTATTCCTTATATTGGTGCTGTTAAGGTTATGTTTATTTTAGACTGGTTATGCTAGTCGTGGTTTTTTGATAAATATCTCATGGTTACTAATGAGCACTAATAAATATATTTACGCACTTCTCTTTGTTTTTACTCAATTAGTCGGCATTGAAGACGCTTCTGCTGACACACCTCAATGGCTGTCGACATTTAAAGAGAATGTTGCAGAAACTTGGCAGCAGCCACAACATTATGACTTGTACATACCCGCGATCACCTGGCATGCGCGTTTTGCCTATGACAAAGAAAAAACCGATCGCTATAACGAGCGACCGTGGGGCGGCGGTTTTGGTCAGTCGCGTTGGGATGAAAAAGGAAACTGGCATGGCCTGTATGCCATGGCATTTAAGGACTCGTGGAACAAATGGGAACCGATTGCCGGATACGGATGGGAAAGTACCTGGCGACCGCTGGCGGATGAAAATTTTCATTTAGGCCTGGGATTTACCGCTGGCGTAACGGCGCGCGATAACTGGAATTACATCCCTCTTCCGGTTCTACTGCCATTGGCCTCTGTGGGGTATGGCCCCGCGACGTTTCAGATGACCTACATTCCGGGTACCTACAACAATGGCAATGTGTACTTTGCCTGGATGCGCTTTCAGTTTTGAGACAAATGAAGTTTTAGTAAATTCTTTAAAATCAACCACTAAAATAATTAACATCAAAAATAACGCGACTTTTATCACTTTTTAGTAAAGTTGCACTGGACAAAGCGTACCACAATTGGTGTACTGGTAACCGACACAGCATTTGTGTCTATTTTTCATGTAAAGGTAATTTTGATGTCTAAGATTAAAGGTAACGTTAAGTGGTTTAATGAGTCCAAAGGATTCGGTTTCATTACTCCGGAAGACGGCAGCAAAGACGTGTTCGTACACTTCTCTGCAATCCAGACTAATGGTTTTAAAACTCTTGCTGAAGGTCAGCGCGTAGAGTTCGAAATCACTAACGGTGCCAAAGGCCCTTCTGCTGCAAACGTAATCGCTCTGTAAGATACGTCAGCAAGAATTCAAAACCCGCTTAATCAGCGGGTTTTTTTTGGTCTTTAGTGTGCGGTTGAGGCCGAAAACAGCCAGAAAGCCAGTGCGGTCATGGCAAAAGACCCCAGAAGGTTGACGAAAACGTTCAGTAACGCCCAGCCAAAGCGGCCCTCTTGTAACAAAAACACCACTTCTGCCGAAAATGTTGAGAAGGTTGTTAGACCGCCACAAAATCCGGTGGTGATTAATACTTTCCACACTGGATCAATGTTCGTCATCCTGCTAAACCAGGCGAATCCCATTCCTATGATGAATGCCCCAATCAGGTTTGCAGCCAGCGTCCCCAACGGAATCGCTTGATGTAGCGGGTTAAATCGCATACTTAACAGCCATCTCGCCACGCTTCCCGTACCACCGCCAATAAAAACTGCTAAAAGAAGTTGTAACACTGCAAAATCCTGCTATTTGATTTGTATGAGTGATAAGTGTAACGCCGAATAATCGCCGTTGGCGAATTTTACGACTCTGACAGGAGGAGGTGGCAATGCTGGTTGCCGCAGGACAGTTTGCTGTTACATCTGTGTGGGAAAAGAACGCTGAGATTTGTGCCTCGTTGATGGCGCAGGCGGCGGAAAACGACGTTTCGCTGTTTGTCCTGCCGGAAGCATTGTTGGCGCGTGATGATCATGATGCAGATCTATCGGTTAAATCAGCACAGCTGCTGGAAGGCGAATTCCTCGGACGTTTACGTCGAGAAAGTAAACGTAACATGATGACGACAATTCTGACGATTCATGTTCCTTCAACGCCGGGGCGCGCATGGAATATGCTGGTGGCGCTACAGGCAGGAAACATCGTCGCCCGTTATGCCAAACTGCATCTCTATGATGCATTTGCCATTCAGGAATCACGCCATGTTGATGCTGGTAATGAAATAGCTCCGTTACTGGAGGTGGAAGGGATGAAGGTCGGTCTGATGACCTGTTATGACTTACGCTTTCCAGAGCTGGCGCTGGCACAGGCATTACAGGGAGCTGAAATCCTGGTACTTCCTGCCGCCTGGGTTCGTGGGCTGCTCAAAGAGCATCACTGGTCAACGTTGCTTGCCGCTCGTGCGCTGGATACCACCTGTTATATGGTGGCGGCGGGGGAGTGCGGGAACAAAAATATCGGGCAAAGCCGGATTATAGATCCCTTTGGCGTCACCATTGCGGCAGCGTCAGAAATGCCTGCACTCATTATGGCGGAAGTGACGCCCGAACGTGTGCGTCAGGTGCGCGCGCAACTGCCCGTCTTAAACAACCGTCGCTTTGCGCCGCCGCAATTATTATGATGTTTTTTTACTCGGCGCTTGATTCACCTTGTTACAGATTGCTATTGTGTGCGCGCGTCGAATGACCGTTAATATTCTCTGGTTTTTAAGGCGCGTTCTGTTGCCGGTTATATGTCAAGAAGGTATCTATGGGTGAGATTAGTATTACCAAACTGCTGGTAGTTGCGGCGCTGGTCGTTCTGCTGTTTGGGACTAAGAAGTTACGTACGCTGGGCGGAGACCTTGGAGCGGCCATTAAAGGGTTCAAGAAGGCGATGAATGATGACGATGCTGCGGCGAAAAAAGGCGCAGACGTTGATCTTCAGGCTGAAAAGCTCTCTCATAAAGAGTGACGTGGCGAGCAGGACGCTCCCTCAATATCTTGTTCGATACAAAAAACCCGCTTCAAAAAGCGGGTTTTTTATCAGACAGATGTAAGTAATTATTACAGGATTACTTAACTTCCATCCCTTTCGCCTGCAAATCGGCGTGGTAAGACGAGCGGACAAACGGACCGCATGCAGCATGGGTAAAGCCCATCGCCAGCGCTTCGGCTTTCATTTCGTCGAACTCATCCGGGCTAACGTAACGTTGAACCGGCAGGTGATGGCGGCTTGGCTGCAAATATTGCCCCAGCGTTAGCATCGTCACACCATGACGGCGCAGGTCGCGCATTACCTCAATAATTTCTTCATTGGTTTCACCCAGACCCACCATCAGACCAGACTTGGTCGGGATTTCCGGATGCGCTTCTTTAAAGCGTTCCAGCAGCTTCAGCGACCAGTTGTAATCTGCACCAGGCCGTACCTGACGGTAAATACGCGGTACGTTTTCCAGGTTATGGTTGAACACATCTGGTGGTGTGGCGGTCAGAATATCCAGAGCACGATCCATACGACCGCGGAAATCCGGCACCAGAGTTTCAATTTTGATTTGCGGGCTTTTTTCCCGAATGGCAGTAATGCAATCCGCAAAGTGTTGGGCACCGCCATCGCGCAGGTCATCACGGTCAACGGAGGTGATAACCACATAACGCAGCGCCATATCGGCAATGGTCTGCGCCAGTTTCACTGGTTCATTGGCATCCGGAGCTACCGGGCGACCGTGGGCAACGTCACAGAACGGACAACGGCGGGTACAAATAGCGCCGAGGATCATAAACGTTGCTGTGCCGTGGTTGAAGCATTCCGCCAGGTTAGGGCAGGAGGCTTCCTCGCAGACAGAATGCAGGCCATTTTTGCGCATTGCGGCTTTGATGCCCTGGATACGTGTAGAGTCCGCTGGAAGCTTGATTTTCATCCATTCCGGCTTGCGCAGCAGGGCTTCGCGCTCTGTTGCCACGTTTTTAACCGGGATAAGGGCCATCTTATCGGCATCGCGGTATTTAACACCGCGTTCCATCACAATGGGTTTACTCATAGCGTGCGTGTTCCAGTTGCGAATTACGAAGGAAAGCGTTTCAATTCAATAGATTGTTGTAATTATCAACTATTTTTGAATTAACGACTGGCAGTATATCATTGAAACGGACCTGAAAGCAGCCAAAGCGGTCGCGAAAATGTAAAATTGTTGTTGGATTGTGCCATTTTTTCGTTCTGCGCTGTGATCTGGTTGTAACAATACTTTTTCAAAATGCATTACGGATAACATCTATTACCCCGTGCAGGATGGGATCACGCAGGCTGAATTTGTTGTAGTGGATAGAGAAATCTATTTGCTCCTCATTTAAGGACGGAAAAGGCAGTTTTTCCAGCGGCCAACAACGGCTAAACAGGTTATAAAAACGGCTGGGAATAATCGCTAACATGTCACTGTTGGCAACCAGTGCAGCGATTGTCAAAATGTTGTAGCTGGTGAAACTGATTTGCCGGTCCGGAAACATCTCTTGAACTCTCTGCCGCAGACCGCTGAAATTTTGCCCTTCCGGTAACAGGAGTATATGCGCAGCGTTGTCGATAGTCTCTCTGTCATCTTCTAAAGAGAGTAGTGGATTTCCCTCACGGCAAATTAACACCATATTGTCGGTGAACAGAACATGATGTTGCACCGTACGATTGGTGCAAAACATGTTATCGATGATGAGATCGGTTTGAAACTGACTGAGTTGGTTTTCCGCGTCGCTGATGGGGGGGTTGCGCAGTAAAAGCTGCGGATAGTGAGATTTAATCGCCCGATAGATGACAGGAAGGACCAGGGCTCCGACCGAGGGGGTGGTCGCAATAGTTATCGTTCGTTGCTTATCATAGCTTCCTTCGATATCCAGCGCGCCAAGAATGGACTCAAGGCCCTGACTGATATACTCATGTAGATGCATCGCAAATGCGGTAGGAGTGACACCCTGGCCTTTGCGAATAAACAATGGGTCAGGGAATATAACGCGCAGTTTCTGAATAGACTGACTGATTGCCGAGGGTGTCAGATTAAGCACTTTCGCTGCATTAACGATCCCTTTATGTACATATACAGCTTCAAAAATAGTCAGAAGGTTAAGATCAATATTTCGTAAGGTTGTAAATATTTGTGGTTTACCTTCTGACGACTTTCTGCTTAAACAGGTTTCAATTTGATTATTACTATCTACGCACTTACTCCAATTTTATTCATGGAAAAATAATATTAAAAAAAATTACAATAATCTTATGTCTAATTGGAACGGAACGCTTTTGCTCACCATAATCAACTATTTCAATAAGTTAATCAATGGGGTGAGTTACGGAGCAAGGCGTAGCATCGCATTTCTGCAAGTGATAAAGAAAATATACAAACGCGAAGGAGATGTAAAGCATTAGCAGGTATTATGAGTAATGACCCAGTGTAAATTGGGCCATTGATGTATGCAATTAAGCGGTAATATATTCGAAGTCAGGATTGTTTAGTAGCGCTAAAATATTTTCCAGTAAACGCGGTGCAATATTATTAGTCGTCGCTTCGGGTTTCCATTGTGATATTTTAGCCATTTCCATTCCGGCATACCCACAAGGATTAATACGTAAAAATGGTGAAAGATCCATATTGACGTTTAATGCCAGACCGTGGAATGAACAACCGCGTCGAATACGTAAACCCAGTGAGCAAATTTTCTTTTCCCCGACATAGACACCAGGCGCGTCAGCCCGAGGATGCGCTTCTATACCCAGTTCAGCCAGGGTATTCACCACTGTTTGCTCAAGCAAGGTCACCAGTTCACGCACACCGAGTTTACGGCGTTTCAGGTTAAGCAACACATACATCACCTGTTGCCCCGGCCCGTGATAAGTCACCTGCCCACCGCGATCGCTCTGAATCACCGGAATATCACCCGGCATTAAAATGTGCTCCGCTTTTCCTGCCTGCCCTTGGGTAAATACCGGATAGTGCTCGACCAGCCAGATTTCATCAAGGGTACTTTCATCGCGGGTATCGGTGAATTCATGCATAGCCTGGGAGATTGGCTCGTAAGGCTGAAGACCGAGCTGGCGGACAAGAATTTTATCCTGATACAAAACGGCATCTCCGTGGAGAATGAGTAAAAGTGGGGGAAAAGTATATCACAGCGAGGAGAGGGGAGTTACCCGACCAGGAGCCGGGTAACGGAGAAGCGAGTTACAGAACCATGCGGACAATATCGATTTTGCCCAGTTCTTCATACAGTGTTTCAACCTGCTCGATATGAGTCGCGTTGATAGTGATAGATACCGAGTGGTAGTTGCCTTTGCTGCTTGGTTTTACCGTTGGGGTGTAGTCACCTGGCGCATGGCGCTGTACCACTTCAACCACCTGATCAACCAGCTCAGGTAACGCCTGCCCCATAACTTTGTAAGTAAAAGGAGTAGGGAATTCAAGCAGTTCGTTAAGTTTGGTTTTCATGTCAGCTCCGGCGTAACGTAATTAAATAGCAACTCCCGCCAGAAGGCGGGAGTTTTTTACTGATGCTTAGTATATGGGGACGGAAATTACACTTTCAAGTGTTCGATTTTTAACCAAACCAGTGATGGAACATTAATTTAATGTAATCAATGATTTTGCCGAAGAAGTTGCCTTCCGGGATTTCTTGCAGCACAACCAGCGGGCGTTGTTCGATCGTTTTGCCATCAAGCTGGAAGTTGATAGTACCGACGACCTGATTCTTTTGCAGCGGCGCATGCAATTCACTGCTGTTCAGCACATAGCTGGCTTTCAGATCTTTCATGCGGCCACGCGGAATGGTCAGATACACGTCTTTATCAACACCTAACGAAGCGCGATCAGAATCACCAAACCAAACCGGTTCAGAGGCGAACTCTTTACCTACTTTCAGTGGGTTAACGGTTTCGAAGAAACGGAAGCCCCAGGTCAGCAGTTTTTTACTTTCGGCTTCACGGCCTTTAAAAGTACGTCCGCCCATCACCGCAGAGATCAAGCGCATCTGGCCTTCAGTCGCAGAAGCAACAAGGTTGTAACCTGCTTTGTCAGTGTGTCCGGTTTTGATGCCGTCGACATTCAGGCTGTTATCCCATAACAGACCGTTACGGTTCAGTTGGCGAATACCGTTAAACGTAAATTCTTTTTCTTTATAGATCGAGTATTCATTCGGTACGTCACGGATCAACGCCTGGCCGATCAGCGCCATATCTCGCGCGGAGCTGTACTGACCATCAGCATCCAGACCATGTACCGTCTGGAAGTGGGTATTTTTCAGGCCCAGGGCGTTAACGTAGCTGTTCATCAAGCCAACAAAAGCGTCCTGGCTACCAGCGGCAAAATCGGCCATGGCGACACAAGCATCGTTACCCGATTGCAGGTTAATACCGCGGATCAGCTGAGAAACCGGAACCTGCATGCCCGGTTTGAGGAACATCAGTGAAGAACCTTTAAACACCGGGTTACCGGTGGCCCATGCGTCGTTGCCGATAGTGACTAAATCAGTTTCTTTAAATTTACCGGCTTTCATTGCCTGGCCGATAACGTAACTGGTCATCATTTTGGTCAGGCTGGCAGGATCGCGGCGGACATCTGCGTTCTGTTCGGCGAGCACTTTGCCGGAGTTATAGTCAATCAGGATGTAGGACTCCGCATCGATCTGCGGTACACCCGGGATCATAGTTTTGATATTCAGGTCATCGGCATGTGCAGCAGAGATAAAGGCTGTGCAAAGAGCCGTGGTGAGCGCCAGGCGCTTCATGATACGAGCGGAAAAAATGGTATTCATGGTCTGAACTACGACATCCGTGATGGAATTAAAAAAGTGCCCTACTATAGCAAATGCACTACCGGCAGGCATCTGACTTTCCGCGTGACTTTGTTAACGTCATTTACAGAAATTGACACATCAGATGCCTGCTTTACGCTACTGCGCGGTGGTAATAAATGACTGTAATTGGGCTTCGGTTTGCAAACGTTGCTGCAAGGTACTGGCTTCGGCTTTGCTGGCGAATGGGCCAAGCTGGATCCGCCAGACCGCGCCATTTTGAGTTACGCGACCGGGGACGCCGAACTTCTGTCCCAGTTGCTGTTGGTACTGTTGCGCACGAGCCTGATCGCTAACGGCCCCGACTTGCACCATAAAGTTGCCGCTGGCGCTTTGTGAGGCGGCTTGCGGTGTCACCATTGCAGGCGAGGTTGCAGGCGTTGTCGAGGGGGCTGTAACAACGGGCTGTGGCGCAGGTGTTGGTTCGCTGCTTTCCAGCACACCAGGCGCTAACGTCGTTGGTGCACCGAGGAAACCGCTGCTGGTTACCGGCGCGCCGGTCGGATCTTCGCTTTTTAGCGTCGAATTACTGACCGGAAGAATGTCACCCTGCGGGCCAGACACTGAACTTGTTCCCGCGCCACCGCTTAAATCGGGAGGTGCAGGCAGGGCGTAAGTCTGTTTGGCAACTGTGGTACAAGCCATACCAGGACCAGAAAGCGAACCATCCTGGGCGACAATAATCGGATCGATACGAACTTTGGTGTTGTTTGACGTGTTAAGACGGTCAGCTGCCGCGCGAGAAAGTGAAATAACGCGGTCGTTGCCGTAAGGACCGCGATCATTAATGCGCACCACGATCATTCGCCCGTTAGCCAGGTTAGTGATTCTGGCGTAGCTGGGGATCGGAAGCGTTGGATGGGCCGCCGTCAACTGTGTCGGATCGAAAGCTTCGCCAGAGGCCGTCAGGTTACTGCCGGGTTCGGCATCATAGATTGCCGCCAGTCCCGCCTGGCTAAATCGAGACGGATCCTGCACGATTTTGTAGCTTTTACCGTCGCGCTGGTAATCCTGATTTGCCGTCGCGTTCAGTGGTTCGAAACGCGGGTCCGCCCCGCTAATTTCAACTATGGGGCCGTTACATACCGCAGGCTGCGGTACACTTACCGTCTGTTGCTGACCATCATCGCTTGTACATGCCGCGAGCATTCCTGCCGCGATGCAGATCCCGAGCCACTGCTTACGCATTGCGCACCTCTTACACGCTTTTCGACAACATTTTCCTGTGGGTGTGGATTGACATTACAATCCCGAACCCAGCCATCAGCACAATTAGCGCCGATCCTCCATAACTGACCAGTGGGAGCGGAACCCCTACAACCGGCAGAATACCGCTTACCATACCAATATTTACGAAGACATAAACGAATAATATCAGCATTAAGCCGCCAGCCATGACGCGACCAAAGGTGGTTTGCGCTCTGGCGGCTATCCACAGCCCGCGCATGATCAGCAGTATGTAAAGAGCGAGCAGAATCAAAATGCCCACTAATCCCAGCTCTTCCGCCAGTACCGCGAAGATAAAGTCGGTATGGCGTTCGGGGAGAAATTCAAGCTGTGACTGAGTACCGTGCAGCCAGCCTTTGCCGCGTAATCCGCCGGAGCCAATAGCAATTTTAGATTGAATAATATGATAGCCCGCGCCGAGTGGGTCTGATTCCGGGTCCAGGAGCATCATTACGCGCTGGCGCTGGTAATCATGCATCAGGAAGAACCACAGAATCGGAATGAACGCCGCTACCAGCACTACTGCGACGCCAATCAGACGCCAGCTAAGGCCAGAGAGGAACAGTACAAACAGGCCGGAAAGCGCAACGAGGATTGATGTTCCCAGGTCAGGCTGTGCAGCCACCAGCAGCGTGGGCATAAATATCAGCACCAGCGCGATAGCTGTATTCTTCAATGAAGGTGGGCAAACGTCGCGGTTGATAAAGCGTGCAACCATCAACGGTACGGCTATCTTGGCAATTTCCGACGGTTGAAAACGAACAATACCGAGGTCCAGCCAGCGTTGAGCGCCTTTAGAGATGGCACCGAAAGCATCTACCGCCACCAGCAAAATAATACAGATGATATAGAGATAGGGGGCCCAGCCTTCATAAACGCGTGGAGGAATTTGCGCCATCACCACCATGATGACCAGACCCATCGCAATCTGGCCGATTTTACGCTCCATCATGCCAATATCCTGACCGCTGGCGCTCCAGATAACCAGGGCGCTGTAAACCAGCAATGCCAGTAAGATCAGCAGCATTGTGGGATCGAGATGGACTTTATCCCAGAATGTTTTTTTATTCGGATTATCCGTCATGATTAATGGTCCTCCGCTGCGGCAACCGCTGGATTTTCCGCAGGCAGATCGGTGTTGTTATCACCCAGCATAATGTGGTCGAGGATCTGGCGCATCAGCGTACCAACCGCCGGACCCGCGCCACCGTTCTCCAGAATCATGGCGACAGCCACTTGCGGATTGTTGTATGGCGCAAAGGCGGTCATCAGTTTGTGGTCACGTAAACGCTCGGCAATTTTGTGCGCATTATAGGTTTCGTTCGCTTTCAGACCGAAGACCTGAGCTGTACCAGATTTCGCCGCAATTTTGTACGGTGCGCTGGCAAAGTATTTATGCGCCGTACCGTTAGGGCGGTTAGCAACACCGTACATACCGTCTTTTGCCAGCTCCCAGTAACCGGAATGAATATCGCCGACGGGCGGTTCATGCGGTTGTACCCATGGCACCTGTTTGCCGTCTTCGGCGGTGCTCATCAGCAAATGCGGAACCTTCACGATACCGTCATTAATCAGGATCATCAGTGCCTTACTCATCTGGATTGGGGTCGCTGTCCAGTAACCCTGACCGATACCAACCGGAATGGTGTCACCCTGATACCACGGTTTTTTAAAGCGTTTCTGTTTCCATTCGCGGGTAGGCATGTTGCCGGAACGTTCTTCCGCCAGGTCGATACCGGTGTAATGACCATAACCGAATTTACCCATCCATTCGGAGAGGCGATCGATTCCCATATCGTAGGCCACCTGATAGAAGAAGGTATCCGCAGATTCTTCCAGCGATCTTGTGACATTCAGACGCCCGTGGCCCCATTTTTTCCAGTCACGATAACGTTTTTCCGAACCTGGCAGTTGCCACCAGCCTGGGTCAAACAGCGTCGTATTGCGCGTGATCACTCCGGCGCTCAATGCCGAAACCGCCACATAGGGTTTAACTGTAGACGCGGGAGGATAAACCCCCTGTGTGGCGCGGTTCACCAGCGGTGTATTCGGGTCGTTCAGCAAGGCGGAATAATCTTTGCTGGAGATACCGTCAACAAACAGGTTTGGGTCATAACTAGGCGTGGAAACCAGCGCCAGCACCCCACCTGTACGCGGATCGGTGACTACCACCGCTGCGCGGCTACCCGCCAGCAGCGTTTCAATATATTGCTGGAGTTTGAGATCCAGCGTCAGGTAAATATCGTGTCCGGCTTGCGGTGGTACTTCTTTTAACTGGCGGATAACACGCCCACGGTTGTTAACTTCAACCTCTTCATAACCGGTCTGACCGTGCAGCACGTCTTCATAGTAGCGCTCAATGCCCAGCTTACCGATATCATGCGTTGCCGCATAGTTGGCCAGTTTGCCGTCATTATTCAGGCGTTCGACGTCTTTATCGTTGATTTTCGATACATAGCCGATGACGTGGGTCAACGCTGAACCGTAAGGATAGTAACGACGTTTATAGCCTTTAACTTCGACGCCAGGAAAACGGTACTGATTGACGGCAAAGCGAGCTACTTGTACTTCGGTCAGGTTAGTTTTCACCGGAATAGAGGTGAAACGGTGTGAACGTGCGCGCTCTTTTCGGAATGCAGCAATATCATCATCGGTCAGATCAACCACGCTGCGCAAAGCGTCCAGCGTTTGCTGCACGTTATCGACTTTCTCCGGCATCATTTCTATCTGGTAGATAGTGCGGTTGAGAGCCAGAGGGATACCGTTACGGTCGTAGATAATGCCGCGGCTGGGTGCGATAGGCACCAGCTTAATGCGGTTTTCATTAGAGCGGGTCTGGTAGTCGGTAAAGCGAACAATTTGCAGATTATACAGGTTGGCGATAAGCACGCCGGTCAGCAGCAAAATCCCCAAAAAGGCGACCAGCGCCCGGCGCACAAACAGCGCGGACTCTGCCGTATAGTCGCGAAAAGAGTTCTGTAGTTTCATCCGCTGCGTTTTCTACTCAAAGCTCACTTATCACTCACGGTGATAAGGATGGTTGGTGGTGATGCTCCACGCCCGGTACAGACTCTCTGCGACCAGCACGCGAACCAGCGGATGGGGGAGGGTAAGCGCCGACAGCGACCAGCTCTGCTCCGCCGCCGCTTTACAGGCAGGCGACAACCCTTCAGGCCCGCCAATCAGTAGACTGACGTCGCGACCATCCAGCTTCCAGCGTTCCAGCTCAGCGGCTAACTGCGGCGTATCCCAGGGCTTGCCTGGAATATCGAGGGTGACAATGCGGTTTTTGCCTGCGGCCGCCAACATCTGCTCACCCTCTTTGTCGAGTATGCGCTTGATGTCCGCATTCTTGCCGCGTTTTCCGGCCGGAATTTCAATCAGCTCGAAGGGCATATCTTTCGGAAAACGACGCAGGTACTCGGTAAAACCGGTTTGTACCCAGTCCGGCATTTTCGTTCCCACGGCGACAAGTTGCAGCTTCACGCATTAACTCCAGAGTTTTTCCAGTTCATACAGGCGACGGCTCTCTTCCTGCATGACATGGACAATCACATCGCCCAAATCCACGACAATCCAGTCGGCGCTGTTTTCACCTTCTACGCCGAGCGGTAACAGGCCCGCTGCGCGAGACTCCTGCACAACGTGGTCAGCAATGGACATAACATGACGGCTGGACGTACCCGTACAGATGATCATGCAGTCGGTGATGCTGGATTTGCCCTGAACGTCTAAGGCGATGATGTCCTGACCTTTAAGGTCATCAATTTTGTCGATAACAAAATCCTGGAGTGCTTTACCCTGCAAGTTTTCCCCCTGGGTGAATCAAATAGATAAAAATGGTCTGTCAGTATACCTGAACCAGAGGCGATTTCGGGACAATTGTCGCCGAATCGGCTTTCGAAAGTGGGCTATCATCCCACCCCGCGCCGCAGATTGCATCGCCATTTTTGTAAAACAATTTCTACAAAGTCGTGTCTGGCGGAAAAAGTCTGGCTGCGGAGAATATCAGCCTGCCCGGGGCTGTCAATGGTCGTTGCGGCTTACCCGTAAAAAAACAGAAAAGTCATGTATTCTCGATCCCGATGGCACGGCTATTGAGGACGCGTAGCGTCGCGAATTTTTGGTTGATATCAATGGCGCTCCAACACCCTTGATCAACGCGAAAATGCCACATAGCCTCGGCAGGCATGCCAATTAAACGAGCGATTAACAGACTCAGTACACCCTGATGGCTGACGACTAAAATATTCTGATAGTGCTGAAATTCACTAAGCCTTGCGATAAACCGTTCCACACGTTGTGAAAATGCCTGAAATCCTTCACCGTTCGTGGGGATAGCATGCTGCCAGTCATTGCACCACGCGCTATAGTTTTCGGCATCTTCTTGCATGAGGTCGCGATGATGTCGCATCTCCCAGTCGCCAAAAAACATTTCGTTGAGTTCAGGGATGATTTGCACGGGGAGCTGGCGATCACTGAGAACCCGTCGCGCGGTATGCTGTGCCCGTTCCAGTTCACTGCATAAAACCAGGTCAAAGGAAACATCATGTAGCAGCGTATGCAGATTTTGCGCTTGCTCAATACCGCGTGCGGTCAGGGGGGTGGGCGCATGACCGCTGTACAGACCATCGACATTCGCTTGCGTTTCACCATGACGAATTAACCACAGTCGCATCATGCCCTCCGTAACGACAGGTATCAGCGATACAAGCCTTGTTGGTTAATGTAAGTCAGTACCGGTTCCGGCAATAAATCCTCACACGATTCACCGTTTTGCAAACGTTCGCGGATGATGGTCGCCGAGATGTTAAACCACGGCGTTTCAGCCAGATAAATTTTACCGGCAGGCTGAAGGTGAAGATCTTCCGGGTTATGTGTCAAATGATCTTCCAGCCATTGCTGGTATTGCGGTTGTGCCATTTCAAGTGGGTAACCTGGACGCCGACAGACGATCAAATGTGCATTGTCGAGTATCGTTTCGTATTCGTACCAGGTCGGAAAGGTTAGCAATGAATCCTGACCAATAATAAACGCTAGCGGCACGTCTGGCCCTTGTTCCTGTCGCCACTCTTTCAGTGTTTGCGCAGTGTAAGAGGGGGCATTGCGCTTTAGCTCGCGTTCATCAAGAGTAAATAATGGCTTGTCGGCAATCGCCAGTTCAAGCATGTGTTTACGTTGTACGCTGTTCGCTTCCGGCTGGGGACGATGCGGAGGAACATTATTAGGGATTATTGTGACCCGCGTCAGACCAATCAAATTCGCCAGCGTTTCCACGGGTTTAAGATGACCATAGTGCACCGGATCAAAGGTGCCACCAAACAGAGCCTGTAAAGATTTCATATCAACCGTCGATAAATACGTCCGCCAGGGGTTTATGGCACAACAGAAGAGATAACCCTTCCAGCTCTGCCCACACTGACTGACCGTAATCTTGTTTGAGGGTGAGTTCCGTTCGTGTCAGGAGTTGCACGGCCTGACGTAACTGCGGCTGGCTTAAGCGATTTAACGCCTCGCCCATCATGCCCCGGCGGTTCTGCCATACCCGATGTTTATCAAACAATGCACGCAGTGGCATATGGGCAGACTGGCGTTTCAGGTTAACCAGTAACAACAGTTCACGTTGTAATGTGCGCAACAAAATAACCGGTTCGCTGCCTTCCAGACGAAGTTGCTGAAGAATATGCAACGCGCGCTTACTTTTTCCCATCAACAAAGCATCAACCCAATGAAAAGGGGTGAAATGCGCGGCATCATTCACCGCCTGTTCAACGCGCGGTAATGTCAGTTTGCCGTCTGGCCAGAGCAGCGATAAACGCTCCAGTGCCTGGGCCAGCGCCAGCAGGTTACCTTCATAACAGTAGCAGAGCACTTGGTTTGCAGCGTCATCCAGTTCTAAGTTGAGCTGTTTTGCACGCGCAGCAACCCAGCGGGGAAGCTGAGCCTGCTCCGGTGTCTGACAGGTCACCTGCACGCTGCGATTCGCAAGAGCAGTAAACCAGGCGGCATTTTCTTGCGCTTTGCTTAATTTATTACCGCGGACGATCAACAGCAGGTCGTCATGCAGAAGTCCGGTGAGTGTGAGAAGTTGTTCATTGATCGCCGCATTCGGTCCGTTTTCTGGTAACAACAGCAATAGCGTTTGTCGACTGGCAAACAGACTCATAGCCTGGCATAACGAAAAGATCGCATTCCAGTCAGTGTTGGGATCAATGGAAAAAGTGTGGTGTTCTTCGAATCCTTGTGCCGCAGCTACCTGACGAACAGCGTCCTGGCTTTCCTGCAATAACAGAGGATCGTTACCAAGTAAAAGATACGCCGCGCGCAGCCCTTCATTGAGCTGCGCGCGGAGTTGTTCCGGGTACAACCGAATCATCAGTTACCCAGCGTGGTAGAGACGCGTGCAGGCGTTGCCGGAGTATCCGTTGTGGTCGACGTCTGTTCTTCGTCGGAACGAATATCCGCAGCACGGATGCTTGGCAGCTTACGAATCAGCTGTTCGGCAGCACGGTCGTACATCTCTTTTACGATCATGTCTTGTTCGTTATCTTTCGCTAATGCCATTTGCGGGTTATCGAAGAACGAACGGAAGACTTTAGCGCTAATCGGGTAGATGTCACGGCCGGGGATCAACACGGTCGCATTCACCGTCATGATCATCTGATACTCTGCTGTTTGACCGTTACGGAATACCGATGCGGTATCTTTCGCGATGCTCACTTTACCCAAACGCAGGGATGGAACGTCCTTACGCGTGGTTTCTTTATCAAGCAACTCGACACCATTCAGACGTAACTGATTACGCACCGCACGGCTTAATGGCCCGTTCGGATCGCCTGAGTCCAGGATCATGACCTTCATAGTGGAAGGAACCTGCGTGGTATCACGCAGATGCCAGCCACACCCGGCGGTGATTAACACCGCCAGAGATAACAACAATGTTGCCAGATATCGCACGCTTCCTCCCGCGCTTAGCCAACGACCAGATTGAGGAGTTTACCTGGTACGTAAATCACTTTACGTACAGTAACGCCATCAAGATATTTTGCTACCAGATGTTCCTGGCCAGCACGTTCGCGAACCTGTTCTTCCGTTGCGTCCACCGGAACGGTGATTTTTGCACGGACTTTACCGTTAACCTGCACCACGACCAGCGTGGAGTCTTCCACCATCGCTTTTTCGTCAGCAACCGGCCACGGCGCGTTGTCGATATCGCCTTCGCCTTTCAGTTCCTGCCACAGCGTGAAGCAGATGTGCGGGGTGAACGGGTTAAGCATACGGACAACGGCCAGCAGTGCTTCCTGCATCAGAGCGCGATCCTGCTCGCCATCGGTCGGTGCTTTCGCCAGTTTGTTCATCAGCTCCATAATCGCCGCAATTGCGGTGTTGAAGGTCTGACGACGGCCGATATCATCGGTCACTTTAGCGATTGTTTTATGCACATCGCGACGCAGCGCTTTCTGATCTTCAGTCAGCGCATCAACGTTCAGTGCCGCAACATCACCTTTTGCTGTGTGCTCGTACACCAGTTTCCAGACACGTTTCAGGAAGCGGTTAGCCCCTTCCACGCCGGATTCCTGCCATTCGAGAGTCATATCAGCCGGAGAAGCAAACATCATAAACAGACGAACGGTGTCCGCGCCGTAACGTTCAACCATCACCTGAGGGTCGATACCGTTGTTCTTCGACTTGGACATTTTGCTCATGCCGGTATAAACCAGTTCATGACCTACCGCGTCTTTCGCTTTCACGATACGGCCTTTCTCGTCACGTTCAACGATAGCATCAACCGGGGAAACCCAGTTACGTTCGCCGTTTTCACCAACATAGTAGAAGGCATCTGCCAGCACCATACCCTGACACAGCAACTGTTTCGCTGGTTCGTCAGAGTTCACCATGCCTGCATCACGCATCAGTTTGTGGAAGAAGCGGAAGTAGAGCAGGTGCATAATGGCGTGTTCGATACCACCAATGTAAATATCCACCGGCAGCCAGTAGTTAGCCGCTTTGGAATCCAGCATACCTTCTTTGTACTCCGGGCAAGTGTAGCGCGCATAGTACCAGGAGGACTCCATAAAGGTGTCGAAAGTGTCGGTTTCACGCAGTGCTGGCATACCGTTAACGGTAGTTTTTGCCCACTCCGGATCTGCTTTAATCGGGCTGGTAATGCCGTCCATCACCACATCTTCCGGCAGGATCACCGGCAGTTGGTCGTCCGGGGTCGGCATTACAGTACCGTCTTCCAGCGTCACCATCGGAATCGGCGCGCCCCAGTAACGTTGACGGGAAACACCCCAGTCGCGCAGACGGTAGTTCACTTTACGCTCGCCAACGCCCATCGCAGTCAGTTTATCGGCGATAGCGTTGAAGGCCGCTTCATGGTCAAGACCGTTGAACTCGCCAGAGTTGAACAGCACGCCTTTTTCAGTCAGGGCTTGCTGAGAAAGATCTGGCTCAGAGCCGTCAGCTGCAAGGATAACCGGTTTGATATTCAGGCCGTATTTAGAGGCAAACTCGTAGTCGCGCTGGTCGTGACCCGGAACCGCCATAACTGCGCCTGTGCCGTATTCCATCAATACGAAGTTTGCTGCCCAAACGGGAATTTCTTCGCCCGTTAATGGGTGAACCGCTTTAAAGCCAGTATCGACGCCTTTTTTCTCCATCGTCGCCATTTCAGCTTCGGCAACTTTGGTGTTACGGCATTCGTCAATAAAGGCGGCCAGTTCAGGATTATTTTCCGCCGCTTTCTGTGCCAGCGGATGACCCGCCGCTACCGCCAGGTAGGTACAACCCATAAAGGTGTCCGGGCGGGTAGTGTAAACGGTCAGCGTGTTGTCATAGTCGTTAACGTTGAAGGTGATTTCCACGCCTTCGGAACGACCGATCCAGTTACGCTGCATTGTTTTAACGGTGTCTGGCCAGTGATCCAGTTTATCCAGATCGTTGAGCAGCTCGTCAGCGTAAGCAGTGATTTTGATAAACCACTGCGGGATCTCTTTACGTTCAACTTTGGTATCGCAGCGCCAGCAGCAGCCGTCGATAACTTGTTCGTTCGCCAGTACGGTCTGGTCGTTCGGGCACCAGTTGACCGCAGAAGTCTTTTTATATACCAGGCCTTTTTTATACAGCTCGGTGAAGAATTTCTGTTCCCAACGGTAGTATTCCGGCGTACAGGTTGCCAGCTCGCGGCTCCAGTCATAACCAAAGCCCAGCATTTTGAGCTGGTTTTTCATGTACGCGATGTTGTCGTACGTCCACGGTGCCGGAGCGGTGTTGTTTTTCACCGCCGCGCCTTCCGCAGGCAGACCAAACGCGTCCCAGCCGATCGGCTGCAGGACGTTTTTGCCCAGCATACGCTGGTAGCGGGCGATCACGTCACCGATGGTGTAGTTACGTACGTGGCCCATGTGTAGTCGACCAGAAGGATAGGGAAGCATAGACAGGCAGTAATACTTCTCTTTGCTCTCGTCTTCGGTTACTTCAAATGTGCGCTTCTCATCCCAATGAAGCTGTACTTTGGATTCTATCTCTTCCGGGCGGTATTGCTCTTGCATGGCAGCCAGTGGTCCTGTTTTCAATACGGCTACAAATGTAGCGTTGAGGTGGTTTTTCAGATCCGCATAGCATAGCCCAAACGTCCGCGTCAAAACAGCCTTTCGCGCACTCGACGTTGAAATGATGCCCGGATTATTCATACATTAATTTACAGAGTTTGTGGGCGTATTAGCAAAGCAAGGAACAAAGAACGTCTATTATTATAGTCAGTTAACGACCCGGGAGATGAAACGATGAACAAGGTTGCTCAATATTACCGTGAACTGGTCGCGTCATTGAGCGAACGCCTGCGCAATGGCGAACGTGATATCGACGCACTGGTGGAACAGGCGCGCGAGCGCGTAATAAAAACAGGGGAGTTAACGCGAACCGAGGTCGATGAGCTGACGCGAGCTGTCAGACGTGACCTGGAAGAGTTCGCCATGAGCTATGAAGAGAGCCTGAAAGAAGAGTCTGACAGCGTCTTTATGCGGGTGATTAAAGAAAGCTTGTGGCAGGAGCTGGCAGACATCACCGATAAAACGCAGCTTGAATGGCGCGAAGTTTTCCAGGACCTCAATCATCATGGGGTTTATCACAGCGGAGAAGTGGTAGGGCTGGGAAATCTGGTCTGCGAGAAATGTCACTTCCATCTCCCGATCTATACACCGGAAGTGCTGACGCTATGCCCGAAATGTGGTCATGATCAGTTCCAGAGACGTCCGTTCGAGCCGTAATGAAATGAGTGGTGCCGGATGGCGTGATGTCATCCGGCGAGTGATTAAGCGTAAAATTTCAGCCGCTCTGCCAGTAAATCAACAAAGCCCTGACGATCAACATCGACCATTACAGTGGCATTCGGTTTATTGTCAGTCAGATAATAATAATCAACAACCGTCATCCCCTGGGTATATTTCCCCTGTGTTTCCACGCCAACCCAGCGCTCAACAGTGGTAAACAACTCGGGTTTCAACAGCCAGGCGATGGTGCATGGGTCATGCAGCGGTGCGCCGACAAAGCCCCATTTTTCGTCTTTATGATATTCGAGGAAGAAATCCAGCAGTTCGGCAACAATGGTTGAAACAGGGTTGCCAATCGCGCGGAAACGCTCAGTGTCTTCAACGTGGATTTGTGCTTTGTGAGTAACATCCAGACCGGCCATCACCACCGGAATTCCTGACTGGAAGACAATTTCTGCCGCTTCCGGGTCAACGTAAATATTAAATTCAGCCGCAGGCGTCCAGTTACCAAGCCCCATTGCGCCGCCCATAATCACGATACGGGCAATTTTGCTATGCAGTTCCGGATGGCTATTGAGCAGCAAGGCAACGTTCGTTTGCGGCCCGGTAGAAACAATGGTGACAGGTTCCGCACTTTCACGCAGCGTTTTCGCCATCAGCTCCACCGCCGTACAGTTTTGCGGTGCGAACGTCGGTTCCGGTAATGCCGGGCCGTCGAGACCGCTTTCGCCGTGCACATTGTCCGCGATAATCAAATCACGCATTAATGGTTTTACCGCGCCGCCTGCTACCGGAATATCGGTGCGATTAAGCAAGGTCAGCATACGCAGAACATTGCGTAAGGTTTTTTCTGGAGTCTGGTTTCCGGCGGAAGACGTAATTGCTTTGACATCAAGCTCTGGTGAGGCGAGGGCGAGAACTATTGCGATAGCGTCATCATGACCTGGGTCGCAATCTAACAGAATTGGCAGTGCCATTGTTGCTCCTTGTTGTGTGCTTCTTTGCGACAAGGGTACCGCCAGGATGTAACAGATACGAGGAGCGAAACGATAAAGCGTGAGATGGCGCGCACTTGGGTATGCGCGCCAGAGTGATTAATGCAGGATTTTCGCGAGGAAGTCTTTTGCGCGGTCCGATTTCGGATCATCGAAGAAAGCGTCTTTCGGCGAGTCTTCGACAATTTTACCCTCGTCCATAAAGATCACCCGATTCGCCACTTTACGGGCAAAGCCCATTTCGTGGGTCACCACCATCATGGTCATTCCTTCGTTCGCCAGTTCGACCATCACGTCCAGCACTTCGTTGATCATCTCCGGATCCAGCGCTGATGTCGGTTCGTCGAACAGCATCGCAATAGGGTCCATGCACAATGCGCGAGCGATTGCCACACGCTGCTGTTGACCGCCGGAAAGCTGCGCTGGAAATTTATTGGCATGTGCGGAAAGTCCTACGCGCTCCAGCAATTTCAATGCTTTTTCACGAGCGGGTGCTTTATCGCGTTTAAGCACTTTCACCTGCGCCAGGGTCAGGTTTTCAATAATCGACAAATGGGGGAACAACTCGAAATGCTGGAACACCATCCCGACGCGGGAACGCAGCTTTGCCAGATCGGTTTTCTTGTCGTTAACCACGATACCATCGACGGTGATTTCACCTTGCTGCACCGGTTCGAGGCCGTTGACGGTTTTAATCAGCGTTGATTTGCCGGAACCAGACGGGCCGCAAACCACCACCACTTCGCCTTTTTTCACTTCGGTTGAGCAGTCGGTCAGCACCTGAAAGTGACCATACCATTTTGAAACATTTTTCAGGGTAATCATTATGCTGTCCTTCTTTTCAAGTAGCTGACCAACAACGACGCGCTAAGGCTAATAACGAAATAAACAAACCCGGCAAACAGGATCATCTCAACCTGCGTACCATCACGCTCACCGATGGTTGAGGCGGTACGGAAGAAATCGGCCAGCGATAACACATACACCAGTGAGGTATCCTGGAACAGTACGATGCCCTGAGTGAGCAGCAGCGGCACCATCGCGCGGAACGCCTGCGGCAGAATAATCAGTTTCATCGACTGCCAGTGGGTCATCCCCAACGCCAGCGCGGCGCTCGACTGACCACGGGAAATACTTTGAATACCGGCACGGATAATCTCTGAATAGTAGGCCGCTTCAAACATCGAAAACGCCACCATTGCCGAAATTAAACGGATATCATTTTTTGGCGATAATCCCAGCACGTTTTGCAGAAATCCCGGCACAATCAGGTAAAACCACAGCAAAACCATAACTAAAGGAATCGAGCGGAATACGTTAACGTAGGCTTTGGCAAACCACGCTACGGGCGCAAAGCTGGACAAGCGCATCACCGCCAGCATGGTGCCCCATAAAATACCAATCACCACTGCCGTGACGGTGATTTTCAGGGTGATCACCAGCCCATCCAGCAGATATGGCAGGGAAGGGACAATGGAACTCCAGTCAAACTCGTACATTATTTGCCCCCCATGTTGCCGGGCAGGCGAACTTTACGTTCAACCAGCGTCATTACCAGCATGATAACCGCGTTAATCAACACATACGCAAGCGTAATGGCGGTAAACGACTCCCAGGCGTGAGCGGAGTAATCGAGTAATTTACCCGCCTGCGCCGCCATATCTACCAGACCGATAGTCGAGGCGATGGCGGAGTTTTTCACCAGGTTCATCATCTCGGAGGTCATCGGCGGGACGATAACGCGATACGCGTTAGGCAACAGTACGTAGCGGTAAGCCTGCGGTAGCGTCAGACCCATCGCCAGCGCGGCATTTTTTTGCCCACGCGGCAGCGACTGAATAGCGGCGCGTACCTGTTCGCAAACACGGGCGGCGGTAAACAACCCCAGGCAGAGCATGGATGAAAGGAAAAATTGAATATTAGGGTCCAGTTCCGCCTTAAACCACATGCCGATTTTCTCTGGCAGCAACTCCGGGATCACCAGATACCAGGTAAAGAATTGCACAATCAACGGCACGTTGCGGAACAGTTCGACATACAACGTACCCAGACCGGAGAGAAAACGGTTTGGAACGGTACGTAAAATGCCGAAAAATGAACCGACGAGGAAAGCGATAATCCAGGCGCAGATCGACAAAGCGATCGTCACCTGAAAACCACTCCAGATCCAACCAAGATAGGTGGTGTTGCCGAACGGGGCTTGTTGTAAAAAAATACCCCAGTTCCAGTCTATAGACATAAATCTACTCCAGAAAAAAGAGGGTAGCAGCGTTAACTGCTACCCTCGAAGATTGTTACCCAGCGTATTGCGGTTTTCAGGCCCGATGGGGAACGACCACCAGGCGTATAGTCTGTCCGTGCTACGTAACAATCGAGAGGGCTGGAATTTCCGCCCCTGGTTCTTGTAATTAGTTCAGTGCCTTGTCATTCGGTTCTTTGAACAGTGCTTTCATTTCGTCCGACAGTTCGAAATTCATGTTCAGGTTTTTCGGCGGAATTGGATTTTTGAACCACTTATCAAACCATTTTTCCGCTTCACCGGAGGTCTGCACCTGAGCGATAGTGTCATCCATCAGCTTTTTGAACTGCGGATCGTCTTTACGCAACATGCAACCGTAGGCTTCCTGAGACTGCGGCTTGCCGACGATTTCCCAGTTGTCTGGTTTCTTCGCTTTCGCACGTTCACCAGCCAGCAGAGCATCATCCATCATAAAGGCAACGGCACGACCGCTTTCCAGGGTACGGAAAGAGTCACCGTGATCTTTGGCGCTGATAATTCGCATATTCATTTTTTGCTCTTCATTCAGTTTGTTGAGCAAAACTTCAGAGGTAGTGCCGGAAGTGACGACTACGGCTTTGCCTTTCAGATCGGCGAAATCTTTGATATCGCCACCCTTTTTGGTCAACAGGCGCGTACCGACCACGAAAATAGTGTCAGAGAAAGCCGCCTGTTTTTGGCGTTCGGCATTGTTGGTGGTAGAACCGCATTCAAAATCGAAAGTGCCGTTTTGCAGCAGTGGAATACGGTTTTGTGAGGTGATCGGAATCAATTTCACCTGTAAGTCCGGTTTGTTGAGTTTCTTTTTCACTGCTTCAACAATGGCGTTGGAGTAATCCTGCGAGTAGCCCACCACTTTTTGCTGATTGTCGTAATAAGAGAAAGGTACTGAAGATTCACGGTGACCGACGACAATCACGCCGTTTTTGGCGATTTTGTCCAGCGTGCTGCCTGCTGCCGGGGCGGCGTCATCTGCCTGTGCCAGTCCTGCGGAAAGCGCCAGGGCCAGGATTGCTGTGGCAGGTTTACGTAATTGCATATCCAACTCCTTTATCTTCTGCGTTAAAAACGCATGGATACCCGTTGTGAGTGTTTGTGTTGTTATCATCTGCGACTTTATTGTGCAGTGTTGTGTTTGTTAGGTAACATTTAGTTTGGATAAATGTAAAGGTATTGCTGTTTTATTGTTTATTTTTGCGAGATGCGCCGCACCATTCCGAAGCAAAATTCTTAAACTGCACCTTTTTGGTGCTACCGCTGATTTGTGGTGGTGCAACCCGGTTGCGTCGCGGCTGATTTCATTGCTTACACAGTAAATAAAGCAACTTACATGCCAAAAAATACTTAGGGGTGAATTAATTACGATTGTAATTTTAGGCTGAAAAAGTCATATTTCGGACAGTGTTAACTTTTCGGTGTGGGACGTTTGCCGGGATGATAACTACACACGGGAAAATGCTTTTTACTAGTCTTTTCAAGGAAGAATCACCTTATGTCTGCATCTTCGGTTAAGCCGTTAAATGTTCAATTACCCGCAATAACCCTGATCCTTTTTGCGCTCTGTGTTGGGATATTTTGTTACCTCGCACAATGGATGAGTTACGAAGAAGTCGATCAATCCGCACTCATCCATCTCGGCGCTAACGTTGCTTCTCTCACGTTGTCGGATGAATCCTGGCGCTTATTGAGCAGTGTTTTTCTGCACAGTAGTTTTTCCCATTTGCTGATGAATATGTTTGCACTCCTGGTGGTGGGGACAGTGGCGGAACGGATACTGGGGAAATGGCGGCTCCTGATTATCTGGTTATTCTCCGGCATCTTTGGTGGGCTCACCAGCGCCTGTTATGCGTTACGCGAAAGTGAGCAGATAGTCATCAGCGTTGGGGCATCCGGGGCAATTATGGGAATAGCTGGCGCTGCGATAGCAACACAGCTTGCTTCAGGTGCGGGCACACACCATAAAAACCAGCGGCGAGTATTTCCTCTGTTGGGTATGGTGGCGCTGACACTGTTGTACGGTGCCCGGCAAACAGGAATAGATAACGCTTGCCACATTGGCGGCCTGATTGCGGGTGGCGCGTTGGGTTGGCTGAGCGCGCGTTTAGTTGGGCAAAACCGATTCGTTACGGAAGGCGGGATTATTGTTGCGGTCACTCTTCTTCTGACCGGGGCTATCTGGCTTGTGCAGCAGCAGATTGATGAATCAGTTTTACAGGTCAGGCAAAGCCTGCGTGAAGCGTTTTATCCGCAGGAGATTGAACAAGAGCGACGACAAAAAAAGCAGCAGTTAATGGAGGAGCGCAACGCCCTCACGGAAACATTATCCGCTCCGGTAAGTCGTGAGCAGGCCAGTGGTGATTTACTCGCTGAGATTGCCGATATCCATGATATGGCGATCAGTCGGGATGGTAATACGTTGTATGCCGCAATTGAAAACACCAACAGCATTGTTGTTTTCGACCTCGGACAAAAGAAAATCCTGCATACCTTTACAGCGCCCATAGCGAAAGAAAAGTCACTCAAACATTGTGGTGGCTGTAAAGATCAGGCCGTCAGATCGCTGGCGTTAAGCCCGGATGAAACGTTGCTTTATGCAACTTCATTTGAAGCGAATGCGTTATCGGTCATTAACGTGGCGACGGGGGAGATTATTCAGTCGATTACCACCGGTGCACATCCTGACAGTCTTATCCTCTCGCGTGATGGCACAAAAGCCTGGGTGATGAATCGCACCAGTAATAGTGTGTCAGCCATTGATCTGGTGACTTATCAGCATGTGGCGGATATCCCGCTGGAGAAATACGACGGGACGGGGACGAGCGGTAAACCAGGCGCCTGGGTTATGGCACTTTCCCCGGATGAAAAAACATTGTTGATACCCGGTATGGTCAGAGGCGACATTGTACGCATCAATACCATCACGCATCAGAAAGAAGACTTTCCCACAGGTGATGCGCGTGGTGTCGTTTCTGCGATGGGATTCCGACCAAAAATGGTGAGATTATTTTTGCCGATAGTCAGGGGATTTCACGTATAAGCGTAGGGGATCAACAAGCCAGCATTATGACGCAATGGTGTAGCAGGAGCGTTTATTCCGTTGAGGGTATTAGCCCGGACGGTCAGTATTTAGCGTTGGTGTCATATGGCCTGCAAGGTTATGTCATCCTGCTCAATATTAATGCCGGGCAGATTATTGGCGTTTATCCTGCCAGCTACGTTAATCATCTTCGTTTTTCAGCGGATGGTAGAAAGATATTTGTTATGGCGAAGAACGGGTTAATCCAAATGGACAGGACGCGCTCGCTTGATCCGCAGGCAATTATTCGGCATCCCCAATATGGTGATGTGGCTTGTATCCCTGAACCGTAAGAAAAAAGGGGCATGATAATCACGCCCCACAGCTCAATGAGAAAGTACGTTTTGTTGATACCGGATGCGGTGTTAACGGTTTATCTAGCCTGCAAAAATGATGCAATTTTGCAGGCCAGCGCATCATTCACATCAACGTTTACGTCGCTGACGCAGACTCATCAACACAGCGGCAAAACCAAACAGCGCCGTAAGCACCCACAGCGGCCAGTTGCCGGTACGTGCGTACGGTGTGAGTCCGGTAGTCGGCGTCACGTTAGTGGTCAACACTTCGCGGGTGAACTGCGGGATCATTGCCTGAATCTCACCCTGCGGGCCAATCACCGCCGTAATACCGTTGTTGGTGCTACGCAGCAATGGGCGCGCCAGCTCCAACGCACGCATTCGCGCCATCTGGAAGTGCTGCCATGGACCAATAGACTTACCAAACCACGCATCGTTGGAGATAGTCAGCAGATAGTCGGTATCCGGGCGGAAGTTATCGCGCACTTGCTCGCCGAGAATGATTTCGTAGCAAATAGCCGCAGTAAGCTCAATACCATTTACCGACAGCGGCGGCTGGATATATGGCCCACGGCTGAACGACGACATCGGCAGATCAAAGAACGGTGCTAACGGACGCAGAATCGACTCCAGCGGGACAAACTCGCCAAACGGCACCAGATGGTTTTTGTTATAGCGATCGGCTGATTCGTAGCTGTACGGCGCACCTTTACCCAGCGTGATGATGGTGTTGTAGGTATCGTAGCGGTTCTGCTTATTGAGACGTGCGTCAACAATCCCGGTTACCAGCGAGCTACCTTTATCGCGCAACTCACCGTCCAGTGCTTTGAGGAACGGTTGCTGATTAATTTCCAGATCGGTTATCGCCGACTCCGGCCAGATAATCAACGATGATTTGCCCATCAGCGGTGCCGTTGCGTTGTAGTAAATCTTCAGCGTATTAAGAAGCTGGCCTTCGTCCCATTTCAGCGATTGCGGAATATCGCCCTGAACCATCGAAACCTGAATGGTTTTCTCCGGTTGCGGGGTAAACCACTGGATGTAACGCAGCGGGAAGGGAAGGGCAAACAGCACGACGGCCACCACCAGCGGACGCCAGTTGCGTTTGACTAACGCCAGTGCCAGCAGGCCGCTAACCATCATTAGCAGGAAGTTAATGGCTTCCACGCCCATTATCGGTGCCAGCCCTTTTAACGGGCCGTCAATCTGGCTATAGCCGAACTGTAACCACGGGAATCCGGTCAGTACCCAACCGCGCAGAAACTCGGTCACTTGCCAGAGAGCAGGAGCGGCAATCGCCACGCGTAGCCAGGTGATTTTCGGCCACAGACGCGACAGCACGCCAGCAAACAGCCCGGTATAAAGCGACAGATACGCCGCCAGCAGCACCACCAGGAAGATGTTAACCGGGCCAGGCATCCCACCAAAGGTCGCAATGCTGACATAGACCCAGTTAATACCGCTGCCAAAGAGGCCAAATCCCCAGCAGAAGCCAATAGCGGCAGACTGGAGTGGACGACGGTTAAAGGTCAACGCCTGAAGCCCCATCAGCGAAATAATCGCCGCAGGCCAGACGTCGTAAGGAGAGAAGGCCAGCGTTCCGCAGGCACCGAATAATAACGCCAGCAGCAGGCGAATGCGCTGGCGTTCAATTAATGAGGCAAAAGCCATGTAGTTATCTATCCAGTTTCGGTTTTATTCATCCAGCTTTGGCTGGGGTGAGTCATCCGGAATTTTGACATGAACCTGAATAATACGCCGACTGTCGGCCATCGCCACTTTGAACTGGTAACCGTCGATGTCGATGGTTTCACCACGCGCCGGAAGATGCCCAAATGCCTGCATCACCAGACCACCAATAGTGTCGACTTCTTCATCGCTAAAGTGGGTGCCGAACGCTTCGTTGAAGTCTTCAATGGAAGCCAGTGCGCGCACGGTCCAGGTATGACGACTCAACTGACGGAAGTCGATATCATCTTCTTCGTCATACTCGTCTTCAATCTCACCAACAATCAGTTCCAGGATGTCTTCAATGGTCACCAGACCGGAAACCCCACCGAATTCGTCAATGACGATCGCCATGTGGTAACGCTGAGAGCGAAACTCTTTCAGCATCCGGTCTACGCGCTTACTTTCAGGAACGACAACCGCCTGACGTAACACTTTGTCCATGCTGAAGGCTTCAGCATCGCTGCGCATAAACGGCAGCAAGTCTTTCGCCATCAGAATCCCTTCAATGTGATCTTTGTCTTCGCTAATCACCGGGAAACGTGAGTGGGCGGACTCGATGATGACATCAAGGCATTCGTCCAGTGTCTGGTTGCGTTTCAGGGTAATCATCTGGGAGCGGGGGATCATGATGTCGCGGACGCGTTGGTCTGCGATGTCCATCACCCCTTCGAGCATATCGCGCGTATCTTCGTCGATAAGGTCGTTCTGCCCGGAATCACGGATCAGCGCCAGCAGTTCGTCACGGTTTTTCGGTTCACCGTGGAAAAGTTGGCTGAGTAACAGGGAGAAAAATCCCTTCTTGTTGCTTATCGTGTCACTACTGTGTGAATTGTCGTCGCTCATGGCGTCGTATGGGTTCTCATGTTAGTTAATCAAAACGCCGTCGTTAATCACCAACGGCGGGGACGTCTGCCAGTCAAATGCCTGGCAAATTATTCTTTCTCGGCAATGTACGGATCCTCATAGCCCAGAGCAAGCATAATCTCTGTTTCGAGGGCTTCCATTTCTTCTGCTTCGTCATCTTCGATGTGATCGTAACCTAACAAATGCAGACTGCCGTGCACCACCATATGCGCCCAGTGCGCCTCCAGTGGTTTGCCTTGCTCCTGAGCTTCCTTCTCAACCACCTGACGGCAGATAACCAGATCGCCCAGTAGCGACATTTCCATGCCAGGCGGCACTTCAAACGGGAAGGAGAGCACGTTGGTCGGCTTATCCTTACCGCGATAGGTCAGATTCAGACTGTGGCTTTCGGCGGTATCGACCACGCGAATAGTCACTTCCGACTCTTCCTGAAACTGCGGGATCACCGCATTCAGCCATGTTTGAAACTGGCTCTCTTCCGGTAACCCGGAATTATCTTCACATGCCAGTTGTAAATCGAGGATCACCTGACTCATTTTTGTTCCTGTTCTTCGCGCTTGCGTTCTGCTGCCAGCGCCGCTTTACGTTTTTGTTCGGCTTCTTCCCAGGCTTCATAAGCGTTAACGATACGCGCCACCACCGGGTGACGAACCACGTCTTCGCTGTGGAAGAAGTTAAAGCTGATCTCTTCGACATCGGCTAACACTTCGATAGCGTGACGTAAGCCTGATTTAGTATTACGCGGCAAGTCGATCTGCGTGACGTCGCCGGTGATAACCGCTTTTGAGTTAAAACCGATACGGGTCAGGAACATCTTCATCTGTTCGATGGTAGTGTTCTGGCTCTCATCGAGAATGATAAACGCGTCGTTCAGCGTACGACCACGCATATAGGCCAGCGGCGCGACTTCAATAACGTTGCGCTCAATCAGTTTCTCGACTTTCTCAAAGCCCAGCATTTCAAACAGCGCGTCGTACAGTGGGCGCAGATAGGGGTCTACTTTCTGGCTTAAATCGCCAGGCAGGAAGCCCAGCTTCTCACCGGCTTCTACTGCCGGACGAGTCAGCAAAATACGGCGAATTTCCTGACGCTCCAGGGCATCAACTGCCGCAGCCACTGCCAGGTAGGTTTTACCCGTACCCGCCGGGCCAACGCCGAAGGTGATGTCATGGTCGAGAATATTGGCGATGTACTGCGCCTGGTTTGGCGTGCGCGGCTTAATTACGCCGCGTTTGGTTTTGATATTGACCGCTTTGCCGTACTCCGGCACGCTCTCCGCGCTTTGCTCCAGTACCCGCGCTTCTTTAATTGCAAGGTGGATCTGTTCCGGTTCGATATCCTGAATCTGACCGCGCATCGGGGCGGTATCGACATACAGGCTACGCAGAATGTCTGCCGCAGCGGTGACGCAAATCGGACGGCCGGTCAGTTTAAAGTGGTTATCGCGGCGATTGATTTCGATGCCGAGACGGCGTTCGAGTTGTTTGATGTTGTCATCAAACGGGCCGCACAGGCTCAACAGACGCGCGTTGTCTGCTGGCTCCAGGGTGATTTCGCGAGTGTCTATGTTCAAACCGTTCCTCTTATCTGTATGCCGCCGGAAGCTGAACATTCACCGGCCTATAAGGAAATTATTCACGCCACAGGAAAAAGGCGCAAGCATTGCGATAAAGATGGGGATAAAGAGAGAAAAAACAAGGCCCACCGGAACGGCAGGCCTGAGAATTACGGCTGATAATAACCCACGCCAAGGTCGTTTTCTTTGCGGGTACGGGCAATGACCGATTCCGGTGTTTCTGCCACGCGCAGACCCATTTCATCTTCAGTACGCACCACTTTACCGCGCAGAGAGTTCGGGTAGACGTCGGTAATTTCTACATCGACGAATTTACCGATCATATCTGGCGTGCCTTCAAAGTTGACCACGCGGTTATTTTCAGTGCGACCGGAAAGCTCCATGATGCTCTTACGCGATGTACCTTCTACCAGAATACGCTGGGTGGTGCCGAGCATCCGGCGGCTCCATGCCATCGCTTGCTGATTAATACGTTCTTGCAGAATATACAGACGCTGCTTCTTCTCTTCTTCCGGAACATCATCAACCATATCGGCGGCTGGCGTACCCGGACGTGCAGAGAAGATAAAGCTGTAGCTCATGTCGAAATTGACGTCGGCAATCAGCTTCATCGTTTTCTCGAAGTCTTCGGTGGTTTCGCCAGGGAAGCCAACGATGAAGTCAGAACTGATCTGAATATCCGGACGCGCCGCACGCAGTTTACGGATGATCGCTTTGTACTCCAGCGCTGTATGGGTACGTCCCATCAGGTTCAGAATGCGATCGGAACCGCTCTGTACCGGCAGATGCAGGAAACTCACCAGCTCCGGCGTGTCGCGGTACACTTCGATGATATCGTCGGTGAATTCGATCGGATGGCTGGTGGTAAAGCGAATACGATCGATCCCGTCGATCGCCGCAACCAGACGCAGCAGGTCGGCAAACGATCCGGTGGTGCCGTCGTAGTTCTCACCACGCCAGGCGTTCACGTTCTGACCGAGCAGGTTGACTTCACGCACGCCCTGAGCCGCAAGCTGGGCAATTTCAAACAGAATATCGTCGGACGGACGGCTTACCTCTTCACCACGGGTGTAAGGCACTACGCAGTAGGTGCAATATTTATTGCAGCCTTCCATGATGGAGACAAACGCGGTCGGCCCTTCGGCGCGCGGTTCCGGCAGACGGTCAAACTTCTCGATTTCCGGGAAGCTGATATCTACAACCGGGCTGCGGTCGCCGCGCACGGAGTTGATCATCTCCGGCAGACGGTGCAGCGTTTGCGGCCCAAAAATAATATCGACATAGTGGGCGCGCTGGCGAATGTGCTCGCCTTCTTGCGATGCCACGCAGCCGCCGACGCCGATAATCAGGTCTGGATTCTTCTCTTTTAACAGTTTCCAGCGACCCAACTGATGGAAGACTTTTTCCTGAGCCTTCTCGCGGATTGAGCAGGTGTTCAGCAGCAGCACATCCGCTTCTTCCGCCACATCGGTCAGTTGATAGCCGTGGGTGGCATCCAGCAGATCGGCCATCTTCGATGAATCGTACTCGTTCATCTGACAGCCCCAGGTTTTAATATGGAGTTTTTTGGTCATCGACTTGCTCTTGCGAAATAGTAGCCAGGAATGCAGGGCGCATAGTGTAATGCTTTGCTGCCGTTGTGACCAGTATGAGCGTTATCAGCCCTTGGGGGTAAAAATCCTGTAAACTTAAAGCATATTGCTAACAGGATGATTGACCATGACAAATCAACCAACGGAAATTGCCATTGTCGGCGGAGGAATGGTCGGCGGCGCACTGGCGCTGGGACTGGCTCAGCACGGATTTTCGGTAATGGTTATCGAACATGCCCAACCTGCACCGTTTGTCGCTGACAGCCAGCCGGACGTGCGGATCTCGGCGATTAGTGCGGCTTCGGTATCATTGCTTAAAGGGTTAGGGGTCTGGGATGCAGTACAGGCTATGCGTTGCCATCCTTACCGCAGACTGGAAACGTGGGAGTGGGAAACGGCGCATGTGGTGTTTGACGCCGCTGAACTTAAGCTACCGTTGCTTGGCTACATGGTGGAAAACACTGTCCTGCAACAGGCGCTGTGGCAGGCGCTGGAAGCGCATCCGAAAGTAACGTTACGTGTGCCAGGCTCGCTGATTGCGCTGCATCGCCATAATGATCTTCAGGAGCTGGAACTGAAGGGCGGTGAAACGATCCGCGCGAAGCTGGTGATTGGTGCCGATGGCGCAAATTCGCAGGTGCGGCAGATAGCGGGAATTGGCGTTCATGCCTGGCAGTATGCGCAGTCGTGTATGTTGATTAGCGTACAGTGCGAGAATGATCCCGGCGACAGCACCTGGCAGCAGTTTACTCCGGACGGGCCGCGTGCGTTTTTGCCGCTGTTTGATAACTGGGCGTCGCTGGTGTGGTATGACTCTCCGGCGCGTATTCGCCAGTTGCAGAATATGAATATGGCGCAGCTCCAGGCGGAAATCGCGAAGCATTTCCCGTCGCGTCTGGGTTACGTGACACCGCTTGCCGCTGGTGCGTTTCCGCTGACACGTCGCCATGCGTTGCAGTATGTGCAACCAGGGCTTGCGCTGGTGGGCGATGCCGCGCACACCATTCATCCGTTGGCGGGGCAGGGGGTTAACCTCGGTTATCGCGATGTTGATGCGCTGATTGACGTTCTGGTGAATGCCCGCAGCTACGGTGAAGCGTGGGCCAGTTATCCTGTCCTCAAGCGTTACCAGATGCGGCGTATGGCGGATAACTTCATTATGCAAAGCGGTATGGATCTGTTTTATGCCGGATTCAGTAATAATCTGCCGCCGCTGCGTTTTGTGCGTAATCTTGGTTTGATGGCGGCGGAGCGTGCTGGCGTGTTGAAACGTCAGGCGCTGAAATATGCGTTAGGGTTGTAGCCTTACAACATTGCCGGATGCATGCCAACCGTAGGTCGGATAAGACGCGTCAGCGTCGCATCCGACATTGAATATACGCAGAAAAGCAAAAAGCTCGCCGAAGCGAGCTTTTTTAATGTGGCTGGGGTACGAGGATTCGAACCTCGGAATGCCGGAATCAGAATCCGGTGCCTTACCGCTTGGCGATACCCCAACTGGGTGCACTTACAAGGTAAGCGTCTTGAATAAATTGGCTGGGGTACGAGGATTCGAACCTCGGAATGCCGGAATCAGAATCCGGTGCCTTACCGCTTGGCGATACCCCAACAAATTGGTTTGTGAATTTGCCGAACACATTCGACACATTCAGAATTTGGTGGCTACGACGGGATTCGAACCTGTGACCCCATCATTATGAGTGATGTGCTCTAACCAACTGAGCTACGTAGCCAGATTGTTTCTTCGATGGCTGGGGTACCTGGATTCGAACCAGGGAATGCCGGTATCAAAAACCGGTGCCTTACCGCTTGGCGATACCCCAATAACCGGGCGGTGAACCGCTTACTCGAAGAATATGGCTGGGGTACCTGGATTCGAACCAGGGAATGCCGGTATCAAAAACCGGTGCCTTACCGCTTGGCGATACCCCATCCGTACAACGCTTTCTGGTGAATGGTGCGGGAGGCGAGACTTGAACTCGCACACCTTGCGGCGCCAGAACCTAAATCTGGTGCGTCTACCAATTTCGCCACTCCCGCAAAAAAGATGGTGGCTACGACGGGATTCGAACCTGTGACCCCATCATTATGAGTGATGTGCTCTAACCAACTGAGCTACGTAGCCATCTTTTTTTTCGCGATACCTTATCGGCGTTGCGGGGCGCATTATGCGTATAGAGCCTTGCAGCGTCAACCTCTTTTTCAAGGAAAATTGCTCGAAAGTGACTGTTTGGTTAGGTTGCGAACAGCATGGCGCTATATTCGTCAATTATTGTTTACTTTGTGTTTTTTCCCCACCCTACAGCCATTCTTTTGTCATACAGGATGAAATTCGGAATTCAACAATAGTGGTGGGAAATTAATCTATGAAATACTGGCCCGTTGCAACAGGACAGGGCAGGGATCGCTACGCCTGCATCTCTGCTACCACTTCAGGCGATTTATTGAGGGAATACTATGCTGCGTTTTATGACGGCGCTGATGGGTGCGTTATTACTTATGCAATCTGCGTTTGCCGATACGGTCAAACCGGAAATCGGTAAATATGTTTTTGGCTATCGTGGGCAGGAAGGCGCTGTGGTGTGGATGATGCGGATAGGGCCGAAAGCCTCTAATGAAGCCCTCATTCAGGTATCGCATGTTGATAATGACATCGATGGCCAGATTTTTCGCTGTAAAGTGAAAGCATTACAGGAAGGTGAAAAATCCTATACCGCCGTAATTAAGGGCAAATCTTTTGAGTTATTACGCCTGAAAGAGGGGAATGGCAGCCTGCATATTCCGGATGAGCAGGCGACCTGGTCGGTGGCCTACAGTAATGAGTTGTCAAACAGCGATGTGGCAAACCCGGAACATTTCCTTACTGCATATCAGAATCAACAAGCACCTCAATAACTGAAACAGCCCCGGATTTTACCGGGGCTGTTTCGCATTTCTTACTTATATGCCGACTGGTGAACGCCAACCGCGCGACCAGACGGATCGTCCATTTTCTTGAACGCTTCATCCCACTCAATCGCTTTAGCGGAAGAACACGCGACGGAAGGACCGCCCGGCACGCACTCAGCGGCGCTCGGAAGCGGGAACAGTTCTTCAAAGATCTCGCGGTACAGATACGCTTCTTTGGACGTCGGCGTGTTGTACGGGAAGCGGAAGCGGGCAGTTTCCAGCTGTTGATCAGAAACCTGCTGCGCCGCCACTTCTTTCAGGGTGTCGATCCAACTGTAACCGACGCCATCGGAGAACTGCTCTTTCTGCCGCCAGGCCACGCTTGCGGGCAGATACGCTTCAAAACATTCACGCAGGATGTGTTTTTCCATTCTGCCGTTACCGCACATTTTATCCTGTGGGTTAATGCGCATCGCCACGTCGAGGAATTTTTTGTCGAGGAACGGAACGCGTGCTTCCACGCCCCAGGCTGACATCGCTTTGTTGGCACGCGCGCAGTCATACATATGCAGGGCCAGCAGTTTACGCACCGTCTCTTCATGCAGTTCTTTGGCATTCGGCGCTTTGTGGAAGTATAGATAACCGCCAAACACTTCATCAGATCCTTCACCGGACAGCACCATTTTAATGCCCATCGCCTTGATCTTACGCGACATTAAATACATCGGTGTTGAAGCGCGAATAGTGGTCACATCATAGGTTTCGATGTGGTAAATCACGTCGCGGATGGCGTCCAGACCTTCCTGTACAGTGAAGTGAATTTCATGATGCACAGTGCCCAGATGGTTTGCCACTTCCTGGGCTGCCTTCAGATCCGGTGAACCCGGCAGACCTACAGCAAAGGAGTGCAGCTGCGGCCACCAGGCTTCAGAGCGTTCCTGATCTTCCACGCGACGGGCGGCGTATTTCTTGGTGATAGCGGAAATGATTGAGGAATCCAGGCCACCAGATAGCAGCACACCGTAAGGCACATCAGACATCAGATGGCTTTTAACGGAATCTTCCAGTGCCTGACGCAGCTCGTTTTTGTCGGTCACGTTATCTTTCACCGCATCGTAGTCGAACCAGTCGCGATGATAATAAGAACGGATTTCGCCGTCCTGACTCCACAAATAGCTCCCCGCCGGGAACTCTTTAATCGTGCGGCATACCGGCACCAGGGCTTTCATTTCTGAGGCCACATACAGCTGACCATGTTCGTCATAGCCCATATACAGTGGGATGATCCCCAGATGGTCGCGACCAATCAGGTAGGCATCTTTTTCGCTGTCGTACAGGGCAAAGGCAAACATGCCCTGCAAGTCGTCAAGAAATTCCGGCCCTTTTTCCTGATACAGCGCGAGGATCACTTCGCAGTCAGATCCGGTCTGGAACTGATAACGATCGCCATATTCGGCGCGCAGTGCCTGGTGGTTGTAGATTTCACCGTTTACCGCCAGTACGTGGGTTTTTTGTTGGTTGTAGAGAGGTTGCGCCCCTGCGTTAACGTCAACAATTGACAGACGTTCGTGGGCGAGAATGGCGTTATCGCTGGCATAAATACCGGACCAGTCCGGGCCACGATGACGCATCAGGCGTGACAGCTCGAGTGCTTTCTTACGCAGCTCAACTGCGTCTGTTTTGATATCGAATACGCCAAAAATTGAACACATAACCTTCTCCGTTAACCTGGTATTTGTTGCTTGTTGTGTTTGCTTGTTTAAAAAAATGCCGCAAAGCAGCACGGTGCGCAAGCGATTTGGCGGTGGAAAAATAAAAAACGTAATGGCGATTGCTGATTTGTGAAAAAGGATAGGGTGTGGTGGCGTATTTATTGATGGATCGATAATTTTTGACGGGTTTTATTGAATAGGATGATTTTAATGATGGCTAAAAATAAGAAACCACGCCCTGAGGCGTGGTTGCTATTCAGATAACGTCGATTTCAGCGACCGACGGGTAAATCCAGCTTGGGCGGAACGGCATACTGTCGATATCGTCGAGCGATGAAACACCAGAAAGCACCAGAATCGTCTCCAGACCCGCCTGGAAGCCCGCCAGAATATCGGTACGCAGGTTATCGCCGACAATCACCGTTTCTTCCGAATGCGCCTGCATTTTGTTTAATGCCGCGCGGATGATCCACGGACTCGGTTTACCAACATAGAACGGTTTACGCCCGGAGATTTTTTCGATCCCTGCACACAACGCGCCACAGGCCGGATAAAAACCGCGCCCGTGGGTGTCCGGGTTGGTGGCGATAAAGCGTGCACCGTTAGCGACGAAATAGGCTGCTTTATGCATCATGTCCCAGTTGTAGGAACGCGTTTCGCCAACAATCACAAAATCAGGGTTCACATCGGTAATAGTGAAACCGGCTTTGTACAGTTCATGAATCAGTGCGCCTTCGCCCACCACATACGCTTTCTTGCCTTCCTGGCGACGCAGGAAATCGGCGGTCGCCATCGCGGAGGTATAAAACACGCTGTCCGGCACATCGACACCCGCAGTGGCAAAGCGGTTCGCCAGATCTTGCCCGGTCTGCGAAGGATAGTTGGTCAGCAACACCAGCGGCAGGCCTTTATCCATAATCCCGTGCAAAAATTCCGCTGCACCCGGTACGGCGACGTTATCGTGCATCAGCACGCCGTCGATATCGCAAATTACATTTTTAATGGTCATGGACTACCCAGAATATTGACAACAATAAGCGCCACTATAAAAGCACATTAATTTTCCAGCAAATGCTGGAGCAAAATACCGTTGAGCATGGCGCGTTTTACCAGCGCAAAAGCGCCGATTGCCGAGCGGTGATCCAGCTCAGAACGTACCACCGGCAGATTAGTACGAAACGCCTTCAGCGCCTGGGTATTAATGCAGCTTTCAATAGCAGGGAGCAGCACTTTATCGGCTTCGGTGATTTCTCCGGCAATAACAATTTTTTGCGGGTTAAACAGGTTGATGGCAATGGCGATGGTTTTGCCCAGATGACGACCGACATACTCAATCACTTCCGACGCCAGGCTATCGCCTTTGTTCGCGGCTTTGCAGATAGTTTTGATGGTGCAGTCGTCCAGCGGCACGCGGCTCTGGTAGCCCTGCTTTAACAGATTCAACACCCGTTGTTCAATGGCAGCGTTGGCGGCGATAGTTTCCAGGCAGCCAAAGTTGCCACAGTGGCAGCGTTCACCCAGCGGTTCGACCTGAATATGGCCAATTTCACCGACGTTGCCGTTGCGCCCGATAAAAATTCGCCCGTTAGAGATAATCCCGGCCCCGGTTCCGCGATGGACACGCACCAGAATGGAGTCTTCGCAATCCTGACTTGCACCGAAGTAGTGCTCTGCCAGCGCCAGACTGCGGATATCGTGGCCGACAAAACAGGTCACTTTAAAACGTTCTTCCAGTGCTTCTACCAGCCCCCAGTTTTCTACCTGAATATGCGGCATGTAATGAATTTTGCCGCTGTCCGGGTCAACAAGTCCTGGCAGGATCACGGAAATGGCGATCAGCTCGCGCAGTTTGCGCTGGTAGCTATCAATAAACTGAGCAATGGCGTTAAGCAGGGCATGTTCCAGCGTCTGCTGGGTACGTTCCGGCAGCGGGTAATGTTCTTCTGCCAGCACTTTGCTACTAAGATCAAACAGAGTGATGGTGGCGTCGTGACGACCAAGCCGTACGCCGATTGCGTGGAAATTGCGGGTTTCGGTGACGATAGAGATAGCGCGGCGGCCCCCGGTGGAGGCCTGCTGATCAACTTCTTTGATCAGCCCGCGTTCGATAAGCTGACGCGTAATTTTGGTTACGCTGGCGGGGGCAAGCTGACTTTGCTCGGCAATCTGAATCCGCGAGATTGGCCCGTACTGGTCAATCAGGCGATAAACCGCCGCGCTGTTAAGCTGTTTTACGAGATCAACATTACCTATCTGAGCTTGTCCGCCTGGTGTCATACTTTCTCTTATTGAGTTACGACCTCGTTACCGTTAACGATGGTCCTGGTGATTTTAAAATCAGGTGTGAATGCAGTCAGGTTGGCTACTTTACCTGCGGCGAGCGTGCCGAGACGTTTCTCAACGCCAATCGCACGTGCCGGATAGAGCGTCGCCATACGCAGCACTTCATCCAGTGCGATACCACAATGTTCGACCAGATTACGCACGCCTTCAATCATGGTTAAGGATGAACCGCTTAACGTACCGTTCTCATCCACACAAAGTCCATTACGGTAGTATATTGTTTTACCCGCAAAAATGAACTGTTCAATGTTGGCACCTGCTGGCGCGGTGGCATCGGTAACCAGACACAATTTGTCGCCTTTCAGACGTTTAGCGTTACGAATGTTGGCGTAATCAACATGCAGGCCATCAGCAATAATACCGCAATAAATGTCAGCTTCGTCGAGGATCGCGCCCGCCAGGCCCGGTTCACGACCGGTAATATACGGCATCGCGTTGTACAGATGGGTGGCAAAGGTAATCCCCGCGCGGAAACCGGCTTTCGCTTCTTTCAACGTCGCGTTGGAGTGACCAGCAGAAACCACAATCCCGGCATTTGCCAGTTTGCTGATGACTTCCGCTGGAACCATTTCCGGTGCCAGAGTCACTTTGGTAATCACGTCGGCGTTCTCACACAGGAAATCGACCAGCGCGGCATCAGGCTTACGCACAAAATTCGGATTATGGGTGCCTTTTTTTACCAGATTCAGCCACGGACCTTCCAGATGCAGACCTAACGCCTGGTTCGGATGTTTTGCCAGGTACTCGCGCATAACGCGCACGCCCTGTTTCATCAGCTCATCGCTGGTGGTGATAAGCGTCGGCAGATAGTTAGTACAGCCTGATTTCTCATTGGCTTTCTGCATGATTTCCAGCGTTTCCACGCTGACTGCTTCAGCGGTGTCGTTAAACTGTACGCCGCCGCAGCCGTTTAGCTGCACATCGATAAAACCGGGGGAGAGAATGGCCCCGTTCAGTGAACGTTGTTCGATCTCTGGCGGCAGTTCCGCTACCGGACAGACGCTTTTAATCAGGCCATCAGCGATAACAACCGCGTGGTCATCAAGAAATTCGTGGCCGGTAAAGATCCGGCCCTGGGTTAATGCATACATTCTGACCCCCGATTTTAAAAAATATTGCCCTGAGCAAGGAGCCAGGGCAGGGATAACAATTACAGACCTTTGATATTTTCTGCTTCTAATTCATTGAAATATCTTAAAGTCTTAACTTTCAGCTCCATGGTGGAAGGTTCATCACACACCATGATCGCTTTTGGATGCAGTTGCAGACAGCTGATGGTCCACATGTGGTTCACGCAACCTTCAACGGCGGCCTGCAGTGCCAGTGCTTTCTGACTACCCAGCACCAGAATCATCACTTCTTCGGCATCCAACAATGTACCAACACCGACAGTCAGGGCATATTTTGGCACCTGATTAACATCGTTATCAAAGAAACGAGAGTTCGCGACGCGAGTGTCATGAGTCAGGGTTTTGATACGAGTACGAGAAGCCAGAGAAGACGCCGGTTCGTTAAATGCAATATGACCGTCGTTACCTACACCGCCCATAAACAGATGGATTTTTCCGTAAGAACGGATTTTTTCTTCATACTGGCGGCACTCGGCGTCGATATCCGGGGCGTTGCCGTTGAGAAGATTGATGTTTTCTGCTGGAATATCAACGTGATCGAAGAAATTACGGTGCATAAAGCTGTAGTAGCTTTCCGGATGCTCTTTCGGCAGACCGACATATTCGTCCATGTTGAAGGTGACAACGTGCTTAAAGCTGACCTGGCCTGCTTTATGCATTTCGACTAACGCTTTATAGGTGGTCATCGGCGTGCCGCCAGTCGGCAGGCCCAGAACAAACGGACGATCGGCAGTCGGTTTGAACGCATTGATACGATTGACGATATGGCGAGCAGCCCATTTGCCGACCTGTTCAGCGGTAGTCAGGGGGATCAGTCTCATTATTCACCTCAATAAGTAAAATGTAAGCCGTTGGCGGATTAGGCATCTTTAAGCGTAACCTGGATTTGCGCAGACAGGCGTCAATCCGACCTGATTTTTTGAATGATAAAATAAGTTTTCTGGTTTAGCCAGTAAAAGGGAGTGATGATAACGATATTTGGTGACAAAACTCACAAAAGACACGCGTTTAATTTGCGATACGAATTAAATTTTCACACACTCTGTAGCAGATGATCTAACAATCTGATTACAGAACATCGGCAGTACAATTTGCAGCAAAATAAAAATACGGCTTTAAACGAGCCAAATAGGGTTCTCGTAGGGGGAATAAGATGAATATTTTAGGTTTTTTCCAGCGACTCGGTAGGGCGTTACAGCTCCCTATCGCGGTGCTGCCGGTGGCGGCGCTGTTGCTGCGATTCGGTCAGCCAGATTTACTTAACGTTGCGTTTATTGCCCAGGCGGGCGGTGCGATTTTTGATAACCTCGCATTAATCTTCGCCATCGGTGTGGCATCCAGCTGGTCGAAAGACAGCGCAGGTGCGGCGGCACTGGCGGGTGCGGTAGGTTACTTTGTGTTAACCAAAGCGATGGTGACCATCAACCCAGAAATTAACATGGGTGTACTGGCGGGTATCATTACCGGTCTGGTTGGTGGCGCAGCCTATAACCGTTGGTCCGATATTAAACTGCCGGACTTCCTGAGTTTCTTCGGCGGCAAACGCTTTGTGCCGATTGCCACCGGCTTCTTCTGCCTGGTGCTGGCGGCCATTTTTGGTTACGTCTGGCCGCCGGTACAGCACGCTATCCATGCAGGCGGCGAGTGGATCGTTTCTGCGGGCGCGCTGGGTTCCGGTATCTTTGGTTTCATCAACCGTCTGCTGATCCCAACCGGTCTGCATCAGGTGCTGAACACCATCGCCTGGTTCCAGATTGGTGAATTCACCAACGCGGCGGGTACGGTTTTCCACGGTGATATCAACCGCTTCTATGCCGGTGACGGCACCGCGGGGATGTTCATGTCCGGCTTCTTCCCGATCATGATGTTCGGTCTGCCGGGTGCGGCGCTGGCGATGTACTTCGCAGCACCGAAAGAGCGCCGTCCGATGGTTGGCGGGATGTTGCTTTCTGTTGCTGTTACTGCGTTCCTGACCGGTGTGACTGAGCCGCTGGAATTCCTGTTCATGTTCCTTGCACCGCTGCTGTACCTCCTGCACGCACTGCTGACCGGTATCAGCCTGTTTGTGGCAACGTTGCTGGGTATCCATGCCGGCTTCTCTTTCTCTGCGGGGGCTATCGACTACGCGTTGATGTATAACCTGCCGGCCGCCAGCCAGAACGTCTGGATGCTGCTGGTGATGGGGGTTGTCTTCTTCGCTATCTACTTCGTGGTGTTCAGTTTGGTTATCCGCATGTTCAACCTGAAAACGCCGGGTCGTGAAGATAAAGAAGACGAGATCGTTACTGAAGAGGCTAACAGCAACACGGAAGAAGGTCTCAATCAACTGGCAACCAACTATATTGCTGCGGTTGGCGGCACTGACAACCTGAAAGCAATTGACGCCTGTATCACCCGTCTGCGCCTTACAGTGGCTGACTCTGCCCGCGTTAACGATGCGATGTGTAAACGTCTGGGTGCTTCTGGGGTAGTGAAACTGAACAAACAGACTATTCAGGTGATTGTTGGCGCGAAAGCAGAATCCATCGGCGATGCGATGAAGAAAGTCGTTGCCCGCGGTCCGGTAGCCGCTGCCTCTGCTGAAACTGCTCCGGCAACTGCCGCGTCTGTAGCAAAACCGCAGGCTGTACCAAACGCAGTATCTATCGCGGAGCTGGTATCGCCGATTACCGGTGATGTTGTGGCACTGGATCAGGTTCCTGACGAAGCATTCGCCAGCAAAGCGGTGGGTGACGGTGTGGCGGTGAAACCGACAGATAAAATCGTCGTATCACCAGCCGCAGGGACTATCGTGAAAATCTTCAACACCAACCACGCATTCTGCCTGGAAACTGAAAAAGGCGCGGAGATTGTCGTCCATATGGGTATCGACACCGTAGCGCTGGAAGGTAAAGGCTTTAAACGTCTGGTGGAAGAGGGCGCGCAAGTAAGCGCAGGGCAACCGATTCTGGAAATGGATCTGGATTATCTGAACGAAAACGCCCGCTCGATGATTAGCCCGGTGGTTTGCAGCAATATCGACGATTTCAGCGGCTTGATCATTAAAGCTCAGGGCCATGTCGTGGCGGGTCAAACGCCGCTGTATGAAATCAAAAAGTAATCTGCTTTATGCCTGATGCGACGCTTGAGCGTCGCATCCAACAATGACAAGCGGTGGAGATCTTCTCTGTCGCTTTTTTTTTCATCAATCATCCCCATAATCTCAGTGAGATTTTCGATTTTCACTAACTAACAGTTGTCAGCCTGTCCCGCTTATAAGATCATACGCCGTTATACGTTGTTTACGCTTTGAGGAATCCACGATGAGTGAGGCAGAAGCCCGCCCGACTAACTTTATTCGTCAGATCATCGATGAAGATCTGGCCAGTGGTAAGCACACCACAGTACACACCCGTTTCCCGCCGGAGCCGAATGGCTATCTGCATATTGGCCATGCGAAATCTATCTGCCTGAACTTCGGGATCGCCCAGGACTATAAAGGCCAGTGCAACCTGCGTTTCGACGACACTAACCCGGTAAAAGAAGATATCGAGTATGTTGAGTCGATCAAAAACGACGTTGAGTGGTTAGGTTTTCACTGGTCTGGTAACGTCCGTTACTCCTCCGATTATTTTGATCAGCTCCACGCCTATGCGATCGAACTGATCAATAAAGGCCTGGCGTACGTTGATGAACTGACACCGGAACAGATCCGCGAATACCGCGGCACCCTGACGCAGCCGGGTAAAAACAGCCCGTACCGCGACCGCAGCGTTGAAGAGAACCTGGCGCTGTTCGAGAAAATGCGTACCGGCGGTTTTGAAGAAGGTAAAGCCTGCCTGCGTGCGAAGATCGACATGGCGTCGCCATTTATCGTGATGCGCGATCCGGTGCTGTACCGCATTAAGTTTGCTGAACACCACCAGACTGGCAACAAGTGGTGCATCTACCCGATGTACGACTTTACCCACTGCATCAGCGATGCGCTGGAAGGTATTACGCACTCTCTGTGTACGCTTGAGTTCCAGGACAACCGTCGCCTGTACGACTGGGTGCTGGACAACATCACCATTCCTGTTCACCCGCGCCAGTACGAATTCTCGCGCCTGAATCTGGAATACACTGTGATGTCCAAGCGTAAGCTGAACCTGCTGGTGACCGACAAGCACGTTGAAGGCTGGGATGACCCGCGTATGCCGACCATTTCCGGTCTGCGTCGTCGTGGTTACACTGCAGCTTCTATTCGTGAGTTCTGCAAACGCATCGGCGTGACCAAGCAGGACAACACCATTGAGATGGCGTCGCTGGAATCCTGCATCCGTGAAGATCTCAACGAAAATGCGCCGCGCGCAATGGCGGTTATCGATCCGGTGAAACTGGTTATCGAAAACTACCAAGGCGAAGGCGAAATGGTTACCATGCCGAACCATCCGAATAAACCGGAAATGGGCAGCCGCCAGGTGCCATTTAGCGGTGAGATTTGGATCGATCGCGCCGATTTCCGCGAAGAAGCTAACAAGCAGTACAAACGTCTGGTGCTGGGTAAAGAAGTGCGTCTGCGTAATGCTTACGTCATTAAGGCAGAACGCGTGGAGAAAGATGCCGAAGGCAATATCACCACCATCTTCTGTACTTATGACGCCGACACCTTAAGCAAAGATCCGGCAGATGGTCGTAAAGTGAAAGGTGTTATCCACTGGGTGAGCGCGGCACATGCGCTGCCGGTTGAAATCCGTTTGTATGACCGTCTGTTCAGCGTGCCGAACCCTGGTGCTGCGGATGATTTCCTGTCGGTGATTAACCCGGAATCGCTGGTGATCAAACAGGGCTTTGCTGAACCGTCTCTGAAAGACGCGGTAGCGGGTAAAGCATTCCAGTTTGAGCGTGAAGGTTATTTCTGCCTCGACAGCCGCCATTCTACGGCGGAAAAACCGGTATTTAACCGCACCGTTGGGCTGCGTGATACCTGGGCGAAAGTTGGCGAGTAATTTTAAGTTCTACCAGGCCGGGTGAAGCGTTTACGCCGCATCCGGCAAGAAATATGCAAACAATCCCAAACGCCGCGCTCTGCGGCGTTTTTTTCTGCTTTTCTTCGCGAATTAATTCCGCTTCGCAATTTATCCAGAAAACAAATTTAAAATCACAAACCATAATTAAGTAAAATGTAACCGTTTTCATCTTGCTGGAAATTCACGCTTTTATTCTTCTGCAAGCCTTTCAACTACAACTTAAGCCTTGTAACAAAAATCATCAAAATATGTGCGGTTGCTCATGTTCTTACATTCTGGTTACAGAAAGAGATTGATAATTCGCGTCGCGAAAAATAGTCTGTTCCTGTAGTCAGCGAGACTTTTCTCAACGCTACTTTTTTAATTTTTATTTTTTTCGCTGTTCACCTTTGGTGCAGCAATTTATACGTCAAAGAGGATTAACCCATGCGTGCGTTTAGTGGCAAACGTAGTACGCTGGCGCTGGCTATCGCCGGTGTTACAGCTATGTCGGGCTTTGTGGCAATGCCAGAGGCTCGCGCCGAAGGATTCTTCGAAGATTCAACCTTAACCGGCGGTATCTATTACTGGCAGCGTGAACGTGACCGTAAAGATGTTACCGACGGCGACAAATATAAAACCAACCTTTCTCACTCCACCTGGAACGCTAATCTCGATTTTCAGTCTGGCTATGCCGCTGATATGTTCGGCCTTGATATTGCCGCGTTTACGGCGATTGAAATGGCGGAAAACGGCGACAGCTCTCACCCGAACGAAATCGCGTTTTCAAAAAGTAATAAAGCCTATGACGAAGACTGGTCCGGCGATAAAAGCGGTATAAGCCTGTATAAAGCAGCGGCCAAATTTAAATACGGTCCGGTTTGGGCGAGGGCAGGTTATATTCAGCCAACCGGTCAGACGCTGTTAGCGCCACACTGGAGCTTTATGCCGGGTACTTATCAGGGGGCGGAGGCCGGGGCGAATTTTGATTACGGCGATGCTGGTGCGTTGAGTTTCTCCTACATGTGGACCAACGAATACAAAGCACCGTGGCATCTGGAAATGGATGAGTTTTATCAGAACGATAAAACTACCAAAGTTGATTATCTGCACTCCATCGGTGCGAAATACGACTTCAAAAATAACTTCGTACTGGAAGCGGCATTTGGTCAGGCGGAAGGGTATATCGATCAATACTTTGCCAAAGCCAGCTACAAATTTGATATCGCCGGTAGCCCGTTAACCACCAGCTACCAGTTCTACGGTACGCGCGATAAAGTTGACGATCGCAGCGTCAACGATCTTTATGACGGCACCGCCTGGCTGCAAGCGTTGACCTTTGGTTACCGGGCGGCTGACGTAGTGGATTTGCGCCTCGAAGGCACCTGGGTTAAAGCTGATGGTCAGCAGGGATACTTCCTGCAACGTATGACTCCAACCTACGCATCCTCAAACGGTCGCCTGGATATCTGGTGGGATAACCGTTCTGACTTCAACGCCAACGGCGAAAAAGCGGTCTTCTTCGGTGCGATGTATGACCTGAAAAACTGGAATCTTCCAGGCTTTGCCATCGGCGCTTCCTACGTTTACGCATGGGACGCTAAACCCGCTACCTGGCAGAGCAATCCGGATGCGTACTACGACAAGAACCGGACTATTGAAGAATCTGCATACAGCCTGGATGCGGTGTACACCATTCAGGACGGCCGCGCCAAAGGCACGATGTTCAAACTGCACTTCACCGAATACGACAACCACTCCGACATCCCAAGCTGGGGCGGTGGTTACGGCAACATCTTCCAGGATGAGCGTGACGTGAAGTTTATGGTAATCGCACCATTCACCATCTTCTGATGCCCGACGCGGCAGGTTTTGTGCCTGCCGCACGTTTGAGGAATTTACTATGAAAAAACTGATTCTCATCGCCATGATGGCATTGGGGCTGGTGGCTTGTGCGCAATCAACCGCGCCACAGGAAGACAGTCGTCTGAAAGAAGCTTACAGCGCCTGTATCAACACCGCGCAAGGTTCGCCGGAAAAAATTGAAGCCTGCCAGAGCGTGTTAAACGTGCTGAAGAAAGAGAAACAACATCAGCAGTTTGCCGACCAGGAAAGTGTCCGCGTACTGGATTATCAGCAGTGTCTGCGCGCAACGCAAACCGGAAATGATCAGGCGGTGAAAGCCGATTGTGATAAGGTCTGGCAGGAAATTCGCAGTAATAACAAATAAGTGAGAGCTGTAACTCTCGCTTTTCTTATTTCCCTCGCATAAAAAAGCCAACCCGCAGGTTGGCTTTTCTCGTTCAGGCTGGCTTATTTGCCTTCGTGTGCATGCTCATCTTCGCGGCAATCGCCTTCAGCGCAGTGACCGTAAAGATAGAGACTATGGTTAGTCAGGCGAATGCCATGTTTTGCGGCGATTTCACGCTGACGCGCTTCGATAGATTCATCACTAAATTCGATAACCTTGCCGCAGTCGAGGCAGATCAGGTGATCGTGGTGATGTTGCTGTGTCAGTTCAAATACGGATTTACCGCCTTCAAAATTGTGGCGGGTGACGATACCAGCGTCGTCAAACTGGTTCAGTACGCGATAAACCGTAGCCAGACCAATTTCTTCACCCATATCGATCAGACGTTTGTATAAATCTTCCGCACTGACGTGATGGTTGTCCGGCTCCTGAAGAACTTCCAGGATTTTTAAACGTGGAAGCGTTACTTTCAGGCCAGCTTTCTTTAGGGCGGTATTGTTATCAGTCATGCGGAATCTGTCCTGTTACTAAGCGGTTCACTTCATTAAAAGAAGTGACAGAATTTGCTCTTGAGATAATGCGTATCATTATAGATTTGCCACGCCTAAATGAAAACCACAAGTCCCTGGCAAATATTGTTAATAAAAACGTGGCATAGCTTACATTTACAACGGCAAGGCCACTTGAACACCGGGATATTGTACAGGTACAACGGCAAAAGTTACAAATTTGTAGCAATTATTTTGATTGGCATCATCTATTAATACGGCGTAGACATGAGTCTACGCCGTATCACATCAGGCATTGAGAATTTCGTCGAGATGCAGCTCTTCAGAAATTTGTTTAACCCATTTTTCTACACGTTCAGCGGTCAGTTCCGGCTGACGATCTTCGTCGATAGCCAGACCGACAAAGTGGTCATCATCAGCCAGACCTTTTGACGCTTCGAAGTGGTAGCCCGCAGTTGGCCAGTGACCAACGATAGTTGCGCCGCGCGGTTCAATGATGTCGCGGATGGTGCCCAATGCATCGCAGAAGTATTCTGCGTAATCTTCCTGGTCGCCACAACCAAACAGCGCAACCAGTTTACCATTAAAATCAATCTCTTCGAGAGTCGGGAAGAAGTCATCCCAGTCACACTGCGCTTCGCCGTAATACCAGGTTGGGATGCCCAGCAGCAGAATGTCATAAGCTTCCAGATCTTCTTTGCTGCTTTTTGCAATGTCATGGACATCGGCAACGTCTTTACCAAGCTGTTTTTGAATCATTTTTGCGATATTTTCGGTATTACCGGTGTCGCTGCCGAAAAAGATGCCAGTGATAGCCATGAGTGAAATAACCTCTTGAAACTTATTGAAATGGGGGTGGAAAATTGCCCACGGATAAAGGCAATCATAGCAGAACAGGCAGTCTTGCGGAATCAGCAAACGAGCAGGACTGCACACTGTGCTACATGAAAGTGGAAATTTAAACGATGCCCTGACTACGCAGCGCCGCCAGTTGCTGCATTAACATCTCTTCGATTAGTTCGCTACGGCTCATATTGCGCGACTCCGCCAGCTCGTTCAGCGCCTCGACAGCTTCCGCGTTCAGCTTCAGTTCGACACGCTTAAGGCCACGTACTTTGTCGCGTTTTAGCTGGTTGCGTTTATTAATACGCAGCTGTTCATCGCGCGAAAGCGGATTAGTTTTCGGTCGTCCCGGTCGACGCTCGTGCGCGAACAGATCTAATGTCGTACGGTCCGTTTGTTCTTTGGCCATGATCTTGGTGACTTCGGGGGAAACAATCAGCCAGGCCTCTGCCCGGATGGATAGCGCGCCATAATACATCAGCGTGAGGAGTCACGCCAACGTCCACGCGCGGAAAGCGACGCGGACGCTGGGTTTTTAATCAGTTGCGTTAATCATTGAGATAGCGACGGATAGCGCGTAATACCGCATCCGGTTTTTCAGCATGGACCCAGTGACCCGCGCCTGCAATCACATGCGCCCGAGCCTGTGGAAATTGTGCCAGTAAATCATCACGGTACTGCTCGCTAACATACGGAGAATTGCCGCCAGGGATAAACAGGGTAGGATGATCCCATGCCGGGATTTTCTCCCAACCCACAATATGCGGATACTGATCCCACAATACTGGCACGTTAAAGCGCCACTCCCCGTCAACAAAAGATTTCAACAGAAACTGAATCACCCCTTCTTCATTAAGATGCTGGCGCATTATTGCCGCTGCTTGCTGGCGTGTTTGTGCGTCTGATTCACTGACTGCGTTGATGGCCGCGAAAATCTCATCATGACGGCGTACGTGATAGTCGACCGGCGCAATATCAATCGCCACCAGCTTGTCAATGCGATCGGGGGCTAGTGCAGTAAGAGCCATTACCGCTTTACCGCCCATGGAGTGACCGATAAATGTTGCTTTGTCGATCTGCTGTGCATCCAGGGTATCAACAAGATCCTGCGCCATCGCCGGGTAATTCATTACCGGATCTCTCGGTGAAAGACCGTGGTTACGCATATCAACCTGGATGATATTGTGATCGTTTACCAGATCGCGAGCCAGTACGCCAAGGTTGTCGAGGCTACCAAACAGACCATGGACAAGAACGATGGGAGAATTATTGTGCTGGTTTTGTGCAGTTTGCGCGCGGATATTCAATTTCATGGCAAAGTTCTTTTTTTCGCGTTGTCGGGTTAGGGTATTATGTTGACCATTGTGCCACAGGGCTGCAACAAATAAGGTTTATTCCGAGTTTTTCTGCAAGCCAGGCTTGACGCTATCCGCTGCCGGGATTTATTCATATACTCCTGGCGACTTGTATTCAGCTAAGACACTGCACTGGATTAAGATGAAAACGATTGAAGTTGATGATGAACTCTACAGCTATATTGCCAGCCACACTAAGCATATCGGCGAGAGCGCATCCGACATTTTACGGCGTATGTTGAAATTTTCCGCCGCATCACAGCCTGCTGCTCCGGTGACGAAAGAGGTTCGCGTTGCGTCACCTGCTATCGTCGAAGCGAAGCCGGTCAAAACGATTAAAGACAAGGTTCGCGCAATGCGTGAACTTTTGCTTTCGGATGAATACGCAGAGCAAAAGCGAGCGGTCAATCGCTTCATGCTGCTGTTGTCTACACTATATTCTCTTGACGCCCAGGCGTTTGCCGAGGCCACGGAATCGTTGCACGGTCGTACACGCGTTTACTTTGCGGCAGATGAACAAACGCTGCTGAAAAATGGTAATCAGACCAAGCCGAAACATGTGCCTGGTACGCCGTATTGGGTGATCACCAACACCAACACCGGCCGTAAATGCAGCATGATCGAACACATCATGCAGTCGATGCAATTCCCGGCGGAATTGATTGAGAAGGTTTGCGGAACTATCTAAAACGTTGCAGACAAAGGACAAAGCAATGGCTATCCACAACCGTGCAGGCCAACCTGCACAACAGAGTGATTTGATTAACGTCGCCCAACTGACGGCGCAATATTATGTACTGAAACCAGAAGCAGGGAATGCGGAGCACGCGGTGAAATTCGGTACTTCCGGTCACCGTGGCAGTGCAGCGCGCCACAGCTTTAACGAGCCGCATATTCTGGCGATCGCTCAGGCAATTGCTGAAGAACGTGCGAAAAACGGCATCACTGGCCCTTGCTATGTGGGTAAAGATACTCACGCCCTGTCCGAACCTGCGTTCATTTCCGTTCTGGAAGTGCTGGCAGCGAACGGCGTTGATGTTATTGTGCAGGAAAACAATGGCTTCACTCCGACGCCTGCCGTTTCCAATGCCATCCTGGTTCACAATAAAAAAGGTGGCCCACTGGCAGACGGTATCGTGATTACACCGTCCCATAACCCGCCGGAAGATGGTGGTATCAAGTACAATCCGCCAAATGGTGGCCCGGCTGATACCAACGTCACTAAAGTGGTGGAAGATCGTGCCAACGCACTGCTGGCCGATGGCCTGAAAGGCGTGAAGCGTATCTCCCTCGACGAAGCGATGGCATCCGGTCATGTGAAAGAGCAGGATCTGGTGCAGCCGTTTGTGGAAGGTCTGGCCGATATCGTTGATATGGCGGCGATTCAGAAAGCGGGCCTGACGCTGGGCGTTGATCCGCTGGGCGGTTCCGGTATCGAATACTGGAAGCGTATTGGCGAGTATTACAACCTTAACCTGACCATCGTTAACGATCAGGTCGATCAAACCTTCCGCTTTATGCACCTCGATAAAGACGGCGCGATCCGTATGGACTGCTCCTCCGAGTGTGCGATGGCGGGTCTGCTGGCACTGCGTGATAAGTTCGATCTGGCGTTTGCTAACGACCCGGATTATGACCGTCACGGTATCGTCACTCCGGCAGGTTTGATGAATCCGAACCACTACCTGGCGGTGGCGATCAATTACCTGTTCCAGCATCGTCCGCAGTGGGGCAAAGATGTTGCCGTTGGTAAAACGCTGGTTTCTTCTGCGATGATCGACCGTGTGGTCAATGATTTGGGCCGCAGGCTGGTGGAAGTGCCGGTAGGCTTCAAATGGTTTGTTGATGGCCTGTTCGACGGCAGCTTCGGCTTTGGCGGCGAAGAGAGCGCAGGGGCTTCCTTCCTGCGTTTCGACGGCACGCCGTGGTCCACCGATAAAGACGGCATCATTATGTGTCTGCTGGCGGCGGAAATCACCGCTGTCACCGGTAAGAATCCGCAGGAACACTACAACGAACTGGCAAAACGCTTTGGTGCGCCGAGCTACAACCGTTTGCAGGCAGCTGCGACTTCCGCACAAAAAGCGGCGCTGTCTAAGCTGTCTCCGGAAATGGTGAGCGCCAGCACCCTGGCTGGTGACCCGATCACCGCGCGCCTGACGGCAGCACCGGGCAACGGTGCTTCTATTGGCGGTCTGAAAGTGATGACTGACAACGGCTGGTTCGCCGCGCGTCCGTCAGGCACGGAAGACGCATATAAGATCTACTGCGAAAGCTTCCTCGGTGAAGAACATCGCAAGCAGATCGAGAAAGAAGCGGTTGAGATTGTTAGCGAAGTTCTGAAAAACGCGTAAACACATTTAATAAGAAAAAGGGCGGTCAGAAGATCGCCCTTTTTTACTTTGCTTTATTAACCGTGTTTATTTTTCAGTTCAAAGCGTGGTGATACCAGACCATACAGTGTCCAACCAAGGAAGGTCACGATGGAACCGTACAGCATGGCTTCTTCCCCGGATGAGTACAGCGCATAGAAACTGTACATCGCACCAACAAAGGCAACAAAGTTTGCTACTTTCGCTTTTGACGGTGGCACATTGGCGACCTGCTGAATAATAACTAATGCTGCCATCGACAGAATATACGGGATGATATTGGTCACCACGGCCAGGTTAACCAGCACGTTGAACTGGCTGTTCAGTGACGGGCTAATGGTCATCAGTGCCAATCCACTCTGAATAATCACAATGGTCAACATTCCCTGAACCGGTGCATCCACTTTGGTTACACGGGAGAAAATTTTAGGGAAGTAGCCTTCATCAGATGAAGATTTAAACACCTGGGCAATGGTGAACTGCCAGCCAAGCAGTGAACCGCAGCAGGACATCACCATCAGCGCCATAATGACTTTACCCACTTCTGGCGTGAACATCTGTGCGAAAGCCAGGCCAAATGGTGCCGTTGAATTTGCCAGCTCCATATTGGGCACTATCCCTGCAATCACGTTGGTGGAGACGATATAAATCACTGCCGCACCTAACGTACCGCCAAGGACTGCTATTGGCACGTTACGTTCCGGGTTTTCCACTACTTCGGCGTTGGCACAGGCAGACTCCAGACCGAGGAAAGCCCACAACGTCATGGCGATGGAGGAACCTACAGCGCTAAAGAACGGTACATGATGAGGGTTCCATGAGTTAGCGTACAGCGTCGGGCTAAACCAGAACCAGCCGATAATGCACAGACCGACGACCGGAATAATGACCCCCCACACAGTAATGCTACTGATTTGCCCGGTAATGCGCGCACCACCAAAGTTAGCCACGGTACAAATCCACAGCACTCCGATGGTTGCAAGACCAATCTGCACTGGCGACAAACTCGCGCCGAGCAGTTCGGTGCCGTAACCAACCGCCGAAATAGCAATCGCGACGTTAGCAATCAGCAGCGAGACACCGTAGGTGTAGTTCGCCATAAAGTTACCGGATTTACCGAAAGCATACTCGGCATAACCGCCCATACCACCTGATTTACGGCTGAACATGCCGCATTTTGCGAATGCCCATGCCAGCGCCATTGAGCCTACGGCAGTCACCAACCAGGAGATTATTGAGATTGTCCCAACTTCGGCAAGCTTTGTCGGCAGCATGATGATACCGGAGCCCATCATGTTGACCATCGTCAGTATGGTTAACTGAACGACGCCCATTTTGTTCGATTTAGCCTGACTCATAATTTTTCCCCTTTCAACAGGATGCTTTGCGCATCACGAGGCTTGATGACATAGCACCAAACTTGCTTACGACCATCATGTTCTTCGATATAGACACCCTGAAGCTCCGGTGCAAAACCTGGCAGCAGGTTGATCCCTTCTTCCAGAGCGCTGAAGTAACGCAGAACAGCACCACCCCAGATTTCACCCGGAACAACACACAGCACACCCGGAGGATAAGGAAGCGCACCTTCTGCAGCGATACGGCCTTCTGCATCCGGCAGACGAACCAGCTCCACTTCACCGCGTAAATAGGCGTAGTTGGCTTCTTGTGGATTCATGCTGACACGTGGGAAGTGTTCCTTACGAAACATCTCTTTTTGCAGTTGTTTCACGTTGTGACGGGCATACAAATCATGCATTTCCTGACACAACTGACGCAGGGTATAACCGGTGTAGCGCTCTTCATGCTGTTTGTAGATGGAAGGCAGTACTTCTGATAATGGCGCGTCGGACTCAAGCAGTTTTTCGAAGCGTACCAGCAGAGCAGCAAGTTGCTGAAGTTTGGCCATATCTTCTGCCGGAGTCAGCAGAAAGAGGATGGAGTTAAGATCGCATTTTTCCGGCACTACGCCATTTTCGCGCAGGAAGTTAGCAAGAATCGTCGCGGGTACACCGAACGCTTCATATTCGCCGTTACGTGCATCAATACCTGGGGTTGTCAGCAACAGTTTGCACGGATCGACAAAGTATTGATTCTCTGCATAGCCTTCAAAAGAATGCCAGTGCTCACCTGGTACAAACTGGAAGAAGCGCAGATCAACCGCAATTTGCGCTGTTTCATACGACTGCCAGGGTTTACCATCCACCAGTTCAGGTACGAATGGACGAATATGCTGACAGTTATCGAGGATCAGTTTGCGGGCATTAATGCCATTTACCACACAATCCATCCACATATTACGACCGCTGACACCTTCATGCATTTTGGCGTTGATATCCAGTGCGGCAAACAGCGGATAGAACGGGCTGGTGGAGGCATGCATCATAAAGGCGTTGTTCATGCGTTTGTGCGGTACATAACGCTGTTGCCCTTTGATATGGCTGTCTTTTTTATGGATTTGTGAAGTCTGGGAAAAACCAGCCTGCTGTTTATGCACAGATTGCGTAACCAGAATACCCGGATCGTTCTCATTAAGATCCAGCAACAGTGGTGAACAGTCCGCCATCATCGGGATAAACTGCTCATAGCCGACCCATGCGGAGTCAAAGAGGATGTAGTCACACAGATGACCCATTTTATCCACCACCTGACGGGCGTTATAAATCGTACCGTCGTATGTGCCTAGCTGAATAACCGCAAGACGGAACGGACGCGCCTCTTTTGCCCGCTGCGGTGCGACTTCTGTAATCAGTTCGCGCAGGTAATTTTCTTCGAAGCAGTGGGCATCAATACCACCGATAAAGCCATACGGGTTGCGTGCGGTTTCCAGATAAACTGGTGTTGCGCCAGCCTGTAGCAACGCTCCGTGGTGATTAGATTTATGGTTATTACGGTCAAACAGCACCAGATCCCCCGGTGTTAACAGGGCGTTTAAAACCACTTTGTTAGACGATGAAGTGCCATTTAGAACGAAGTATGTTTTATCGGCATTAAACACTTTTGCCGCATGTTGCTGTGCAATGCATGGCGCGCCTTCGTGAATCAGCAGATCGCCCATTGCCACATCCGCGTTGCACAAGTCAGCACGGAACAGCGCCTCACCAAAGTATTCCACAAACTGATTCCCCGCCGGATGGCGACGGAAAAATTCGCCGCCCTGATGACCGGGGCAATCAAACGCGCTGTTACCCTGATTGACATAATCGACCAGTGCGCGGAAGAAGGGCGGGTGCAGTTGAGTTTCATAATGGCTGGCTGCGGTTTCTAACTGACGACCATAAAATTCTCGTCGCGATTCGCAATTCTCAAAGACACCCGAAATACGGGGCAAATACTCTGCGGGTACACGTTCTTGATTTTCAGTAGCAATAAATACCGGGATGCCATAACCCGTGGCATCGATTTCATCGAGTTTTCCGCGTATAACATCGTTGAGCGATAAAACTATTGCCGCCACATCGATATTACTGTTTTCATTAATATAGATACATTCTCGCTGCGTGGTAAAACAGTCCGGGCAAGAATCACTAACCGCAATTTTTAATTTTGACATTTTCCAACTCTTTATTTTTGGTAATAGCAGGTCCTCAATTTCTCGAATGAGAAATCGATCGTGCCGGAAAAAAAGCAAAGTTACCCCGCTGATAAATTAATCAGAAGTTTGCTTTTTTCAGAATGCAGAAACCCTTATCAGTCCGGTGGCTGATAATACAAGGGTTAACAGAGAATGAGCACTGCGGAATACAGGCATATGCCTGTAATACAGAGAGTCAGGAAGACCTGTACGCTGAAGTGCCCTTAGTCGGTAGACTAACGGGCATTGAAGAAGTGAAAGTCGAAGCTATTGCGATGAGCAAACTTCATAATATGAGTTGTCCGCCTTATATGGGGCATAGTGCGGCTGTTATTTTCCATTTAATTTACCTTTCCTGATGTGAATGAAGGTGAAGGTATTCTATCCAGGAAATACGGTTGAACTGTGAAGGTGATCAATAAAAAATGATCAATCTTAATTTATTTAATGATGAGCTTTTTACTCAGTAATATAAAATATTGAATTGTTATTTTTGTGTGTTGTTTAAGATAAAAAGCCGTATTTATTATTACGGCTTTAATTAATAAAAGGCAGGATGTATTAAAATTAATATTCAAAGCATAAACCGATACCCAATACCGGTTTCAGTAATGAAATGGCGGGGGCGGGCGGGATCCTGTTCCAGTTTTTGTCGCAGATGCCCCATATAAATACGCAAATAATGACTGTGTTCGACCGCGTTTGGTCCCCACACCTGATTGAGTAACTGGCGCTGGGTGAGCACTTTTCCGGCGTTGTTGAGCAGCACGGCCAGCAGGCGGAATTCAATCGGCGTGAGATGCACCTCTTCCTCACCCCGGTGAATCACGCGGGCGGCTAAATCGACGGTCACATCGGAAAATTTCACCAGCGGATCGGGCGCGGTGGTGGCGGAGTGGCGGCGTAAAGCGACGCGCAGACGGGCCTGCAATTCGCCAATGCCAAACGGCTTACTCAGGTAATCATCCGCTCCGGCATCCAGCGCGGCGATTTTGTCGCTCTCTTCGCTGCGTGCGGAAAGCACAATCACCGGCACCGCGCTCCACTGGCGCAGGTCGCGGATAAACTCAATCCCATCACCATCGGGCAGGCCGAGATCGAGAATAATCAAATCTGGCTTACGGGTTGCCGCTTCCAGCAAGCCGCGTTGCAGCGTTTCGGCCTCAAAGACGCGCATCCCGTCGCCCTCCAGCGCCGTGCGCAGAAAGCGACGAATAGCCTGTTCATCTTCAACAATCAGAACGTTTGTCACATATCCTCATGAAATTCTTCAAGTTCAGGGGCAGTTTGCTGGGGAAGTGTAACACGAAAACAGGCACCACCTTCCGGTCGGTTGAACGCGGTAATGGTGCCGCCGTGTACATCCACAATCGCCCGACAAATTGCCAGCCCAAGCCCTACCCCCGGCACCGCCGACTCTTTATTTCCACGAGCAAACTTATCGAAAATCGTCTGCTCCTGGCCTGGTGGAAGACCGGGGCCATTATCCCAGACATCCAGTTGTAGATTTTCGCCCTCAACGTGGGCATCGATACCAATTTCGGCCTGCGCACCCGCGTATTTCACCGCGTTCTCCAGCAGATTAATCAGCACCCGTTCAAACAGTGGCCCGTCAACGTGGATTAAGGTCAGCGGTTCTGGCAGAGAAAGATTGATGGGCGACGATAAACCCGGTTCCAGCATTTGCAGCGCGCTGCCGACCACTTCTTCCAGCGTTAACCACTCTTTCTTCAAATTAAAGCCGCCGGACTGAATTCGCGCCATATCCAGTAGATTATTCACCAGTCGGGTCGTGTTCAGCACATGCTGGCGAATCTCGCTGGCCTGGCGGGCGTGGGGCGATCCTTCGCTTGCCAGATCGAGCGTTAAGATTTCTGCCTGACCGAACAGCACCGTAAGCGGCGTGCGTAAATCATGCGAAAGTGCCGCCAGCAGGGCGTTGCGGATCTGTTCTCGTTCGCTTGCCATCCGCGCCTGTTCTTCGCTGGCGGTCAGTGTCAGCCGCTCAAGGGCATTGGCGACTAACAGCGTAAACGTCTCCAGCAGGCGTTGCTGTTCCGGGATCATCAACTGGCGCAGATTCCCCGGTTCCACCACCACCAGCCCGTAGGTTTTCTCGCCGCTTTTTAGCGGCAAAATCTGGTACGGTACACCGGGTAACGTGTCGGTGCCCGCGCCCGCAGGCAGGCCTTTATCAAAACTCCACTGCGCGATGGCATCGTCCCACGGCGTCATTCCTTGCGGATGTGTTAACGGCTGCAATTTACCGTTGTCATCGGGTAACAGCACCTGACTGCGGGCATGAAACGTGGAGGCAATAAATTGTTCGCTGGTGGCGGCGATGTCCTGCGGACTGCGGCCCACAGCCAGAGCTTTCGACATTTCATATAAGTGCCGTGTGCGTTGCTCGCGGTAACGGGCTACCCGCGCCTGATAACGCACGCCAGCAGTAAGGTTCCCGATCACCAGCCCGACGGTTAACATCACCGCGAAGGTAAGCAGATATTGCACATCAGAGACGGCGAGCGTGCCGCGTGGGGCGATAAAAAAGAGATCGAAACTCACCACATTAATGACGGTAGCAACCACCGAAGGCCAGCGTCCATAAAATAGCGCCACCACAACCACGCCAAGCAGATACAGCATCACCAGGTTGGCGGCATCAAACGCCATCAGCCACTGCATGGCAATTAAGGTGATAACGGCGCATAACGCGGCGGCAACCACGCATCCCTGAATCTGTACCCGCCACTTGTCTTTAAAAGAGCGGCTATCCGGCGCGTTGTTAATCGTGCGGGCGGGTGGTTCATCAAGCGCGACCAGCACCTGATCGAGATCGGGGGCGATTCGCGCCAGTCGGTCAGCAAACGTTTCCCGACGCCACCAGCGGCGCGAGGCCGGGCGACCGAGAATAATCTTGCCGAGATTATGTTCACGGGCATAACGCACTACCGCTTTCTCTTCCGCTGGATCAGAAAGTGTTGCCGTCTCCGCGCCCAGCTCCTGCGCCAGACGTAAGGCGCTGAGAATTGCCCGACGTTTTTTCTCCGGTAAGCGATGCAGGGCAGGGGTTTCAACATACACCGCGTGCCAGACACTACCCAGGCGCGAGGCCAACCGCGCCGCCGCGCGGACCAGTTTCTCACTGCCGGTGTTATGCCCGATGCATAAAAGGATCGCGTCGCGTGTGTGCCAGACTTTCTCTTCGCCAGGATGCCCCCGCCAGGCGCGCATTTGCTCATCAACGCGATCGGCAGTACGGCGCAGTGCCAGTTCGCGCAGGGCGATCAGATTGCCTTTGCGGAAAAAATGTTCAATGGCGCGCTCCGCCTGCCCGGCAATATAGACTTTGCCTTCTTTCAGCCGCTGGCGCAGATCGTCCGGGGGCAAGTCCACCAGCACCACGTCGTCGGCGGCATCGAAAAAAGGATCGGGCACGGTTTCCCGTACCTGAATTCCGGTGACGCCGCTGACCACATCATTCAGACTTTCCAGATGCTGAACGTTGACGGTTGTGAAAACATCAATGCCAGCTTCCAGCAGCTCTTCAATGTCCTGCCAGCGTTTAGGATGACGTGAACCTGGCGCATTACTGTGCGCCAGTTCGTCCATTAAGATCAGTGCCGGACGGCGGGCGAGGGCGGCATCGAGATCAAACTCGCTGATGTGCCGCCCACGGTACGCCTGGCGTTTTAACGGCAGAACAGCCAGACCTTTCAGCATTGCGGCGGTATCTTTCCGACCGTGGGTTTCTACCACGCCAACCACAATATCCAGCCCTTGCGCCCGCAGTCGCTGGGCTTCCGCCAGCATCGCCCAGGTCTTCCCGACGCCTGCGCAGGCACCTAAGAAAACTTTCAGCTTCCCCCGATGCGGCGCGGCAGTTTGTTCCAGCAGACGATCGGGGTCGGGACGTAAGGGTTCGTTATTCATCAAGCTTATCCAGCGCCAGATTGAGTTCGACAATGTTGACGACCGGCTGGCCGATATAGTTCACCAGCGGTTGTTGGCTGTATTTTGCGATCAGTTGCGTGAGCTGTTCAACGCTGAGATTACGCGCTTTCGCCACGCGTGGGATCTGCCAGGCCGCCGCTTGCGGGGTGATGTTATTGTCCAGCCCGCTTGCCGATGCCGTCACCAGTTCAACCGGAACGCTCGTGCTGGCGTCCGGGTTAGCGGCCCGTAATGCGGCAACGCGTGCGGCTATCTGTTTATCCAGCTCCGGGTTACTGACTGCCAGATTGCTCCCGCCAGAAGCCTGTGGATTATAGGGCATTTCTGCCGTTGCCGACGGGCGACCATGAAAATAGCCGTTGCCGGTAAAATTCTGCCCGATTAATGCTGAACCCCGCACCGTATCACCTTCACGAATCAACGAACCGTTGGCCTGCCAGGGAAACCACCATTGCCCCAGCACGGTGGTCAGCAGCGGGTAAACGCCGCCAGTGATCAATAACAGAAAGATAAATGTTGATAATGCCGGACGTAATCCACTCATGGTAAACCTCACACCAGACCGCAAACGGTCAGCAGTAAATCAATGACTTTGATACCAATAAACGGCACCAGCAGCCCACCCAGACCGTAAATCCATAAGTTACGGCGCAACATGGCAGAAGCGGTAAGCGGTTTATAACTCACGCCTTTTAACGCCAGGGGAATCAAAAAGACGATAATCAAGGCGTTGAAAATCACCGCACTGAGAATGGCAGAGTCGGGCGAATGCAGGCGCATGATGTTCAGCGCATTTAACTGCGGATACGTTGCCGCGAACGCCGCCGGAATAATGGCGAAGTATTTCGCCACATCGTTGGCAATGCTGAAGGTGGTCAGCGAGCCACGGGTCATCAGCATCTGTTTGCCAATATGTACCACCTCGATCAACTTGGTCGGGTTAGAGTCGAGATCCACCATATTGCCCGCTTCTTTCGCCGCCTGAGTACCAGAGTTCATCGCCACCGCGACATCTGCCTGCGCCAGCGCCGGAGCATCGTTGGTGCCGTCGCCGGTCATCGCCACCAAACGGCCTTCCGCCTGATACTGACGAATCAATGCCAGCTTGGCCTCCGGTGTTGCTTCGGCGAGAAAATCATCGACACCCGCTTCCGCAGCTATCGCGGCGGCAGTCAGACGGTTATCACCGGTAATCATCACCGTTTTAATGCCCATTTTGCGCAGTTGGGCGAAGCGCTCTTTAATACCGCCTTTGACGATATCTTTCAGCGCAATAACGCCCAGCACACGAGAACCTTCCACCACCACCAGCGGCGTGGCTCCCTGACGCGCAACCTGATCGACTTTTTGATCAACATCGGCAGGGAAGTGACCACCGTTAGCCTCAACATGGCGGCGAATGGCATCGACAGAACCTTTACGGATCATGCGGTTGTCGATGTTGATCCCGCTCATCCGGCTTTGCGCAGTAAACGGTACAAAGGTGGCGTGAAGCGACTGCACATCGCGCTCACGCAGGTTAAAACGCTGCTTGGCGAGGATCACAATACTGCGGCCTTCCGGCGTTTCATCAGCCAGCGAAGCCAGTTGTGCGGCGTCAGCCAGCGTTTTTTCATCCACGCCCTGCGCGGGGATAAACTCCGACGCCTGACGGTTACCGAGTGTGATGGTGCCGGTTTTATCCAGTAGCAGAACGTCAACGTCACCTGCCGCTTCAACTGCACGTCCGCTGGTGGCAATCACATTCGCGCCCAGCATCCGACTCATCCCGGCGACGCCGATCGCTGACAACAGGCCGCCAATAGTGGTTGGGATCAGACAGACCAGTAGCGCCACCAGTACCGTTACGCTGACCGCGTTGCCGCCCCACGCGGAAAACGGCCACAGCGTGGCGGTTGCCAGTAAAAAGACGATAGTCAGGGCAATCAGGAGAATGGTCAGGGCAATCTCGTTTGGCGTTTTGCGTCGCTGTGCGCCTTCCACCATCGCGATCATTCGATCCAGAAATGTCTCACCGGGGTTAACGCTGCACTCAATCACCAGCCAGTCAGAAAGAATACGCGTGCCGCCAGTGACGGAGGCAAAATCGCCGCCGGATTCACGGATCACCGGTGCCGATTCTCCGGTGATGGCGCTTTCATCGACCGATGCGCCCCCTTCAATGACTTCACCATCGCAGGGGATAATATCGCCAGCTTCTACCAGTACGATATCGCCTTTACGCAGTTGATCGGCGGGAACTTTGTCCGCCGCAGCGCCATATTTCGGCTCACGCAGCTTGCGGGCAAAGGCAGTTTTTTTCACCCCTTTCAGACTGTTGGCCTGCGCTTTACTGCGGCCTTCTGCCAGCGCCTCGGCGAAATTAGCGAACAGTACGGTGACCCACAGCCAGCCGCTAATGGCCGCGCTAAACAGCACATTGCCAGGCATCGCCCCGCTTGCCATCGCGATGCTAATACAGGTGGTCAGCAGACTGCCGATCCAGACGATAAACATCACCGGATTGCGCCATTGCGCCTGCGGGTTTAATTTTTTCACCGCTTCTTTCAGCGCCTGAACGACAAGTGTTGGTTCGAATAGCGCCAGTTGTTTACGACTCATATTCAGTGCTCACTCAATATCATCAGGAGAGATATTCCGCCACCGGACCAAGCGCCAGGGCAGGGATAAAGGTCAGTGCGCCAACCAGCAACACGGTGCCGATTAACAGGCCAACAAACAGCGGGCCGTGCGTTGGCAGCGTGCCGGAGCTGGCGGGTTGGCTCTTTTTACTCACCAACGAACCGGCAATTGCCATCACCGGGATAATTACCCCGAAGCGACCGACAAACATGCACAACGCCAGCAAACAGTTCCAGAATGGAGAGTTGGCGCTTAATCCGGCAAAGGCGCTGCCGTTGTTGTTAGCGGCGGACGACACGGCGTACAGCACTTCGCTAAAACCATGCGGGCCAGGGTTGAGCATGGCGCTACGTCCGGCGTCGGTCATCATTGCCAGCGCCGCGCCCATCAGCACCAGCGTCGGGGTGACCAGAATCGCCAGTGCAGTCAGTTTCATCTCACGTACGTCGATTTTTTTACCCAGATATTCCGGTGTACGACCAATCATCAGCCCGGCAATAAACACCGCCAGCAGAACAAACAGCATCATGCCGTAAAGGCCGGAACCGACGCCGCCGAATACCACTTCACCAATTTGCATCAACCACATCGGCACCATGCCACCAAGAGCGGTAAACGAATCATGCATCGCAATCACCGCGCCGCAGGAAGCCGCCGTAGTCACGACCGCAAACAGGCTACTGACCAGCACGCCGAAACGGCTCTCTTTACCTTCCATATTGATGCTGCTGTCCGCGCCGAGCGCCAGCAGATGAGGATTACCCTGAACTTCTGCCCACATCACTACGCCTACGCAGATGACAAAAATCACTGACATCGCCCACAGCAACATGCGCCCCTGGCGACGATCGCCCGCCACTTCACCAAAGGCAAAGCACAGCGCTGTTGGGATCAAGAAAATCGCCAGCATTTGCACGAAGTTGGTCAGTGCGGTTGGGTTTTCAAACGGATGCGACGAGTTGGCATTAAAGAAGCCACCGCCGTTAGTACCGAGCATCTTGATCGCTTCCTGAGAAGCTACAGGCCCCATGGGTAACAGCTGTTGCGCTCCTTCAACGGTATTCACCGCCTGATAGGGCAGAAAGTTTTGCAGCGCACCTTGTTGAATAAAAAACAATGCGATCAACAATGCCACAGGGACTAGCACCCATAACGTGATGCGTAGCAGATCGACCCAGGCATTCCCGAGCGTGCTCATGCTCTGGCGGGTAAACGCACGGATGAGGGCAAAAATCACCGCAATCCCGCTGGCGGCAGAAAGAAAGTTTTGCACCGTTAAGCCCGCCATCTGGCTGAAATAGCTCAACGTGGTTTCACCGCTATAAGATTGCCAGTTGGTATTCGTGACAAAGCTGACGGCGGTATTGAGCGCCAGATCCCACGACAGCCCCGGCAACTGCTGTGGATTAAGCGGCAGATAGTGCTGACCGAGCAACATAAAAAACAGCACCGCCAGCCCCAGCATATTCAGGCCAAGAATGGCTGAGAGATACTGCTTCCAGTTCATCTCGCGGTCAGAGACGCCAAGCGCGCTAAAGAGTACGCGTTCAACGCCCGTCGTACCAGGAAGAGGAATATCATTAATCAGCCGCGCCAGCCCGCTGCCTAAAGGACGTGCCAGCACCATTAACACCAGTAAAAACGTGGCGATCAGTAAGAACCCTTGCGCAGCCATCAGAACGCCTCCGCATTGATCAGGGCATAAACCAGATAACCCAGTAATAAAAACACCAGCAACACGCCGGCTATCACGCCTGCACTCACAGTGCACCTCCAGTGGCCTAAAAGTGATACCGGAAGGGTAGAGTTCTGGCTGCAAAGATTTCGCAAAAATCTGCGGGCGTGGTGTAAAAAAAGTATAAAAATGGCAAAAGCCATGATTTAACTAATGTTTAGTATTAATTTAACTTTTGTGTAACTTAATTACACAGTGAATGTAAATAAACCATCAATAAACAAAAATAAGTGGTCGGATGAGTAGTAAAATTACACAAAAGGCGGTACTATTTTCATCAGATAAACAAATTCATTTTTCCGGTGCCATTCACCGGGTAGATACAACAGGGGGAGAAAAGTATGGAACTCTACAGAGAATATCCTGCATGGCTTATCTTTTTACGCCGTACTTATGCGGTTGCAGCGGGCGTTCTGGCGCTGCCTTTCATGCTTTTCTGGAAAGACCGCGCCCGCTTTTACAGCTACCTGCACCGCGTCTGGTCGAAAACCAGCGATAAACCGGTGTGGATGGATCAGGCCGAAAAGGCAACGGGTGATTTTTACTGATTGCCTGCGCGTTTAAGCCAGCCTCGTATCAGGGGGCTGGTTTAGGCGTTTTGAATCAACGGGTTCCATGGTGTTGTTCATTTAATCACTGTTTTAGCATCAATTTTCAATAGTATCCTTTCATAGGACTACTCTGGATGCGTTCACCTTCATTGTCGCTCTAAGCAACTAGATCCTCAGAAATCTCCAGTTAGGTTGCATCCTTCCTTACACACTTTCCTGAAACTTCAGGGTAAGGTGAGAAAGCCGCCATCACTTTTTCTTATTCCAGCATCTAAATAAATTCCGAATTTTGCTATTAATATCGCTACCGCAATAAAAACAGATAGTAAAGAGAGTAATATATACTTTAGTGATATGTTAAGAATAATTGATTGTTAACATATCTAATGGGATAAGATGTATTTCTGTTAATGAAAATATTCAACATTTATAGTTGATAATTAAAATACACTCGATATCTCAGCCCTTTCTATGCAAGATGCAATTTTATAAGCTGTCCATTTTTTATATGGAGGCGGTAGTGTGTTTGTTACTCGTGATTTTATTGGTATGGTGAATATGTTGGGATTGTTAAATACATAACGGCATATCAGTTCCGGTCATTGTAAATATGGGTAATTGCTTAATGTTATTAGTGATTACGGCTTGAAAGATAAAGAGTGCTGTAAAGCGGTGATAGACATTACATTCATGATTAAAAAACAGAACCTGTCAATAAATAATTCATTTATTAAAAAGGACGACTTCTATTATGACGGAATATTATCTCAATGAGGCGGTTTGCAAATACAGAGCCAGTTTCTCCGGGGTAACGAGCAGGTGTACCAGTGTCAGGTGGCATTTGTATTGCCGGGTGAGCGGGTCATGATGGCCTTCACCTACGCCCGAACCACAC
>NZ_JBJQJP010000017.1:0-103435 GCF_046487365.1 Escherichia sp. WS1451
GCATGACCAGCCAGGTAATGATTTACAGCGGCAAGTTTTACTTCAAATGAATGTTTCATAAACTGCACCTTCAGATGTCAGATTATGTCCAACATTTGGGGTGCAGTTCATTACGCCGCATCCGGCATGAAGCAACGTACTCGATATTAGCAATTTGGCGGCATCCCAAAGTTGCCGATTAATGATTACTTCGCATCAGTCGCCGTGCCGTTGGCGTGCCAGTCAAATACGCCGAACTCAAAGCCTTTCAGATCGCCTTTCTCATCCCAGCTAAGCGGCCCCATCACCGTATCAACCGAGTTCGCTTTCAGGTATTTAGCGATCTCCGCCGGATCGTCAGACTGATTCAGCCCCGCTTGCAAAGATTGCAGCGCGGCGTAGGTGGTCCAGACGAACGCGCCGCTTGGGTCCTGTTTTTTCGCTTTGATCGCATCAACAATGGGTTTGTTCGCCGGAACCTGATCGTAGTTCTTCGGCTTGGTCACCAGCAGCCCTTCCGCTGATTCGCCCGCAATGTTAGACAGCGAAACGTTAGCCACACCTTCCGGCCCCATAAACTGAGTTTTCAACCCTGCCGCGCGTGCCTGACGCAGGATTTGCCCCATTTCCGGGTGATAACCACCGTAGTAAACGAAGTCGATATTCTCTTTCTTCAGACGCGCCACCAGGGTTGAGAAATCTTTTTCCCCAGCGGTGATACCATCAAAGAACACCACGTTAGCATTGCCTTTCTTCAGGCCGTCCTGCACTGCACGCGCCAGACCTTCGCCGTACTGCTGTTTGTCGTGAACGATAGCAATGCGTTGCGGTTTCACTTTCTCAAGAATATATTTCGCCGCCGTCGGCCCCTGGTCGGAGTCCAGGCCGGTGGTGCGCAGGATCAGCTGATAGCCACGGGCGGTCAGCTCTGGTGCGGTTGCCGCTGGGGTGATCATTAAAATGCCTTCGTCTTCGTAGATGTCAGACGCTGGCTGCGTTGATGAAGAGCAGAGGTGACCAATCACGTATTTAATGCCGTCGTTAACGACTTTGTTCGCCACCGCAACCGCCTGTTTCGGGTCACAGGCATCGTCATATTTCACGATTTGCAGTTTGTTGCCTTTAATGCCGCCTTTAGCATTGATATCCGCAACCGCCTGCTCAGCACCAGTAAACTCCTGGTCACCGTACTGGGCTACCGGACCGGACATTGCGCCCACGACCGCGACTTTAATATCTTCTGCCAGAGCCATATTGCTGAATGCCAGCGCGATACATCCTGCCAGTAACGCTTTACCCTTTATGTTCATCCTGAGAATCCCCACTCTTCTGGTTATTACGTGTGTTGTGATGTTGTTGTGCAGCACTTTATTTCGTTTTATACGTAGCTACCCGTGCTTTAGCAGCATACTCTGCTAAAACATACCCCATTTTTATGATATTGGAATAGCTATTTTGACAGTTTATTAACAATCTGCGTGGGGATTGGCGTTTTGCCGGAGGGGGAAACTGATTATTGTAGAGGCCCAAAAAACAAAAACCCCGGACTCTCATCCAGGGTTCTCTGCTTAATAGCGGAAATTACGCTTCAATGGCAGCGCGCAATTTTTTCATCGCGTTCTTTTCCAGCTGGCGCACACGCTCAGCGGAAACGCCGTAACGGTCAGCCAGTTCCTGCAACGTGGACTTGTTGTCTTCGTCCAGCCAGCGCGCGCGGATGATATCCTGGCTACGCTCGTCCAGACCTTGCATCGCGTCGGTCAGACGGTTTGCCGCCTGCTCTTCCCAGTTATCATCTTCGATGCCGTCGGCAAAGTTAGATGATTTATCCTGCAGATAGAGCACCGGAGCCATCGGCTGGCTGTCGGAATCGTCGTCGGAAGACAGGTCAAAGGTCATGTCCTGTGCCGCCATACGTGATTCCATCTCACGTACGTCTTTGCTGGTTACACCCAGTTCACGGGCCACCATTTCGACTTCATCCTGGTTAAACCAGCCCAGACGCTGCTTGGTTTTACGCAGGTTGAAGAACAGTTTGCGCTGCGCTTTGGTGGTCGCAACTTTGACGATACGCCAGTTGCGCAGAACGTATTCGTGGATCTCTGCTTTGATCCAGTGAACGGCGAAGGAGACCAGGCGCACACCCACTTCCGGGTTAAAACGGCGCACTGCTTTCATCAGGCCGATGTTACCTTCCTGAATCAAATCCGCCTGTGGCAGGCCATAGCCCGCATAATTACGAGCAATATGAACAACAAACCGCAGGTGAGACAGGATCAGCGTTTTAGCTGCTTCCAGATCGCCATGGTAATGCAGCTTTTCAGCCAGCGCCCGCTCCTCGTCAGCCGACAACATCGGCCACGCGTTAGCTGCCCGGATGTAGGAATCCAGGTTGCCAACTGGGGCTAAAGCTAAACTTTGCATTTTGTCAGTCATTCAAATCCTCTCAATCGATATCTTCTGGCGCTTCAGTGGTAGCAACAACTGTGCCAGAGCTTAAGAGCAACGAGGTTATCATTCACTGTTTTATCAGACAGTGATTTTATCCACAAGTTCAATGCAACGCTGTGAATAAATTACGCACAAAATGTGACATAGAGATGAAATACCGGGAAGAGACAACGGGGTCTCTTTCCCTGCTACGGAACCCATTGCAGGGAAAGAGTATAACACGCTTTTATTATTCAGGCGTAAAGTGGCGTAAATGTTGTACCGTGGCAAGCCACGCTGCCACCCAGCCAATCATCGAGCATACCAGCAGCAATAGCAGGCATTCATCGAACGATAAACCATTGATATCAAACTTCGTTCCGAAAACCTGCGCCACTTCCGCAACCGCCGATGACAATCGCAGCACCAGAATTTCTGACAAAATTAATGACAACAATGCGCCAGAAAATCCCAGCAATGCGCCTCCGTATAGGAACGGGCGCAGGATGAAACCATCCGTCGCACCAATCAGTTTCTGCACGTTAATGGAGTCACGGCGAGCAAAGATACTCAGGCGCACACTGTTACCGATGACGAGGAACACTGCTGCCACCATCAACACGCCGATCATCGCGGAAACGCGCCCGACCAGCCCGGTTAACGCCGCCAGACGGGCAAACCAGCTGTCATCCATCCGCACTTCGTCAATGCCGTTGATCTGGGTGATACGATCACGCAGCGTATTCAGTGATTCCGTCCCCTGAAAATCGAGTTTCGGGATCACCACCGCCACTGCCGGAAGCGGGTTTTCTTCCAGCATATCCAGCGCACCACCAAAACCAGACCAGTTACGGAACTCGCCCAGTGCGTCTTCACGAGAAAGATAATTCACTTTCTCCACGCCTTGCTCGGCCTGCAACTGTGCCACCACGCCCGCAGCGGCGTCATCGTCCAGCGTTTTTTGCAGATAAACAGTGATTTGCGGTGACGGATAATATTGCGTCGCCGCCTGGTTAACGTTTTTGTACACCATATAACAGACGCTGGGCAGCGTCAGGGAGATGGCGATAACCATCACCGTTAAAAACGTGGCGAACGGTTTGCTTTTCAGATCCTGCAATGCGCCGTGGAAGGCATAGCGCACCTGTTCGTTGAAAACGTTGGTTTTGCGATTTACCGGTTTTGGCGAGGATTTCGCCCGTTTTGGCGCGTTACGACCGCCGTCGCCAGAGCCGCCGACCGATTTACGGAAGCGATCCAGACGCCCGCCAAACTGCCGAATATGATTGATTGCATCGCGCTTATTCATGGCCCACGCCTCCATGCAAGTGACCATCGCTCAGGGTGAGCATGCGATAGGAACGCCGCGAGATCAGGTTGATGTCGTGCGTTGCCATCAATACGGTTACCCCAACGCGGTTAAACTCTTCAAACAGACGTAAAATGCCTTCCGACAACGCGTCGTCCAGGTTACCGGTCGGTTCATCCGCCAGCAGTACCGCAGGCTTGTTCACCACCGCGCGGGCAATGCCAACACGTTGTTGTTCACCGCCGGAAAGCTGAATAGGAAAGTTCTTCGCTTTGTCCAGTAGCCCGACTTTATCCAGTGCCGCCGACACCCGGCGACGAATATCGTCACCGCTGGCACCGGCGATAATCAGCGGGATCGCCACATTATCGTAGACAGTACGGTCCATCAGTAGATGGTGATCCTGGAAAATCATGCCAATCTGGCGGCGCAGAAACGGAACTTCACGGTTTTTCAGACGCGTGATGTCATGGCCGCTAAACCAGATTTTCCCGGCGCTGGGCCGCTCAATCCCACAGATCAGCTTCAGGAGGGTACTTTTCCCTGCGCCGGAATGACCGGTCAGAAACGCCATCTCACCCGGCTGCATATGGAACGTAACGCCCTGCAGCGCCTGTCTCCCACCGAGATAAGCCTTGCTGACATGTTCAAAGCGAATCATTGTTAATCCTCTCGGGCAAAAAGTGCCTCTATAAAGTCGTCCGCCTTAAACGGACGCAAATCCTCAATACGTTCGCCGACACCAATGTAGCGGATAGGGATACCAAACTGGTCAGCCACCGAGAAAATTACCCCGCCTTTCGCCGTGCCGTCCAGTTTCGTTAGCGTGATGCCGGTTAAGCCAACGGCTTCGTGGAACAGTTTGGCCTGGCTTACCGCATTCTGCCCGGTGCTGGCATCAATAGTCAGCATAACTTCATGCGGAGCTTCAACGTCGAGTTTCTTCATCACGCGGACGATTTTCTTCAACTCTTCCATCAGGTGCGATTTGTTTTGCAGGCGTCCGGCGGTATCGGCAATCAGGACGTCGATGTTACGCGCTTTAGCGGCCTGAATGGCGTCGAAGATAACAGAAGCGGAATCCGCACCGGTATGCTGGGCAATCACCGGAATATTGTTGCGCTGACCCCAGACCTGAAGCTGTTCAACCGCTGCCGCACGGAAAGTATCGCCTGCCGCCAGCATCACCGATTTACCCTGCTGCTCAAACTGACGCGCCAGCTTACCAATCGTCGTGGTTTTACCCACACCGTTGACGCCCACCATCAGGATCACGAACGGCGTTTTACCTTCAACATTCAGCGGCTCATCGACTTTCGCCAGAATCTCGCCCATCTCTTCTTTCAGCAGGCCATAGAGCGCCTCGGCATCACGAAGCTGCTTGCGGGATGCGCCTTCTGTCAGATTGGTGATAATTTTACGTGTGGTTTCCACGCCCACATCGGCGATCAACAGCTGTTCTTCCAGCTCTTCAAACAGATCATCGTCGATTTTTTTACCGCGGAACAGGCTGATAAATCCGGAACCGAGATTTTCTTTGGTTTTTAACAGGCTGCGTTTCAGGCGCGCGAAGAAACCTTCTTTGGTCGGTTTTTCCTGCTCCTGAGCGATTTCTTCCACCGGCTGCTCTTCTTCTGCCGGAGAAACCACTATCACCGCCTCTTCGGCAGCCAGCGCCTGTGCTTCCAGCTCTTCGTCGGTGATTTCTTCTTTAGCCGCTTCTTCTTCCGCCGCTTCGACAATCTCTACGGTTTCCGCTTCGGCCTGCCACTCTTCTGGCGAAACATCTTCGGCGTTGACGTCTTCCGGCAACGGCAGTTCTTCACGCTCGATAGCCACTGGCTCCGGCGTTTCTTCTGCGACCAGTTCCGGCTGTGCAACGACTTCCGCTTCAGGCTGCGCTTTTTCACTTTCAGCAACCTGTTCAGTAACTTCCACAACGTCGGCAGCAAAAGTTTCCGCCTCGGCCTCAGTATGCGCCTGCGGCTGCTCTTCAACGGTTTGTTCAGAAGCCTTCACAGGCTCTTGCGCCGGAACGATTTCTTCTACAACTGGTTGTTCATTCTGAACTTCTGTCTCTTTTTCCGGGGTCTGCTCTTTTTGACCAAAGCCCAGCCAGGAAAAAAAGCCACGTTTTTTTTCTTTCGCCATTTGCGACTACACTCCTCGCTGTTGCTTCATGGCACAGCGTTAACGCTATGTACATAGCAGCTAAAAAAATGATGAAATAGTCTATCACTTAACTTAATTCACATCACCGCCTGCAAGTATGTGTTATCTGGCGGATTGAGCAATTTATCATGAAAAAACCGAATCATTCCGGCAGCGGCCAAATCCGCATTATTGGCGGGCAGTGGCGAGGCCGTAAACTCCCGGTTCCTGATAGCCCAGGTCTGCGCCCCACCACCGACCGCGTACGCGAAACGTTGTTTAACTGGCTGGCTCCGGTCATTGTTGACGCCCAATGTCTGGATTGCTTCGCCGGAAGCGGCGCGCTGGGGCTGGAAGCGTTATCGCGCTACGCTGCGGGGGCCACGTTGATTGAGATGGATCGTGCGGTTTCTCAGCAGTTAATTAAGAATCTGGCGACACTAAAAGCAGGCAATGCACGCGTGGTGAACAGCAACGCGATGTCATTCCTGGCGCAAAAAGGCACACCGCATAATATCGTGTTTGTCGATCCACCGTTCCGCCGTGGATTGTTAGAAGAGACGATAAATTTACTGGAAGATAACGGCTGGCTGGCTGACGAAGCCCTGATTTATGTCGAAAGCGAAGTCGAAAACGGTCTGCCCACTGTTCCGGCGAACTGGTCATTACATCGGGAAAAAGTGGCGGGTCAGGTGGCTTATCGGCTGTATCAACGCGAAGCACAAGGAGAAAGTGATGTTGATTAATATTGGACGTTTGTTAATGCTCTGCGTTTGGGGATTTTTAATCCTCAACCTGGTGCATCCCTTCCCGCGTCCGCTGAATATTTTCGTTAACGTGGCGCTGATTTTTACCGTGCTGATGCATGGTATGCAGCTGGCGCTATTGAAATCCACTTTGCCGAAAGATGGCCCGCAGATGACCACCGCCGAAAAGGTGCGCATTTTCCTTTTCGGCGTGTTTGAACTGCTGGTCTGGCAGAAGAAATTTAAAGTTAAAAAATAACCTTATTGTTCGCCAACAAAGCTGACAAAGCGCGTTCCTTTATAGCTCAGCGTACCTTTATCGCCCACTGTCAGGGCGTGGTACTGCTGGGCGTCGAGGCGAAACGTCTGCTCCATTCCTCCGCTTTGCGGTTTGAAGCTTGCCTCATAGCGCATACTGGTGCCTGCCGGAGTCACTTCCTGCTGGCGCGAACGGCGATCGTTAATCGGTTTTTCCCGCTTGTTGCTCACCACCACCAGCTTTTGCTGGAGCGGTGCCATATCATTATCAGCTTTTTCCCGTCGTTGTTGCATAAAACGAAACGATGCGGCGACGATGATTAAGCCAATGATAACAATAAAGAAAAGAGGTGGTTTACTCATCTTTATCCCTCATCGGAAAATGCGGAAATAAGCATACCCTGCCAGTTATGGTGTTGTCATCCGTCCACCCTCGCCACTAAACTGGAAGCAAGACCGTAGGCATTCCGCTTACGAAAAAATAACGAATTCAAGGAACTAAGATGCTTTGGTCGTTTATCGCTGTCTGTCTTTCCGCATGGCTATCTGTGGATGCATCGTATCGTGGGCCAACCTGGCAACGCTGGGTATTTAAACCATTAACCCTTCTTCTCCTGCTGTTGCTGGCCTGGCAAGCGCCGATGTTCGACGCCATTAGCTATCTGGTGCTGGCGGGACTGTGCGCCTCACTGCTGGGCGATGCGCTAACCCTGTTGCCACGTCAACGTCTGATGTACGCCATCGGCGCGTTTTTCCTCTCGCACCTGCTGTACACCATCTATTTCGCCAGTCAGATGACGCTCTCTTTCTTCTGGCCTCTGCCACTGGTGTTGCTGGTTCTGGGTGCGCTGTTACTGGCGATTATCTGGACGCGGCTGGAAGAGTATCGTTGGCCTATCTGCACGTTTATCGGCATGACGCTGGTGATGGTGTGGCTGGCAGGTGAACTGTGGTTCTTCCGTCCGACCGCTCCGGCGCTCTCTGCGTTTGTCGGCGCTTCGTTGCTATTTATCAGTAACTTTGTCTGGCTGGGTAGTCACTATCGCCGCCGCTTCCGGGCAGATAACGCGATTGCTGCGGCCTGCTACTTTGCCGGTCATTTCCTCATCGTCCGCTCGCTGTATCTCTGATAAAACTTGACTCTGGAGTCGACTCCAGAGTGTATCCTTCGGTTAATGAGAAAAAACTTAACCGGAGGATGCCATGTCGACTCCTGACAATCACGGCAAGAAAGCCCCTCACTTTGCTGCGTTCAAACCGCTAACTACGGTACAGAACACCAACGACTGTTGCTGCGACGGCGCATGTTCCAGCACGCCAACGCTCTCTGAAAACGTCTCCGGCACCCGCTATAGCTGGAAAGTCAGCGGCATGGACTGCGCCGCCTGTGCGCGCAAGGTAGAAAATGCCGTGCGCCAGCTTGCAGGCGTGAATCAGGTACAGGTGTTGTTCGCCACCGAAAAACTGGTGGTGGATGCCGACAATGACATCCGTGCACAAGTTGAATCTGCGGTGCAAAAAGCGGGCTATTCCCTGCGCGATGAACAGGCTACCGACGAACCACAAGCATCACGCCTGAAAGAGAATCTGCCGCTGATTACGCTAATCGTGATGATGGCAATCAGCTGGGGTCTGGAGCAGTTCAATCATCCGTTCGGGCAACTGGCGTTTATCGCGACCACGCTGGTTGGGCTGTACCCGATTGCTCGTCAGGCATTACGGCTGATCAAATCTGGCAGCTACTTCGCCATTGAAACCTTAATGAGCGTAGCCGCTATTGGTGCGCTGTTTATTGGCGCAACGGCTGAAGCTGCGATGGTGTTGCTGCTGTTTTTGATTGGCGAACGACTGGAGGGCTGGGCCGCCAGTCGCGCGCGTCAAGGGGTCAGCGCGTTAATGGCGCTGAAGCCAGAAACCGCCACGCGTCTGCGTAACGGTGAGCGTGAAGAGGTGGCAATAAACAGCCTGCGGCCTGGCGATGTGATTGAAGTTGCGGCAGGTGGGCGTTTGCCTGCCGACGGTAAACTGCTCTCACCGTTTGCCAGTTTTGATGAAAGCGCCCTGACCGGAGAATCCATTCCGGTGGAGCGCGCAACGGGCGATAAAGTCCCTGCTGGTGCCACCAGCGTAGACCGTCTGGTAACGCTGGAAGTGCTGTCAGAACCGGGTGCCAGCGCCATTGACCGGATTCTGAAACTGATCGAAGAAGCCGAAGAGCGTCGCGCCCCCATTGAGCGGTTTATCGACCGTTTCAGCCGTATCTACACGCCAGCGATTATGGCCGTCGCTCTGCTGGTGACGCTGGTGCCGCCGCTGCTGTTTGCCGCCAGCTGGCAGGAGTGGATTTATAAAGGGCTGACGCTGCTGCTGATTGGTTGCCCGTGTGCTTTAGTTATCTCCACGCCCGCGGCGATTACCTCCGGGCTGGCGGCAGCAGCGCGTCGTGGGGCGTTGATTAAAGGCGGCGCGGCGCTGGAGCAGCTGGGTCGTGTTACCCAGGTGGCGTTTGATAAAACCGGTACGCTGACCGTCGGTAAACCGCGCGTTACCGCGATTCATCCGGCAACGGGTATTAGTGAATCTGAACTGCTGACACTGGCGGCGGCGGTCGAGCAAGGCGCGACGCATCCACTGGCACAAGCCATTGTGCGCGAAGCACAGGTTGCTGAACTCGCCATTCCCACCGCCCAATCACAGCGGGCGCTGGTCGGGTCTGGCATTGAAGCGCAGGTTAACGGTGAGCGCGTGTTGATATGCGCTGCCGGAAAACATCCTGCTGATGCATTTGCTGGTTTGATTAATGAACTGGAAAGCGCCGGGCAAACGGTAGTGCTGGTAGTACGTAATGATGACGTGCTGGGTGTCATTGCGTTGCAGGATACCCTGCGCGCCGATGCTGCAACTGCTATCAGTGAACTGAACACGCTGGGCGTCAAAGGGGTGATCCTTACAGGCGATAATCCACGCGCCGCGGCGGCAATTGCCGGGGAGCTGGGGCTGGAGTTTAGAGCGGGCCTGTTGCCGGAAGATAAAGTCAAAGCGGTGACCGAGCTGAATCAACATGCGCCGCTGGCGATGGTCGGTGATGGTATTAACGACGCGCCAGCGATGAAAGCTGCCGCCATCGGGATTGCAATGGGCAGTGGCACAGACGTGGCGCTGGAAACCGCCGATGCAGCATTAACCCATAACCACCTGCGCGGCCTGGTGCAAATGATTGAACTGGCACGCGCCACTCACGCCAATATCCGCCAGAACATCACTATTGCGCTGGGGCTGAAAGGCGTTTTCCTCGTCACGACGCTGTTAGGGATGACCGGACTGTGGCTGGCAGTGCTGGCAGATACCGGTGCGACGGTGCTGGTGACGGCGAATGCGTTAAGGCTGTTGCGCAGGAAATAAGGCAAACCGATCGCAACATTGAGCGCGATCGGTCCCCTCGCTCCTCTGGGGAGAGGGTTAGGGTGAGGGGAAAAGGCGGCATCGAAGCCAATCTTCCCCCATCAACCGCCTTTACGAATCAAATAACGATAAGGCAGTCCATCCGTCTCTTTCGCAACCAGTTCGTGTTCCATAAAGGTACAAAACCCAGGAATATCGCGGGTCGTCGCCGGATCGTCAGCAATAATCAGCAACGTTTCACCTGGCTGCATATTGCGCACTGTTTTGCGCACCATCATTACTGGTTCCGGGCAGCGCAGGCCAAGTGCGTCGAGTGTGTGGTCAGGGCTGGAAAAGAGATCGGTCATTTTCTTCTCATCACATAAAAAAACGGCGCTAGTTTACGCCCTGTGAGTCCGTAAGCAAACCAGGTTAACGATTGCGTGAAAATTAACCATTGCATTGTCAACGTAAAGCAGTATCATGCGGCGGCTCGAAAAAAGGGTCAGCACGTTATTATGTTAAGGTAACAGACGTGTCGTACGTATTGGGTTCCCTCACCCCAATGGTTAATCAAAAAGGTACAATATGAACGTTTTCTCGCAAACGCAACGCTATAAGGCGTTGTTCTGGTTATCGTTATTTCATCTTCTGGTGATCACCTCCAGTAACTATCTGGTTCAGCTTCCCGTCTCCATTTTTGGTTTCCATACCACCTGGGGCGCGTTTAGCTTTCCGTTTATTTTCCTTGCTACCGACCTGACTGTGCGTATTTTTGGCGCACCGCTGGCTCGTCGCATCATCTTTGCGGTAATGATCCCCGCATTGCTGATCTCCTACGTCATCTCATCGCTGTTTTATATGGGGTCATGGCAAGGATTCGGCGCGCTCGCCCACTTCAACCTGTTTGTCGCCCGTATCGCCACCGCCAGTTTCATGGCCTACGCGCTGGGGCAGATCCTCGACGTGCACGTTTTTAACCGCCTGCGTCAGAGTCGTCGCTGGTGGCTGGCACCGACGGCTTCCACCCTGTTTGGTAACGTCAGCGACACGCTGGCCTTCTTCTTCATTGCCTTCTGGCGCAGCCCAGATGCCTTTATGGCTGAACACTGGATGGAAATCGCGCTGGTCGATTACTGTTTCAAAGTGTTAATCAGTATCGTTTTCTTCCTGCCAATGTATGGCGTATTACTCAATATGCTGTTGAAAAGACTGGCAGATAAATCCGAAATCAACGCTTTGCAGGCGAGTTAAAGGTTCGTTATCAGAGTTGTGATAAGATGGATGAATGAGCCGTTATGGCCGTTTATCGAAAGGAAGAAGTCAATGCGCAATCTGGTTAAATATGTCGGAATTGGCCTGCTGGTTATGGGGCTTGCGGCCTGTGATGATAAAGACACTAACGCTACGGCGCAGGGTTCGGTCGCGGAAAGTAACGCTACCGGGAATCCCGTCAACCTGCTTGATGGCAAGTTAAGTTTCTCGCTGCCAGCGGATATGACCGACCAGAGCGGTAAGCTGGGAACGCAGGCTAATAACATGCATGTCTGGTCCGACGCCACCGGGCAAAAAGCAGTCATCGTCATCATGGGCGATGATCCGAAAGAAGATCTGGCGGTGCTGGCGAAGCGCCTGGAAGATCAGCAACGTAGCCGCGATCCGCAGCTGCAAGTGGTAACCAATAAAGCCATTGAGCTGAAAGGTCACAAAATGCAGCAGTTAGACAGCATTATCTCCGCGAAAGGCCAGACGGCGTACTCTTCCGTTATTCTGGGTAACGTGGGTAATCAACTGCTGACCATGCAAATTACGCTGCCAGCTGACGATCAGCAAAAAGCACAGACCACCGCAGAAAACATCATTAATACGCTGGTTATTCAGTAAGTTTTAAGATGATGAGATGGCCTCAGGTATTTCCACCGGAGGCCGTTTTTTTAATCGCCACGTCAGTAATAACGCGATTGCGACCAGTCCCGCCGCCGCCAGATAAATCACCGGAACGCCCGTCCAACTCATCACCAGCCCAGCCAGTGGTCCGGTCACGCCAAGCGATAAATCCATAAATACGGTGTAAGTTGCCAGCGCCGCCCCCTGATTTTGCTGCGGAACCGCTTTTACCGCCACTACGCCCAATGCAGGGAACACCAGCGAAAACCCCGCCCCCGCGAGTAAGACGCCGATTTTCGCCATCCACGGCATAGTCGCCACGCCAACCAGTAGCAGGCCGATTATCTCAACGCTAAAGCAAATCATCGCTACGTTTAAGCCGCCGATACGGTTAATGCCGTTAGGGAATAACAAACGCGTACCGACAAACGCACAGCTAAACAGCGTCAGCGCGAAAGCCGCACCGTCCCAACCTCTAGCGTCATAAAACAGCGTGATAAAAGTGGCGATAACGCCAAATCCGGCGGAAGCCAGTGCCAGCGCCATACCGTACAGCCAGACGCGCCCAAGCACCGCACGAAACGGCAGCGGTTTGCCTTTACTGGCTTTTACCGTCGGACGCGGGATCGCCAACAAAATGGCCACCAGCGCCACGCCCATAATGATTAACGCTAACGCCTGCAAGCCGCCCCAGTGATAAAACACGACACCTAACGGCGCACCCATCGCCATCGCCCCGTAAGTGACAATGCCGTTCCACGAAATCACCCGCCCGATATGCAGCGAACCAACCACGCCAACGCCCCATAGGGTCGATCCCGTTCCGGCAAAACTTTGCCCAATCCCAAGGATCACGCGCCCCAGGCACAGTAATAACAGGCTGATGACGGGCAGACTGGCGGTTAATCCCGCCGTCAGATATCCCAGACCGCTCAAAAAGCAGCCGCATAAACCGAAGACGACAATCTTTTTGGGTCCCAGCAAATCGGCGTAACGTCCGGCATGAGGACGGCTCAGCAAGGTGGCGAAATATTGCAGGCTGATAACCAACCCTGCCCAGAAGGCACTAAATCCCATCACATCATGGACATAGCCCGGTAATACAGCGAGCGGCAACCCGATGGTGAGGTAGCTGGCGAAGTTAAACATGACAATGGAGACAATGCGCAAATTCAGGCGCAATCCGTTTAGCGCGGGTTCGGCTACGGGTTCGGGCATGAGGATCACCACATTTTTACAACAGTGTTTCATTTTTACCACGTGCTGACGTGAAAATCAGCAGTAAGAATCAGAATATTGCTGGCGTGACTCCCGCTACACTTAATACAAAAAGTCACAAGGAAGCCCCAATGGAAACCCCTCAACCCGATAAAACGGGCATGCACATTCTGCTCAAGCTGGCCTCGCTGGTGGTGATCCTCGCGGGAATTCACGCAGCGGCAGATATCATTGTGCAGCTGTTACTGGCGCTGTTTTTTGCCATCGTCCTCAACCCGCTCGTCACCTGGTTTATTCGTCGGGGAGTACAACGCCCCGTTGCCATTACGATTGTGGTGGTGGTGATGCTGATCGCACTAACCGCGCTGGTCGGCGTACTGGCGGCATCGTTTAACGAATTTATCTCTATGCTGCCGAAGTTTAATAAGGAGCTGACGCGCAAACTTTTTAAATTGCAGGAGATGTTGCCTTTTCTTAATTTGCATATGTCGCCGGAGCGAATACTGCAGCGGATGGACTCGGAAAAAATGGTTACCTTCACCACGGCGCTAATGACCGGGCTTTCCGGGGCAATGGCGAGCGTGCTTTTGCTGGTGATGACCGTAGTTTTTATGCTGTTTGAAGTGCGCCACGTCCCTTACAAAATGCGTTTCGCGTTGAATAATCCACAGATTCACATCGCCGGACTACACCGCGCACTTAAAGGCGTTTCGCATTATCTGGCGTTAAAGACGCTACTCAGTTTATGGACAGGCGTAATCGTCTGGCTGGGGCTGGCGCTAATGGGCGTACAGTTTGCGCTGATGTGGGCAGTACTGGCGTTTTTGCTCAACTACGTGCCCAATATCGGCGCGGTAATTTCCGCCGTACCGCCAATGATTCAGGTGCTGCTGTTTAATGGCGTTTACGAATGTATTCTGGTCGGCGCATTGTTTTTAGTGGTCCATATGGTCATCGGCAATATTTTAGAACCACGGATGATGGGCCATCGCCTGGGGATGTCCACCATGGTGGTATTTCTTTCATTGTTAATTTGGGGATGGCTGCTCGGCCCGGTAGGGATGCTACTTTCGGTGCCATTAACCAGCGTGTGTAAAATCTGGATGGAAACCACCAAAGGCGGTAGCAAACTGGCGATTTTACTGGGGCCAGGCAGACCGAAAAGTCGGTTACCGGGATGAGGCGACAAGTGATACGATACGCACTTTCATTTTCCATTAAACGTTGGCCCTGATATGTATCGGATAGTTCTGGGGAAAGTTTCGACCTTAAGCGCAGCTCCTCTGCCACCGGGTTTACGCGAGCAAGCACCGCAAGGTCCACGACGCGAACGCTGGCTGGCGGGGCGTGCATTGCTTTCGCACACGCTTTCCCCGCTACCGGAGATCATCTATGGCGAACAAGGCAAACCTGCATTCGCGCCGGAAACGCCGCTATGGTTCAACTTAAGCCATAGCGGTGACGATATCGCCCTGCTGTTGAGCGATGAAGGCGAAGTCGGCTGCGATATCGAAGTGATTCGCCCGCGCGCCAACTGGCGCTGGCTGGCGAACGCCGTATTCAGCCTTGGGGAACATGCCGAGATGGACGCCGTGCATCCTGATCAGCAACTGGAAATGTTCTGGCGCATCTGGACGCGCAAAGAAGCCATCGTTAAACAGCGTGGCGGCAGCGCCTGGCAAATCGTCAGCGTAGACAGCACCTATAACTCCTCGCTGTCAGTCAGCCATTGTCAGCTAGAAAATTTAAGCCTGGCGATCTGCACCCCTACCCCCTTTACGCTCACCGCCGACAGTGTGCAATGGATCGATTCAGTTAACTGATCCGCCCACCCGACTGCCCATCTATTGATCCAGAACAGGTAATCAGTATGACGAATACTTAAAATCGTCATACTTATTTCCGCCATCTATTTTAATCCATTGGGGTTACCATGTTCTCTACACTCCGCCGCACTCTATTTGCGCTGCTGGCTTGTGCGTCTTTTATCGTCCATGCCGCTGCACCAGATGAAATCACCACCGCCTGGCCGGTGAATGTCGGGCCACTAAACCCGCACCTTTACACGCCTAACCAAATGTTCGCCCAGAGCATGGTTTATGAACCACTGGTGAAATATCAGGCAGACGGTTCGGTGATCCCGTGGCTGGCAAAAAGCTGGACCCATTCAGAAGATGGCAAAACCTGGACCTTCACCCTGCGTGATGATGTGAAATTCTCTAACGGTGAACCGTTTGATGCAGAGGCCGCGGCAGAAAACTTCCGCGCTGTGCTCGACAACCGTCAACGTCACGCCTGGCTGGAGCTGGCAAACCAGATTGTTGATGTCAAAGCTCTCAGTAAAACCGAGCTGCAAATCACCCTGAAAAGCGCCTACTACCCTTTCCTGCAAGAACTGGCCCTGCCCCGTCCTTTCCGCTTTATCGCCCCCTCGCAGTTTAAAAACCACGAAACCATGAACGGAATTAAAGCGCCGATTGGCACCGGGCCGTGGGTTTTACAGGAATCGAAACTGAATCAGTACGATGTCTTCGTCCGTAACGAAAACTACTGGGGCGAAAAGCCGGCGATTAAAAAGATCACCTTTAACGTGATCCCGGACCCGACTACCCGCGCAGTAGCGTTTGAAACCGGCGATATCGATCTACTATACGGTAATGAAGGGCTATTACCGCTCGATACCTTCGCCCGCTTTAGCCAGAACTCGGCTTACCACACCCAACTGTCACAGCCGATCGAAACCGTGATGCTGGCGCTCAATACTGCCAAAGCCCCCACCAACGAGCTGGCAGTCCGTGAAGCTCTTAATTACGCGGTAAACAAAAAATCGCTGATCGATAACGCGTTGTATGGCACCCAGCAGGTCGCCGACACCCTGTTTGCCCCTTCCGTGCCCTATGCCAATCTCGGCCTGAAACCGCGCCAGTACGATCCGCAGAAAGCGAAAGCGTTGCTGGAACAAGCAGGCTGGACGCTGCCCGCAGGCAAAGACATCCGCGAGAAAAATGGTCAGCCGCTGCGCATTGAACTGTCGTTCATCGGCACCGATGCGTTAAGCAAATCAATGGCCGAAATCATTCAGGCTGATATGCGCCAGATTGGCGCGGATGTCACGCTGATCGGCGAAGAAGAGAGCAGTATCTATGCTCGTCAGCGCGACGGTCGTTTTGGCATGATTTTCCACCGTACCTGGGGCGCGCCATACGATCCACACGCCTTCCTGAGTTCAATGCGCGTACCGTCGCACGCTGACTTCCAGGCACAGCAAGGTTTAGCCGACAAGCCACTGATTGATAAAGAGATTGGCGAAGTGCTGGCGACACACGACGAAACACAACGTCAGGCACTGTATCGCGACATTCTGACCCGTCTGCATAACGAGGCGGTTTATCTGCCCATCAGCTATATCTCAATGATGGTGGTTTCAAAACCGGAACTGGGTAACATCCCCTACGCGCCGATCGCCACCGAAATCCCGTTCGAACAGATTAAACCGGTGAAACCTTAATGTTGCGTTATGTATTACGCCGCTTTCTGCTGCTGATCCCGATGGTGCTCGCCGCCTCGGTGATCATTTTTCTGATGCTGCGCCTCGGCACCGGCGACCCGGCGCTCGATTATCTGCGTCTGTCTAACCTGCCGCCGACGCCGGAAATGCTGGCTTCTACCCGCACCATGCTGGGGCTGGATCAGCCGTTGTACGTGCAGTACGGAACCTGGTTGTGGAAAGCGCTGCATCTTGACTTTGGTATCTCATTCGCCAGCCAACGCCCGGTGCTGGACGATATGCTGACCTTCCTGCCCGCCACGCTGGAGCTGGCGGGTGCGGCGCTGGTATTAATTCTGCTCACTTCCGTGCCGCTCGGCATCTGGGCGGCGCGCCATCGCGACCGCCTGCCGGATTTCGCCGTGCGTTTTATCGCGTTTCTTGGCGTGTCGATGCCTAACTTCTGGTTGGCGTTTTTACTGGTGATGGCATTTTCAGTGTATCTGCAATGGCTGCCCGCGATGGGTTACGGCGGCTGGCAGCACATCATTTTGCCTGCGGTTTCCATCGCTTTTATGTCGCTGGCGATTAACGCGCGTCTGCTGCGCGCCAGTATGCTGGACGTCGCCGGTCAGCGTCATGTGACCTGGGCGCGACTGCGCGGCCTGAACGACAAACAGACCGAACGCCGCCACATCCTGCGCAATGCCTCGCTGCCGATGATCACCGCCGTGGGGATGCACATTGGCGAACTGATTGGCGGGACGATGATTATCGAAAACATCTTTGCCTGGCCGGGCGTCGGGCGCTATGCGGTGTCGGCGATTTTCAACCGTGACTATCCGGTGATCCAGTGCTTTACGCTGATGATGGTGGTGGTTTTTGTGGTCTGTAATTTGATTGTCGATTTGCTCAACGCCGCGCTGGACCCGCGTATTCGTCGTCATGAAGGAGCCCACGCGTGAACTTTTTCCTCTCCTCCCGCTGGTCGGTTCGCCTGGCGCTGATCATTATCGCCCTGCTGGCACTGATTGCGCTCACCAGCCAGTGGTGGCTGCCGTATGACCCACAGGCGATTGATCTGCCGTCGCGCCTGCTTTCACCGGATGCGCAGCACTGGCTGGGTACCGATCATTTAGGGCGCGATATTTTCTCGCGGCTGATGGCGGCGACCCGCGTGTCGCTCGGCTCGGTAATGGCCTGCCTGCTGCTGGTGCTGACATTAGGGCTGGTTATTGGCGGCAGCGCCGGACTGATTGGCGGGCGCGTTGATCAGGCCACCATGCGCGTCGCGGATATGTTTATGACCTTCCCGACCTCGATTCTGTCGTTCTTTATGGTTGGCGTGCTCGGCACCGGGCTGACCAACGTAATTATCGCCATCGCCCTGTCGCACTGGGCGTGGTATGCACGCATGGTGCGCAGCCTGGTGATTTCACTGCGGCAGCGCGAGTTTGTACTGGCATCACGGCTTTCTGGCGCGGGCCATGTGCGAGTGTTTGTAGATCATCTGGCAGGTGCGGTGATCCCTTCGCTGCTGGTGCTGGCAACGCTGGATATCGGCCATATGATGCTACACGTCGCGGGGATGTCCTTCCTCGGCCTCGGCGTGACCGCGCCTACCGCCGAATGGGGCGTGATGATTAACGACGCGCGCCAGTATATCTGGACCCAGCCGCTGCAAATGTTCTGGCCGGGGCTGGCGCTGTTTATCAGCGTGATGGCCTTTAACCTGGTGGGTGACGCACTGCGCGATCATCTGGACCCTCATCTGGTGACGGAGCACGCACACTAATGCCGCAACAGATTGAACTACGTAATATCGCGCTACAGGCCGCGCAGCCGCTGGTGCACGGCGTATCGTTAACCCTTAAACGCGGGCGTGTGCTGGCGTTAGTCGGCGGTAGCGGCAGCGGGAAATCACTGACCTGCGCCGCGACGCTGGGCATTCTGCCCGCAGGCGTTCGCCAGACGGCGGGGGAAATTTTAGCCGATGGCAAACCGGTTTCTCCCTGTGCCCTGCGCGGCATCAAAATTGCCACCATCATGCAGAACCCGCGCAGTGCCTTTAATCCGCTTCACACCATGCACACCCACGCGCGGGAAACCTGCCTGGCGCTGGGGAAACCCGCCGATGACGCTACGCTTACCGCTGCCATAGAAGCGGTGGGGTTGGAAAACGCCGCGCGCGTGTTGAAGCTGTACCCGTTCGAGATGAGCGGCGGCATGTTGCAGCGCATGATGATTGCGATGGCGGTGTTGTGTGAATCGCCGTTTATCATCGCCGATGAACCGACCACCGATCTCGACGTGGTAGCACAGGCGCGCATCCTCGATCTGCTGGAAAGCATTATGCAAAAACAAGCGCCGGGAATCCTGCTGGTGACCCATGATATGGGCGTTGTGGCGCGTCTGGCGGATGACGTGGCGGTGATGTCACACGGTAAAATTGTCGAACAGGGCGATGTAGAAACGCTGTTTAATGCCCCCAAACATGCGGTAACGCGCAGCCTGGTTTCCGCTCATCTCGCCCTCTACGGTATGGAGCTGGCATCATGACTTTACTTAACGTCTCCGACCTTTCCCATCACTATGCGCACGGTGGATTTAGCGGAAAACATCAACACCAGGCGGTGCTGAATAACGTTTCCCTGACCCTGAAAAGCGGCGAAACCGTCGCTCTGCTGGGGCGCAGCGGCTGCGGAAAAAGCACTCTCGCGCGGCTGCTGGTAGGCTTAGAGTCTCCCTCACAAGGGAATATTAGCTGGCGCGGCGAACCGTTGGCAAAGCTCAATCGCGCCCAGCGTAAAGCGTTCCGCCGCGATATTCAGATGGTATTTCAGGACTCCATCAGCGCCGTGAATCCGCGCAAAACCGTGCGCGAGATCCTGCGAGAACCGATGCGCCACCTGCTATCGCTGAAAAAAGCCGAACAACTGGCGCGCGCCAGCGAAATGCTGAAGGCGGTCGATCTCGATGACAGCGTTCTAGACAAACGCCCACCGCAGTTAAGCGGCGGTCAGCTCCAGCGCGTCTGCCTGGCTCGCGCGCTGGCGGTCGAACCGAAACTACTGATTCTGGATGAAGCCGTTTCTAACCTTGATCTCGTGTTACAGGCGGGCGTCATTCGCCTGCTGAAAAAGCTACAACAACAGTTTGGCACTGCCTGCCTGTTCATCACTCATGACTTACGCCTGGTGGAACGCTTTTGCCAGCGAGTGATGGTGATGGACAACGGACAAATCGTCGAAACCCAGGCGGTGGGAGATAAATTAACCTTTTCCTCTGACGCCGGACGTGTGCTACAAAACGCGGTATTACCCGCATTCCCCGTGCGCCGTCGCACCACAGAAAAGGTTTAACGCAAATGCAACGAATCACCATCACGCTTGATGACGATTTACTGGAGACGCTGGACAGCCTGAGCCAGCGTCGTGGCTATAACAACCGTTCCGAAGCTATCCGCGATATTCTGCGGAGTGCCCTGGCGCAGGAAGCTACCCAGCAGCACGGCACACAAGGTTTCGCGGTGCTGTCGTATGTGTATGAACACGAAAAACGCGACTTAGCCAGCCGTATTGTCTCCACCCAGCATCATCACCACGATCTCTCGGTCGCCACGCTGCATGTGCACATTAATCACGACGACTGTCTGGAAATTGCCGTGCTGAAAGGTGACATGGGCGACGTGCAGCATTTTGCCGATGACGTTATCGCCCAGCGCGGCGTACGGCACGGGCATTTGCAGTGCTTGCCGAAGGAAGATTGAGTTATTTCTAAAACGAGGAAAGAAAAGATATTAACTGAACTTAATTTATAAAATTAAGTTCAGTTACATAGATAGATCCTGTAAAGGCAGATACTCTGCGTAATGCACGCCGCTAAAATTTATAAATGATTCAAACGCTCATTTAGCGTTTCAATAATATAAGTATTTACAGAGACTTGTTGCTGCGCAGCCGCATTATTAAGGCGTTCACTCAGCGATTCTGGATAGCGTAATGTAAAGGTCTTAATCTTTTCTGTACGCGCATACGGCTCAATACCCGCAGCTTTACAATCCTCAAGATACTCTCGCAGGGAAAGCTCCCCTTCTTTTTGCAGCCCCTGAATGCTGTCAGAGACAAAATCACAATAACCTGACAAGCCCAGGAATTTGCCACGAAATGCATTCAGTTCTGGCACGTAAGTGATAACAGCAGGTTGCCCGGCAATCTCCATAGAGTTTGGCGTCTTCAGTTTGATCATGGTTTTACCCCTATACTTAGTAACCAGTCACGCACGCTTTCTACAGCGCCTTTATCGGTATCTGGCGACGGATGAGGCCGATGGAAACACGCAACGCTCATATTTAGTATGAACTTACAACGCGAACCTCTTCCTTCCTTAATTTCTCCGCCTAATGCTTTAACCAGTGACTCTATATCAGACCACTTAATCCCTTGAGGAACAGGAGATTTAAATATTTGATCCAATGTATTTTTTTGTTTCTTCCGTAAAGCCTGTACCAGGGTTCTCATGGCATGTCCTTATGACTTCACTTTATGACATCAATAGTATGACATCACAATATGAAGTCAAGTTTCCCTTCCTTACGCCATTGTCCCAATCGTCTTCCTGAATCGCAGCAGTGCGATGGTGAAAAATGCGCCGCCAATTGCCATCAGCGTCAGGAACTGCGGCCAGACGATTTCGAATCCGGCACCACGGTAGAGAATGGCCTGCGCGAGGCTGACAAAGTGTGTCGTCGGCATGGTCAACATAATGTCCTGCACCATCTGCGGCATACTTTCGCGCGGCGTGGAGCCACCGGAAAGCATTTGCAGCGGCAGCAGCACCAGAATCACCAGCAGCCCCAGTTGCGGCATTGAACGCGCTATCGTCCCCATAAAAATGCCGATTGACGTGGTGGCAAACAGACTGAGCGCCACGCCCAGCATAAACAGCGGGATCGAGCCTTCAATCGGTACGCCCAGCACGCCTTTCACCATCAGTACCAGCGATAATCCCGACACCACCAGCACCACCAGCCCCATCGACCAGACCTTCGCCATCATGATCTCAAACGGCGTTATCGGCATCACCAGTAAGTGTTCCACCGTGCCGTGTTCACGCTCGCGGATCAGTGCCGATCCGGTCAACACAATCGCCAGCATGGTAATGTTGTTGATGATCGCCATCACCCCGCCAAACCACGCGGGATCGAGGTTCGGGTTAAAGCGCATCCGGGTTTCCAGCGATACCAACGGTTCGCTGTTATCACGGTAGCGCGCGACAAAGCTGTTCACTTCACCGTTGATAATATTCTGGATATACCCGTTGCCGGTAAATGCCTGGCTCATGCGCGTGGCATCGACGTTCACCTGAATATCCGGCTGGCGCCCGGCGAGGACATCACGCTGAAAATTAGGCGGAATATTTATCGCAAAGGTATAACGCCCGGCGTCCAGCCCGGCATCCATCTCATCGGCGGTGATCATCTCCGGTGGCAAAAACCACGGGCGATAGAAGCTGTTAACGATCCTGTTCGATAACTGCGATTGATCCATATCGGCAATGGCGATCGGCGCGAGGTTCAACGATCCTGGCGTAACGGTCGCTGACGAATACACCGACACCGTAAACGAGAAGACAATCAGCGTCAGCATCGCTTTATCACCGAGCAAACTGCGCAACTCTTTGATACCCAGATTAAAAATATTGCGTAAATGGCGCATCATCCCTCCTGTTTTTTCAGCAGCAGGATGCTTAAGCCCATCACCAGCGGGATGGCTATCAGCAACGGGATAAAAAGTTGCCACAAATCAGTCAGATCCAGCGCTTTCGAGAACGTTCCGCGGGCGATAGTCAGAAAATGACTGGTGGGATAAACCTCGCCGATCCAACGTCCTGGACCTTCCAGCGAAGCTACCGGATCGATCATCCCGGAAAACTGTGTCGCCGGGATCAACGTGATAATTGCCGTACCGAAAATGGCGGCAATCTGGCTTTTCATAAAGGTGGAGATCAGCAGCCCCATTCCGGTGGCGATGATGATATACAGCAGCGCCGCCAGGGTGAGCGTCAGGAAACTGCCTTTATGCGGTACGCCAAACACAAACACCGACAGGCCGCAGAGCAGGAAAAAGTTCAGCATCCCCAGCGCGATGTACGGTAGCTGTTTGCCAAGCAAAAATTCGCTACGGGTGGTGGGAGTCACGTAAAGGTTGATAATCGACCCCAACTCTTTTTCCCGCACCACGCTAAGGGCGCTTAGCATTGACGGGATCATCATCAGCAGAAGCGGGATCACCGCCGGAACAATCGCTGGCAGGCTTTTTACGTCCGGGTTATAGCGATAGCGCGTCTCAATGTTCATCAGCCCGCTTTGGCTGGAGGGTGTGGATTGTCGGCTCGCCACATCCTGTAGCCAGCTCTGGTGCATGGCCTGCACGTAACCTTTTACCGTTTCGGCACGGCTCGGCATCGCACCGTCAATCCAGACACCGAGTTCCACAGGCGTACCACGCGCGATATCACGCCCGAAATTGGGAGGGATCTCAATTGCCACCGTGATATCGCCCGCACGCATCCGACGATCAAGCTCGTCATAACTGGTGAGCGGCGGCTGTTCGATAAAGTAACGGGAACCGGAGAGATTGAGCGTCCACGCCTGGCTACTGACGGTCTGGTCGCGGTCGAGCACCGCAAAGCGCAGGTTTTCCACATCCATACTGATGCCGTAACCCATTATCAGCATCAGGATCACCGTTCCCATCAGCGCCAGCGTCGAACGTACCGGATCGCGGCGCAGTTCCAGTGCTTCGCGACGGCTGTAGCTAAACAGACGGCGCAGGCTAAATCCCTGACGCGGCGCGTGGGTGGTGTCATGTACCACGGGCGGCGCTTCGGCTTCGCTGCTCTGCCCTGCCGCTTCCTGCAAATAGGCGATAAATGCCTCTTCCAGACTGGCGGCTCCGCGTTTTTCAACCAGCTCCTGCGGTGTACCGCTGGCAAGCACTTTTCCGGCGTGCATCAGGGAGATGCGGTCGCAACGTTCCGCTTCGTTCATAAAGTGAGTGGAGATGAAGATAGTCACTTTGTCCTGACGCGAGAGATCGACCATCAACTGCCAGAACATATCCCTCGCCACCGGATCGACACCAGAAGTAGGCTCATCGAGGATTAACATCTCCGGGCGATGAATCACCGCCACCGCCAGCGAAAGCCGCTGGCGAATGCCGAGCGGCAATGACTCCGGCAGAACATCTTCAACGTCGTTGAGCTTAAAACGCTCGCTCATTTCAGCCACTCGCGCGGGAATTTCCGCTTCCGGGATATGAAACAGACGAGCATGTAACTCCAGGTTTTGCCGCACGGTGAGTTCGTTATAGAGCGAAAACGCCTGCGACATATAGCCCACCCGACGGCGAGTATCGATATCTTTTGGATCAACCGGTTGCCCGAACAGCCACGCCTCACCTTCGCTGGCGGGCAGCAATCCGGTAAGCATTTTCATGGTGGTGGATTTACCGCAGCCGTTCGAACCAAGAAAACCAAAAATCTCCCCGCGTGGAATGCGGAAATTGACGTGATCAACGGCAACGAAGGAACCAAAACGCATGGTCAGATCGCGCGCTTCAATGGCAATTTCTGCGTTTTCAGCTTGATACGGTGGGATCACTACCGCCTGATGCGCCTGGCGTTGCGCTTGCGGTAACAGATTAATAAATGCTTCTTCCAGCGTGGCGCTTTGCGTTTGCTGCCGCAGCTCTTCGGCGCTGCCAGTCGCCAGTACTTCTCCGGCATTCATCGCTACCAGCCAGTCGAAGCGTTCGGCCTCTTCCATGTAGGCGGTGGCGACCAGCACGCTCATATTGCTCTGCCGCTGGCGAATACTGTCGATCAGATCCCAGAACTGGGCGCGGGAGAGCGGGTCAACCCCCGTTGTTGGCTCATCAAGAATCAACAGTTCCGGGTCGTGAATTAACGCACAGCACAGCCCAAGTTTTTGCTTCATCCCGCCGGAGAGTTTCCCTGCCGGACGATCGCGAAACGGTGCTAACCCGGTGCTGGTCAGCAGCTCATTGATTCGCACTTCCCGCTCCGCTTTGTCGTGACCGAACAGGCGAGCGAAAAAATCGACGTTTTCATACACCGACAAGGTGTGGTAGAGATTTTTGCCCAGCCCCTGCGGCATCCAGGCGATGCGCGGGCAGACGTCGCGGCGATGCTTCGGGTCGCGCATATCGCCGCCCAGCACGATCACATTGCCCTGCTCAATGACGCGGGCACCGGAAATCAATGACAATAAACTCGACTTCCCGACGCCATCCGGACCAATCAGCCCAACCATGCAGCGGGCCGGAATATCGAGAGTGATATTGTTCAGCGCAACGGTTTTTCCATAATGCTGGCTCACGCCCGCCAGTTGCGCGACAGGCGGGACGGGAACCAGTTCCAGATGCGTCATTGCGGCAACCTCACCGCCAGGTCTTCAGGCCACGGAAGTTCTTCATTCACCCGCACCCACGCTACGCCCGGCAAACCGGTTTTGACATATTCCAGATGCTGCTGGAGTAATTCCGGTGGGATACGCGCTTTGACACGGAACATCAGTTTCAGCCGTTCATCGCTGGTTTCGACGGTTTTTGGCGTGAACTGGGCGACGCTGGCGACAAAACTGATGGTCGCCGGAATACGCAGATCTGGCGCGGCATCGAGGATCAGCCGGGCTTCACCGCCAAGTTTCAGCGTGCCCGCCTGTTCGGTTGGCAGGAAGAAGGTCATATAGACGTCGCTGAGATCGACCATATTCAGCACCCGACCGCCTGCCGCCAGCACTTCCCCTGGCTCGGCAACCCGATACTGCACGCGTCCGTCACGCGGGGCTTTCAGTTCGCTGTCATCGATATCTGCGGCAATGCGCCGTTCAGTGGCTTGCGCGGCTTCGACGCGAGTTTGCGCCTGAATGATATTGGTGCGTGCCGCCTCTATAGCGGCTTTAGAAGCAGAAACCTGGGCTTTTGCTGATTCCAGCGCAGCTCGGGCGCTCTCAGCGGCGGCGCGGTCGTCATCCAACTGTTGCGCAGAAATAGCTCCACGTTGGGCAAGCGAGCGGGAACGCGTATGACGTTTAGCCACGGAGTCCAGTTCGGCCTGGCGTTGATTGACCAGCGACTGTGCGGCACGAGTTTCGCTTTGCCGTTGCTCCAGCAAAGCCTGCGCGGCGGCAATGGCGCTTTGTGCCTCTTTGATTTGCGCGATGGCTTCCAGTCGCTGTTCCTGCAACACGCGAGTATCCATCTTCGCCAGTACTTCGCCTTCGCGAACAAACTGGCCTTCTTTCACCAGAATGGTGTCGATACGCCCGGCAATTTTGCTGGCGATATCCACTTCCGTCGCTTCAATGCGCCCATTACTGACAGCAAAGCCTTCCGGCACACCTGCCGGGCGCAACAGCCACCACGCCACGATAGCGGCCACCGCCAGTAACCCGACAACCCACCACGCCAGATGGCGCTTACTCTTATCCATAATCGACCCGCCATAATCCCTGTAAGCAAACGACGCGTGTTACAACTGCCGCCGAACGACGTTCAGCAGATTCTTCCATCCGGGATAAGAAGGAAACGGCAAATACGACCAGCGCGCAGAGCATTGAGCGCCAACGTGGAAGGCTTAGTGAAAACGGGTAGTAATGTTGTCATCATCAGCATTCCTGGCCGTAAATGAAACACGCATACTCATAAGTGTGATCTATAAAACTGGCTGACAAAACGGTATCCATCCTGTTGGATAGCGTTTCACGCCTGTTCAGTTGCAGGAACAGAGCATTCCTTATTACGTTTTATCAACAGTCTCAACCAGATAGTAACATTAATATTCATGTTGTCTATGGTTCATAGCTGTAACATTGTGCGCCTTCTAATCAAAGGCATAAGTCCATTTTTGTTTTTTTCATGCTGGTAAGACTTCCAGGGAGTGGTTATCTCAGGCCCCGCACCAGGGTTAATTTGGCAATTATGCATGCTGAACATTCTTCCAGCATGTTTACTGTCACGGGCGTTAAGACCTAAAACTGTCCCCGTTTCACCTATGCGTTCTCTCCCACCATTTCCGTTATGTGCAACAACTTGATTTATACCTAACATTTGTGAGCATGCTAATAGTGCTTCAAGTTTAGGTCTGTAATCTGTCGAAACAGAAAAATAACGATTAAAGGATCGACAAGAGATAGCCCGGCTAGTTTTAAACTTTTTACCATTAATTATAGTATGATGCTTTTTATTAATAATTGCCGCTAATTCGACCGGATCGAGAGCATTGGTCATTTCATCAATAGAGACTGTTATCGGTCCTATAATGTAACGTTTTCGCTGATCATCAAAAGTTATCCCATGATGATTTGCCATTATTTTGTATTTGGGGTCATAGAAACATACAGGATACTCTTTTATCCCGTCGTAGGTATCCTCATCAAGTGGTTTCATACGCGTGAAGTTCTGCATATAGTTACCATTGCAATTCGTTTCATGATTACCAGCTAATACATGAAAATTTTCATTGATACTCATTATGCGTTTTAACAAATCGATGATAAATTGATCGCCACAGATATTACTAAATCGATCGCCGGTTTGGTCCCCCAGAAACGTACATGGCGTCACTGCGCCTTTATTAATAACTAAATATGGCTGAATACTTTCTAAAACAACATCTCTTCTGTTCAGAATACTGATTATTGTATTAACATTAATGTCTAGTTCCTCATTAATGTTTTCCCTTAATAAAACATTGAGAACTTCATCTTCTATATTAAGCAACTGGCTAAGAAAATTTACTCCTTCAGCCATAATTCCCAAATGTCCCGTTGCGAAAAGCGCGTACAAAACTGCACCGACTGAGCCATCGGTATCACCAAAATAGGTTGGTCTGGTACTTGTGGGATCAACGGGTGAACAATTGGAGAAATAGATTCTGTCAGCGAACTGGGGTTTTATAATTGTTTCGAATTTAATATCAGATACATTATATTGCGATATTTTCCAGTCCCAGATGGGTTTGTACGACTCAGTAACTGCAACATCATTAGCATTATCATTTACTGTCATATTATTAAGTAAATAAACAATGCTGCACCAATTAATATCGGTATCATCAAGAGGGCAACCGTAATTTTTACTATTAATTGTCACAATAAACTGATAACTATTATTCCTACGTAGAATATGGGCACGCATGCCCGATAGCATACTATATTTTTCTGAATGATTCGTTTCTATGGTAAATGAAATTTTGTCATCTTGAAAAGATTGTTGGAAACGTTCTATTTGCCAATCATCAATTTTTTCCACAACTTCACCGAGCATTGTCCTGGCAATACTTGATATATCATCACCTATACCATTTGCAATATACCCAAACAGTTCTTTAGTGAAGTTAGTAACATGCTCTTGCACCATATCATTTGTTGCGATAGTCGTTATACTGTCGTTAGTGCCTGCCACAGTTCCAAGTTTCATCTTTTACCTCATATAATTCACCGCAAGGAATACATAGTTATCATTTAATCTTATGACATACACCTCATGTTCGACGGGAAAATAATTATATTTTGCACAAATCATTCAGCCTTAAAGCATAATATGAAATTTCTTATCTCATAGTAGAGAAAGTCCCTAAAGATTGTAGAGGCGTCATCAGTACATGCCTCTACAATCGATTAAGAAAAACTATGAAATACTGGCAGGATTAAAAAGACATACCACAGCACTCATGGAGTTTTAATGTGGTTGAAAACAACTAAGCCCTGGGACACCTTTTTTATCACCACGTTCGTTAGGTGCTATCTTCCAGGAATTTAGCCCCATGATATAATTATCAATTTTTTGATGCTGATCTACCCCTAATCCATAATGGCCATATTTCTGTTTACTTTTTTTGAGCGTCTGTCCACATTTGAAGATATCTTCAGGTTTTGGTCTGAAAGCAGTAGTGTTATTAAAATAATTGTCATATACAGGTGTGGATGCTATAGCATTGCTTCTAATTAGATGGATAAGACGATCATCCATGTGTTGTTTATGTTTTTTATTAAATATATTTGCTAATTCCTCAGGATCAATTGGGTCTTTCATCTGATTAAATGGAACCTGCAAAGCACCTAGACAATAACATTCATTTTCTTCATTTCTTATTATTCCGTGATGACTGGTTAAAACTTTCGTTTCTGAGTCATAATTACAAACATCGAGCGTTTTAATTAAGTTATATGTATCACCGGAAGAGAGTTTATGATTTGCTAGTCGGGCACTATAGTTACCATTAAAATTGATTTCATGATTTCCAGCCAGAACGACGACATTTTTATTTATACGACTATCTTTATTACCCTCCATGTTTCGCATAGAATTTAGCAAAGTAAGGATATATTTATCACCAAAAATAGTACTAAATCTATCGCCTGTATGATCCCCAAGGAAGATACAAGGGGTAATCGCATCGCCTTTTAAAAAAACATGTTGATGCAACTCATTCAAGTGCATGTCTCTCTTATCTAATAAAGTGAAGAGTTTTTTCAATTTTTTATTTTCATATGCGAATGAAGCCATGTCTTCGTGTTTTAATAAATCACATAATAAACTCCACCCCTTTTCCCTGATGCCTATATGCCCTGAAACGAGCAATGCATAAAGTACAGCGCCTACTCTTCCATCTGTATCGCCAAAATAAGCCGTGTTGGCATTTTGTGGGTTAATCACACCACACTGTTTATAAAAGTCTATTTTTGAAAAAACAGATTCAACATAGCTATCAAACTTTTCCTTAGTAAACGTCTCTTTAGAGACAGCCCAACGCCAGTCAGGTTTGAAATTACCACTAAGAAGAGTAAAGAAATTTCTCTCTATGATAGAAAACCCATCAACTTTATAAATTATGTCTGATTTATCCCCGGAGAAATTAATAAAATAATAACCGTCCTTACGCTCAATCGTAACGGTAATGGGAGACGATAATTTTATCACATGGTTATTGTCTGGTATAATTGTAAAGATAAACGTGTCAGTAGTATTATCGGCGAAACTATTATATTCTTTAATATCTATAGATGGCTCACTATTGTAAAACCATATTTTTTCTATCTGAGAACTATGTTCAGTTACGTTCCAGCAGCCATGTTGCAGGAAATAGATGATATGCAGGCCAAAATCGTTATCTATTTGCAAATGTTTATCCAGCTTATCAATTTCAACTATCTTTGAACGATGTTTTTTATCAACCTTGCCATGGTGTTGATGACTGTTAACTTTATCTGAATGCTTATCTTGATGGTTTGAAGAGATGTGCTTAAATATATTGTGAAATACTTTCATAAATAACCCGTGATATTTTTGACTTGTTAGTAACAAAATAAATGACACATGTCTGAAAGACATATTTACGATGATACAAAGCAATAATACTTATATGTTCGATGATTTTAAGCACCGATACCATCCGGTCTTTTACCAAATAATGAAAAAGAATCCCTCCCTGGAAGATAATTGTAAAAAACAACAGAATAAGAATTAATCTTAGGATAAATATTTATTTACCATGGCCTTTTGAACGCTGAAAAGTAGCGCTCTGCAAAGTAAATCCCGCTATAGTTATGCTATGCATTTGTCTTTAATGATATCTCGTCATTATATTAACAGGCTGAAATTATCATTAATGCACATTTCAATATTAGCAGGGATACCTGAGGAGTTTAAAGTGAACATATATATCGGGTGGCTTTTCAAATTAATCCCTTTAATTATGGGCTTAATTTGTATCGCGTTAGGTGGCTTTGTGCTGGAAAGTTCTGGGCAAAGTGAGTATTTCGTCGCGGGTCATGTGCTGATTTCTCTGGCAGCCATATGCCTGGCATTATTCACTACCGCATTTATTATCATTTCGCAGCTCACGCGCGGCGTTAATACGTTTTACAATACATTGTTCCCCATTATTGGCTATGCGGGGTCAATTATCACCATGATATGGGGTTGGGCACTGTTAGCAGGCAATGATGTGATGGCAGACGAGTTTGTTGCCGGCCATGTTATTTTTGGCGTTGGTATGATTGCCGCCTGTGTATCGACAGTGGCAGCGTCATCCGGTCACTTTCTGCTCATTCCCAAAAACGCAGCAGGGAGCAAGAGCGATGGAACACCGGTACAGGCTTATTCGTCATTAATCGGTAATTGCCTCATTGCCGTTCCCGTTTTACTCACCCTGCTCGGTTTCATTTGGTCTATTACGCTGTTACGTAGTGCAGACATAACTCCGCATTATGTCGCCGGTCACGTATTGCTTGGGTTAACCGCAATCTGTGCCTGTCTAATTGGCCTTGTTGCCACAATCGTCCATCAAACACGTAATACGTTCTCATCCAAAGAACACTGGCTGTGGTGTTATTGGGTTATTATTCTCGGCTCAATCACGGTGCTGCAGGGCATATACGTCTTAGTCAGCTCCGATGCAAGCGTCCGACTGGCTCCCGGCATTATTCTCATTTGCCTCGGAATGATCTGTTACAGCATATTCTCAAAAGTCTGGCTACTGGCACTGGTCTGGAGACGTACCTGTTCGTTAGCCAACAGAATACCGATGATTCCCGTCTTCACCTGCCTGTTTTGCCTTTTCCTGGCATCGTTTCTTGCGGAAATGGCGCAGACCGACATAGGGTATTTTATTCCTTCGCGGGTTCTGGTCGGTTTGGGAGCGGTATGCTTTACGTTGTTCTCAATCGTTTCAATATTAGAAGCGGGTTCTGCTAAAAAATAATTGCAACGTACCGGATAAAACCAGCGTTGATTATTTGCGTAACGCTGGTTTTTCTTAGGTATCATGAAATAACGCAGCATTAATGCATAGTGGTTAAGTATAAATAAACAGCAAAGTTGCTGATTTTTTCAACCTGTTCATATTTTATAAAGATCTGGCCACTGGGGGAGTTTTAATCACCTTTCCCTCCACCTTATATTAAGCATGGAGGGTTTCAGTTCACAGGCTCATTAGAAAATAATCACAAGATAACCACTATCAAAATTAGCTCATTTTTAATGCGACTCTAATAATTTTCATCTTTAGGAAATAGCTCAGGACGACTTCGCTGCAATCAAATCCTGCGCACAAGCCCACGCACTCGACCACGCCCACTGGAAATTATAGCCCCCCAGCCAACCGGTGACGTCCATCACTTCGCCGATGAAGTACAGCCCAGGTACTTTGCGCGCTTCCATCGTCCGTGAAGAGAGTTCGTTGGTGTCCACGCCGCCGAGCGTCACTTCGGCAGTGCGATAGCCTTCAGTGCCGTTGGGTTGTACGCGCCAGTCGGTCAATGTGCTAATCAGTGCCTGTTGGTCACGCACGTTGAGCTGTTTTAGCGAGACATCCGGGATTTGCCCGAGTTGTTGTAAACGTTCAACCAACCGCTTCGGTAGATGAACCGCCAGTGTGTTTTTCAGGCTCTGATTCGGATGTGCATTACGCTGCTCATTCAGGAAGGTTTCGAGGTCCACATCCGGTAGCAGATTGATACTGACAAATTCACCCGGTTGCCAGTAGCTGGAAATTTGCAACACCGCCGGTCCAGATAAGCCGCGGTGGGTGAAGAGTAAGTTCTCACGGAAAACGGTGCCGTTTTCAGCGGTAATCACGGAAGGCACCGCCACGCCCGCCAGCACCTGTAACTCTTCGAGCAACGGTTTATGCAGAGTGAATGGCACCAGGCCCGCGCGGGTCGGCAGCACGTTGAGGCCAAATTGTTCGGCAATCTTATAACCAAACGGCGATGCGCCCAGCCCCGGCATTGACAGTCCACCGGTCGCGATGACCAGCTTTTCGCAACCGACAGTCATGCCGTTCAGTTCAAGCGTGAAGCCTGTTTCATCCTTCGCCACACTCAGCACTTCGCTACGCAATCTGAAGGTCACATTGCCCTTCTCGCACTCATCCACCAGCATGTCGACAATCTGCTGCGCGGAGTCATCGCAGAAGAGTTGCCCTAACGTTTTCTCGTGCCAGGTGATGCCGTGTTTATTGACCAGATCAATGAAATCCCACTGGGTAAAACGCGCGAGTGCAGACTTACAAAAATGCGGATTCTGGCTCAGATAAGCGCCCGGTTCGACATAAAGGTTGGTAAAGTTGCAGCGCCCACCGCCAGACATGAGGATTTTGCGCCCTGGTTTTTTACCATTATCGATCAGCAGAACCCGGCGTCCTGCCTGACCTGCCAGCGCAGAACAGAACATACCTGCCGCACCAGCGCCTATAATAATGGCATCAAACCTTTCCACGTTGCGCTCCTCTAAGAAAAAACGGGCGTGAATTGTAAAGATTCCTCAGTGGTCGCACCAGCATCAATATTACTAAAAGGAAGTATTTGCCTGAATTATATAAGATAATTATTTTTTGAGTGAAATCCATACAGGAGGCAAATCAAAAAAAGTCTATATTTCACTTTGCCCGCGCCGCGAAAGTCACTGATAATGCGCCGCGTTCATGTCCTCAAAATGGCGTAACGTCCTATGCTACATTTGTTTGCTGGCCTGGATTTGCATACCGGGCTGTTATTATTGCTTGCACTGGCTTTTGTGCTGTTCTACGAAGCCATCAATGGTTTCCATGACACAGCCAACGCCGTGGCAACCGTTATCTATACCCGCGCGATGCGTTCTCAGCTCGCCGTGGTTATGGCGGCGGTGTTCAACTTTTTGGGTGTTTTGCTGGGTGGTCTGAGTGTTGCCTATGCCATTGTGCATATGCTGCCGACGGATCTGCTGCTTAATATGGGATCGTCTCATGGCCTTGCCATGGTGTTCTCTATGTTGCTGGCGGCGATTATCTGGAACCTGGGTACCTGGTACTTTGGTTTACCTGCATCCAGCTCTCATACGCTGATTGGCGCGATCATCGGGATTGGTTTAACCAATGCGTTGATGACCGGGACGTCAGTGGTGGATGCACTCAATATCCCGAAAGTATTAAGTATTTTCGGTTCTCTGATCGTTTCCCCTATTGTCGGCCTGGTGTTTGCTGGCGGTCTGATTTTCTTGCTGCGTCGCTACTGGAGCGGCACCAAGAAACGCGCCCGTATCCACCTGACCCCAGCGGAGCGTGAAAAGAAAGACGGCAAGAAAAAGCCGCCGTTCTGGACGCGTATTGCGCTGATCCTTTCCGCTATCGGCGTGGCGTTTTCGCACGGCGCGAACGATGGTCAGAAAGGCATTGGTCTGGTTATGTTGGTATTGATTGGTGTCGCACCAGCAGGCTTCGTGGTGAACATGAATGCCACTGGCTACGAAATCACCCGTACCCGTGATGCCATCAACAACGTGGAAGCTTACTTTGAGCAGCATCCTGCACTGCTGAAACAGGCTACCGGTGCTGATCAGTTAGTACCGGCTCCGGAAGCTGGCGCAACGCAACCCGCGGAGTTCCATTGCCATCCGTCGAATACCATTAACGCGCTCAACCGCCTGAAAGGCATGTTGACTACCGATGTGGAAAGCTACGACAAGCTGTCGCTTGATCAACGTAGCCAGATGCGCCGCATTATGCTGTGCGTTTCTGACACTATCGACAAAGTGGTGAAGATGCCTGGTGTGAGTGCTGACGATCAGCGTCTGTTGAAGAAACTGAAGTCCGACATGCTTAGCACCATCGAGTATGCGCCGGTGTGGATCATCATGGCGGTCGCGCTGGCGTTAGGTATCGGTACGATGATTGGCTGGCGTCGTGTGGCAACGACTATCGGTGAGAAAATCGGTAAGAAAGGCATGACCTACGCTCAGGGGATGTCTGCCCAGATGACGGCGGCAGTGTCTATCGGCCTGGCAAGTTATACCGGGATGCCGGTTTCCACTACTCACGTACTCTCCTCTTCTGTCGCGGGGACGATGGTGGTAGATGGCGGCGGCTTACAGCGTAAAACCGTAACCAGTATTCTGATGGCCTGGGTATTTACCCTTCCGGCTGCGGTACTGCTTTCCGGCGGGCTGTACTGGCTCTCCTTGCAGTTCCTGTAATCGTACGCACCAAAACGAGCGGGTCAGTTTACTGGCCCGCTTTTTTTATGCGTCATTATTGCTGAAGTGCTTAATGCCAAATCATCAATGCAATCAGGCTGACCACCACCAGACCACACAATGCGCTGGTCAGAATAAACTGCCGACGCACCCGCTCACAGCGGCGAATAAACTCATCATCGTGATGATCGCGATAACGTTGGGCATAGATATACCAAACGAGACGCACCTGTTTGTTGGGTTGGCCATGTGAGGTAAAAAAGCCCCCTCCATCAACATATTGATAGAGCAATGGATCGCAGTTACGCAGTACCACTAACAACGCGCGTAGTGATGAGAAATAGCGCGCCATGTTAACAATGCAAACGACACATAAAGCCCAAAATAATGCGACGGTGCTTATCATACCTCCTCCCCGGCGACCTGCCCGCGGAGTTCCACCCCGGGGCTACCGCTCCCGATACGCTGCCAATCAGTTAACACCAGGTCCTGGAGAAACCGCTTTTGTGGTGACCAACATCCGAGCGGCTCTATAGATAGTGTAGGAGATCAGGTTGTTTTTTTTCCAGAAGGTTAACCACTATCAATATATTCATGTCGAAAATTTGTTTATCTAACGAGTAAGCAAGGCGGATTGACGGATCATCCGGGTCGCTATAAGGTAAGGATGGTCTTAACACTGAATCTTTACGGCTGGGTTAGCCCCGCGCACGTAGTTCGCAGGACGCGGGTGACGTAACGGCACAAGAAACGCTAGCTGGCCAGTCATCGACAACTTTATGGAAGGAGTAACACTATGGCTTATAAACACATTCTCATCGCGGTCGACCTCTCCCCGGAAAGCAAAGTTCTGGTAGAGAAAGCAGTCTCTATGGCTCGCCCCTACAATGCGAAAGTTTCTCTGATCCACGTAGATGTAAACTACTCTGACCTATACACCGGGCTTATCGATGTGAATCTGGGTGATATGCAGAAACGCATCTCTGAAGAGACACATCATGCACTGACCGAGCTTTCCACTAATGCAGGCTACCCAATCACTGAAACCCTGAGTGGCAGCGGCGACCTGGGCCAGGTTCTGGTCGATGCAATCAAGAAATACGATATGGATTTGGTGGTTTGTGGTCACCACCAGGACTTCTGGAGCAAACTGATGTCTTCCGCACGTCAGCTGATCAACACCGTTCACGTTGATATGCTGATTGTTCCGCTGCGCGACGAAGAAGAATAATCTTCCCTCTACGACGTGTTCCTGAACGCCCGCATATGCGGGCGTTTTGCTTTTTGGCGCGCCTTGTTACCTTGCAGCGTAAACACCTTATCTGGCCTACGGTCTGCGTACGCAATCAAAATCCCCTGCCAATACAACATTTAACACCATCATATTTTCCATCATTAGTGTGATCAGCTGGTTATTTTCTGTTGTAATAGTGTATTAATCTATTCACCGCATCAATATTAAGAATCTCTGACAGATGTAAACTTTTTCGCGCGTTATCCCTTACGCGTTCATACTTTTCAGGATGGTATTGGAAGGTTAATAAATATGAATACAACAACACCCATGGGGATGCTGCAGCAACCTCGCCCATTTTTCATGATCTTTTTTGTCGAGTTATGGGAGCGATTCGGCTACTACGGCGTGCAGGGCGTACTGGCTGTTTTCTTCGTTAAGCAGCTTGGATTCTCGCAAGAACAGGCTTTTGTCACTTTTGGTGCTTTTGCTGCGCTGGTCTATGGCCTCATTTCCATTGGCGGCTATGTCGGCGACCACCTGCTGGGGACCAAACGCACCATTGTTCTCGGAGCACTTGTGCTGGCGATTGGCTACTTCATGACCGGCATGTCGCTACTTAAGCCTGACCTGATTTTCATCGCCCTGGGGACTATCGCTGTCGGTAACGGCCTGTTTAAAGCTAACCCAGCCAGCTTGCTTTCGAAGTGCTATCCGCCGAAAGATCCGCGGCTTGATGGCGCATTTACCCTGTTCTATATGTCGATCAACATCGGCTCGTTGATAGCGTTATCGCTGGCCCCTGTGATCGCTGATAGATTCGGCTATTCAGTCACCTACAACCTGTGCGGTGCGGGATTAATTATCGCGCTATTGGTTTACATCGCCTGTCGCGGAATGGTGAAAGACATTGGTTCTGAACCCGACTTCCGGCCGATGAGCTTCAGCAAACTGTTGTACGTGTTACTTGGCAGCGTGGTGATGATCTTCGTCTGTGCATGGCTGATGCACAACGTAGAAGTCGCCAATCTGGTGCTGATTGTTCTCTCCATCGTCGTCACCATCATTTTCTTTCGTCAGGCATTCAAGCTGGATAAAACCGGGCGCAATAAAATGTTTGTCGCCTTTGTCCTGATGCTCGAAGCGGTGGTGTTTTACATTCTCTACGCCCAGATGCCAACGTCGCTGAACTTCTTTGCCATCAACAACGTGCATCATGAAATTCTCGGCTTTTCCATCAACCCGGTCAGCTTCCAGGCGCTTAACCCGTTCTGGGTGGTACTCGCCAGCCCAATACTGGCAGGCATTTACACGCATCTGGGTAACAAAGGCAAAGATCTCTCGATGCCGATGAAGTTTACTCTCGGCATGTTTATGTGCTCACTGGGCTTTTTGACGGCTGCAGCGGCTGGAATGTGGTTTGCTGATGCACAAGGACTGACATCGCCGTGGTTTATCGTGCTGGTGTACTTATTCCAGAGCCTGGGTGAACTGTTTATTAGCGCCCTGGGCCTGGCGATGATTGCTGCCCTGGTGCCGCAGCATTTGATGGGCTTTATTCTCGGGATGTGGTTCCTGACGCAGGCTGCCGCGTTCTTGCTGGGCGGCTATGTGGCAACATTTACCGCAGTACCAGACAACATTACCGATCCGCTTGAGACGTTGCCCGTCTATACCAACGTGTTTGGTAAGATTGGCCTGGTTACGCTGGGCGTTGCGGTGGTGATGCTGCTGATGGTGCCGTGGCTGAAACGCATGATTGCGACGCCCGAAAGCCATTAATTATTCTTGCAGAAAGCAGGGTAGCGATAACGCTACCCTGCTTTACTTTTACACCGGCGTACCTGCATAAATATCAAACCTATGCCCTTTAGTGACTACCGCGTTTGGCGTGGCGACATTCGCCAGCGGCGGCGCGTAGTCCGGGCGCTTTACCACCACGCGTTTGGTCGCCAGCAGCCGCGCAGGCTCCAGCAATCCATCAGCGTCGAGATCCGGTCCCACCAGCGACTGAAAGACGCGCATCTCTTTTTTCACCAGCGCGCTTTTCTGCTTATGCGGGAACATCGGATCGAGATAGACCACCTGCGGGCGCGGAGTAATATCAGTCAGCGCCGTCAGGCTGGAGGCGTGAATTAACTGCAAACGCTCCTGCAACCAGCCGCCGATTTCCGCATCCGCATAACCACGCGCCAGGCCGTCGTCGAGCAATGCAGCAACGACTGGATTACGCTCCAGCATCCGCACGCGGCAGCCGACTGAAGCCAGCACAAAGGCATCGCGCCCAAGTCCTGCAGTGGCATCCACCACATCCGGCAAATAATCGCCTTTAATGCCCACCGCTTTCGCCACTGCCTCCCCACGTCCGCCGCCGAATTTGCGTCGGTGCGCCATCGCTCCGCCAACAAAATCAACAAAGATGCCGCCAAGTTTTGGCTCATCACGCTTGCGCAATTCCAGATGTTCCGGCGTTAACACCAGCGCCATCAGGTTGTCTTCATCGTGCTCCAGCCCCCAGCGGGCCGCCAGAACAGATAAGGCACCGTCTCCGGTGCCTGTTTCATCAATTAAGCAGATTTTCACTGAATGATCAGCCCTTAATGCCGTAATGCTCCAGCATCGCATCCAGTTGCGGTTCACGACCACGGAAGCGTTTGAACAGATCCATCGGCTCTTCTGAACCGCCACGGCTCAGAATGTTGTCGAGGAACGACTGCCCGGTTTCACGGTTGAAAATGCCCTCTTCCTCAAAACGCGAGAAGGCATCTGCCGCCAGCACATCGGCCCACAGGTAGCTGTAGTAACCCGCCGCATAACCACCGGCAAAAATGTGGCTGAAAGCATGCGGGAAACGGCCCCAGGACGGAGACGGCACCACGGCAACCAGTTTCTTGATTTCTGCCAGAGTTTCGAGGATTTTCGCCCCCTGATCCGGGCGGAACTCGGCATGGAGGCGGAAATCGAACAGGCCGAACTCCAGCTGGCGCAGGATAAACAGCGCCGCCTGGTAGTTCTTCGCCGCCAGCATTTTATCCAGCAACTCTTTCGGCAGCGGTTCTCCGGTTTCATAGTGACCAGAGATAAACGCCAGCGCCTCAGGCTCCCAGCACCAGTTTTCCATAAACTGGCTCGGCAGTTCGACCGCATCCCACGGCACCCCGCTGATACCAGATACACCAGCAGTTTCAATGCGGGTCAGCATATGATGCAGGCCGTGACCGAACTCGTGGAACAGCGTGATTACTTCGTCATGAGTAAACAGCGCCGGTTTACCATTCACCGGGCGGTTGAAGTTACAGGTCAGGTACGCGACCGGTTTTTGCAGCGAACCGTCGGCTTTACGCATCTGGCCTACGCAGTCATCCATCCACGCTCCGCCGCGCTTGTTCTCACGGGCATACAGGTCGAGGTAGAAGCTACCGCGCAGTTCGTTGTTCTCGTCATACAGTTCGAAGAAACGTACATCCGGATGCCAGACATCAACATCTTTACGCTCTTTAGCGGTGATGCCGTAAATACGTTTCACCACTTCAAACAAGCCGTTAACCGCTTTGTTTTCCGGGAAGTACGGACGCAGCTGTTCGTCACTGATGCTGTAGAGATGCTGTTTTTGTTTTTCGCTGTAGTAAGCGATATCCCACGGCTGCAACTCATCGACGCCAAATTCGGCTTTGGCGAAGGCACGCAGTTGCGCCAGCTCTTTTTCGCCTTGTGGACGCGCGCGTTTTGCCAGATCGGTTAAGAAATCCAGCACCTGCTGCGGATTTTCTGCCATTTTAGTAGCAAGGGATTTAAAGGCGTAGTTTTCAAAGCCCAGCAGTTGCGCCAGTTCGTGACGCAGCGCGAGGATCTCTTCCATCACCTTGCTGTTGTCCCACTTACCGGCGTTCGGACCTTGATCGGAGGCGCGGGTGCTGTAAGCGCGATACATCTCTTCACGCAGAGCCTGGTTGTCGCAGTAGGTCATTACCGGCAGGTAGCTTGGGATATCCAGCGTCAGCAAATAACCTTCCAGCTCTTTCGCTTCAGCCTGGGCTTTTGCCGCAGCCAGCGCGCTTTCTGGCATCCCCGCCAGTTCCGCTTCGTCGGTAACGAGTTTGGTCCAGCCCATCGTCGCATCGAGAACGTTGTTGCTGTACTGGTTGCCCAGTTCAGAAAGACGGGTAGCAATTTCGCCGTAACGCTGCTGTTTCTCTTTCGGCAGACCGATGCCAGAGAGTTCGAAGTCGCGCAGTGCGTTATCAACCGCTTTCTTCTGCGCCGTGTTCAGCGTGGCGTAATGATCGCCATCGCGCAGGTCGCGATACGCTTTATACAGTCCTTCATGTTGCCCAACCCAGGTGCTGTATTCCGACAGCAGCGGCAGGGTTTGTTCGTACGCTTCACGCAGTTCCGGGCTATTTTTCACCGAGTTCAGGTGGCTGACCGGAGAGAAGATACGCCCCAGCACATCGTCCACTTCCGCCAACGGCTGGCAGAGATTTTCCCAGGTGTACGGTGCCCCTTGCGCTACTACGCGCTCCACATTTTCGCGGCAGTCGTTCAGCGCCTTAGTCACGGCTGGAACGACATGTTCCGGGAGAATTTTAGAAAACGGAGGCAATTCAAAGGGAGTCAGTAACGGATTCGTCATTAGCGCAGTCCTGGTTAAAGAGGTTAAGGAAGCGCTCAACAGGCGCTTTACATAATGTGTGTAGCATGGGGTTAAGTGTAGTGAATTTCAATGAGAAACGTTACGCTTTCGCGGCGGCGGCCTCTTTTCGGTATACTGTCCTGATAGGCTTTTGTGCGCCCCGAATACGGGCCGATTTTTACTTACCGGAACACCTTTACCCATGCTCAGTTATCGCCACAGCTTTCACGCTGGCAACCACGCCGACGTCCTTAAACATACCGTTCAGAGCCTGATCATCGAGTCGCTGAAAGAGAAAGATAAACCGTTTCTCTATCTCGACACCCACGCAGGGGCCGGGCGTTATCAGTTAGGCAGCGAACATGCCGAGCGTACCGGCGAATATCTCGAAGGTATCGCCCGTATCTGGCAGCAGGACGATTTGCCTGCGGAGCTGGAGGCGTACATCAATGTGGTAAAACACTTCAACCGTAGCGGTCAGTTGCGTTATTACCCCGGTTCGCCGTTGATTGCTCGCCAGCTACTGCGTGAACAGGACAGCCTGCAACTGACCGAACTGCACCCGAGCGATTACCCGTTGCTGCGTTCTGAATTTCAGAAAGACAGCCGTGCGCGCGTCGAAAAAGCCGATGGTTTCCAGCAGCTTAAGGCCAAACTGCCGCCGGTTTCCCGCCGTGGTTTAATCCTTATCGACCCGCCGTATGAAATGAAAACCGACTATCAGGCGGTGGTCAGCGGGATAGCAGAAGGTTACAAACGTTTCGCCACTGGCACTTACGCATTGTGGTATCCAGTGGTGCTGCGCCAGCAAATTAAGCGCATGATCCACGACCTGGAAGCGACCGGCATTCGCAAAATTCTGCAAATTGAACTGGCGGTGCTGCCAGACAGCGATCGCCGTGGCATGACCGCTTCCGGCATGATTGTGATTAACCCGCCGTGGAAGCTGGAACAGCAGATGAATAACGTGCTGCCGTGGCTGCACAGTAAACTGGTTCCAGCTGGCACCGGGCACGCCACCGTAAGCTGGATCGTGCCGGAGTAATTGCAGCCATTGCTGGCACCTATTACGTCTCGCGCTACAATCGCGGTAATCAACGATAAGGACAATATGTCATGACTAAACACTATGATTACATCGCCATCGGCGGCGGCAGCGGCGGTATCGCCTCCATCAACCGCGCGGCTATGTACGGTCAGAAATGCGCGCTGATTGAAGCCAAAGAACTGGGCGGCACCTGCGTGAACGTCGGCTGCGTGCCGAAAAAAGTGATGTGGCACGCGGCGCAAATCCGTGAAGCGATCCACATGTACGGCCCGGATTATGGTTTCGATACCACCATCAATAAGTTCAACTGGGAAACGTTGATCGCCAGCCGTACCGCCTATATCGACCGAATTCATACTTCCTATGAAAACGTGCTCGGTAAAAATAACGTTGATGTAATCAAAGGCTTTGCCCGCTTCGTTGATGCCAAAACGCTGGAGGTAAACGGTGAAACCATCACGGCCGATCATATTCTGATCGCCACCGGCGGTCGTCCGAGCCACCCGGATATTCCGGGCGTGGAATACGGTATTGATTCTGATGGCTTCTTCGCCCTTCCTGCTTTGCCAGAGCGCGTAGCGGTTGTTGGCGCGGGTTACATCGCCGTGGAACTGGCGGGCGTGATTAACGGCCTCGGCGCGAAAACGCATCTGTTTGTGCGTAAACATGCGCCGCTGCGCAGCTTTGACCCGATGATCTCTGAAACGCTGGTCGAAGTGATGAACGCTGAAGGCCCGCAGTTGCACACCAACGCCATCCCGAAAGCAGTAGTGAAAAATGCTGATGGTAGCCTGACGCTGGAGCTGGAAGATGGCCGCAGTGAAACGGTGGATTGCCTGATTTGGGCGATTGGTCGCGAGCCTGCCAATGACAACATCAACCTGGAAGCCGCTGGCGTTAAAACTAACGAAAAAGGGTATATCGTCGTCGATAAATATCAAAATACCAACGTTGAAGGTATCTACGCGGTGGGCGATAACACGGGGGCAGTGGAACTGACACCGGTAGCAGTTGCAGCGGGTCGCCGTCTTTCTGAACGCCTGTTTAATAACAAGCCGGATGAGCATCTGGATTACAGCAACATTCCGACCGTGGTCTTCAGCCATCCGCCGATTGGTACTGTTGGTTTAACGGAGCCGCAGGCGCGCGAGCAGTACGGCGACGATCAGGTGAAAGTGTATAAATCCTCTTTCACCGCGATGTATACCGCCGTCACCACTCACCGCCAGCCGTGCCGCATGAAACTGGTATGCGTTGGACCGGAAGAGAAGATTGTCGGAATTCACGGCATTGGTTTTGGTATGGACGAAATGTTGCAGGGCTTCGCGGTGGCACTGAAGATGGGCGCAACCAAAAAAGACTTCGATAATACCGTCGCCATTCACCCGACGGCGGCAGAAGAGTTCGTGACCATGCGTTAAATGTTAAAGGGCTAAGAGTAGTGTGCTCTTAGCCCTTAGCTACGTTTCCGCTATCAGTTCAGAAGCTGAAGCAGAAAGCGGATCAGTTCCAGCAGCGCAATTAACGCCCCAAGAACGATGATTGCTTTATCAATCACCCGTGTTCTCCATACGATGGAGTGAGAATGCATCCGCTTACTCATCCATTGCCTGTCACGGCGCATGCCCTATTGTTAGATAATGGCATTCTCACTCCGGCCAGAGCATCAGTTAACGGCACCACCCGTACCACTGATCAGGACTTTGAAAGCGTTTATGCGCATTGCCAGAGTGAAAATGCCTCAGAGCTAACTGGATAATCATACAGTATATTCAGGTTATAAAACCAGCATGCCCTTGCAATAGTTTCAGTATGGTATTAGCATTGATGCGTTAGATGATGGCATTCTCACTCCAGCCAGAGCCACCAACTCAGGGCTGGAAAGTAAAAAACCGACGCAAAGTCGGTTTTTTTACATCCGGATTCGGACAAGGCTTAATATGACGATGACCCAGTGAAAGTATATAAATCGTCACTGCGATATATACCGAAGTGCCCCCTCCGCCAGCTGAAGAAATCGCTAATTCTTGCAATGTTAGCCACTGGCTAATAGTATTGAACCGTTAGATAAGAGCTCTCTCACTCCAGCCAGAGCCACCAACTCAGGGCTGGAAAGTAAAAAACCGACGCAAAGTCGGTTTTTTTACGTCCTGATTCAGGTCTTTTCCAATAAATACCCAACCCTTAACTCACATCTATTACCTTCCTCTGCTCATACGCATTCGTTAAAACATATATGTTTTTGACTTATCCGCTTCGAAGAGAGACACTAAGTGCAACAATCAGGAGCGCAATATGTCATTTCTGTTACCCATCCAACTCTTCAAAATTCTTGCCGATGAAACCCGTTTGGGCATCGTTTTACTGCTCAGCGAGCTGGGAGAGTTATGCGTCTGCGATCTCTGCACTGCCCTCGATCAGTCGCAGCCCAAGATCTCCCGCCATCTGGCATTACTGCGTGAAAGTGGGCTATTGCTGGACCGCAAGCAAGGAAAGTGGGTTCATTACCGTTTATCGCCGCATATTCCAGCATGGGCGGCGAAAATTATTGAGCAGGCCTGGCGATGCGAACAGGAAAAGGTTCAGGTGATTGTCCGTAACCTCGCCAGACAAAATTGTTCCGCAGACAGTAAGAATATTTGTAGTTAAAAAAATTTATCTAAACACATATGAATATTCGAATGTGTTTTATCCAGGAGGCATGATGTTACTGGCGGGCGCTATCTTTGTCCTGACCATCGTATTGGTTATCTGGCAGCCGAAAGGTTTAGGCATCGGCTGGAGTGCGACACTGGGCGCCGTACTGGCGTTAGTTACTGGCGTGGTCCATCCGGGCGATATTCCGGTGGTGTGGAATATCGTCTGGAACGCGACGGCTGCGTTTATAGCCGTCATTATCATCAGCTTGCTGCTGGATGAGTCCGGCTTTTTTGAATGGGCTGCGCTGCACGTCTCACGCTGGGGCAATGGGCGCGGTCGCTTGCTGTTTACCTGGATTGTCCTGCTCGGTGCTGCCGTTGCAGCTCTGTTTGCCAATGATGGCGCGGCGCTTATTTTGACGCCGATTGTCATCGCCATGCTGCTGGCTTTAGGGTTCAGCAAAGGCACTACGCTGGCGTTTGTGATGGCGGCCGGATTCATTGCCGATACCGCCAGCCTGCCGCTTATTGTCTCTAACCTGGTGAATATCGTTTCGGCAGATTTCTTTGACCTCGGCTTTCGCGAATACGCCTCGGTGATGGTGCCGGTGGATATCGCTGCAATACTGGCTACCCTGGTGATGTTGCATCTCTATTTCCGCAAAGATATTCCGCAGAACTACGACATGGCGCTGCTAAAATCTCCCGCAGATGCGATTAAAGATCCTGCGACGTTCAAAACTGGCTGGGTTGTTTTACTGCTTCTGCTGGTGGGATTTTTCGTCCTGGAACCGCTCGGCATTCCGGTAAGCGCCATTGCGGCAGTGGGCGCGCTGATATTATTTGCCGTCGCTAAACGCGGTCATGCGATTAATACGGGTAAAGTGCTGCGCGGTGCGCCCTGGCAGATTGTCATCTTCTCGCTCGGCATGTATCTGGTGGTTTATGGCCTGCGCAATGCCGGACTAACGGAATATCTTTCTGGCGTACTCAACGTGCTGGCGGATAACGGCCTGTGGGCGGCGACGCTCGGTACCGGATTCCTCACCGCCTTCCTCTCTTCTATTATGAACAATATGCCGACGGTACTGGTTGGCGCGTTGTCCATTGATGGCAGCACGGCGTCTGGTGTCATCAAAGAGGCGATGGTTTATGCCAACGTGATTGGCTGCGATTTGGGGCCGAAAATTACCCCAATTGGTAGCCTGGCAACGCTGCTCTGGCTGCACGTACTTTCGCAGAAGAATATGACTATCAGCTGGGGATATTACTTCCGTACAGGGATTATCATGACCCTGCCGGTGCTGTTTGTGACGCTCGCCGCGCTGGCGCTTCGTCTCTCTTTCACTTTGTAATGAGATACTGATATGAGCAACATTACTATTTATCACAACCCGGCCTGCGGCACGTCGCGTAATACGCTGGAGATGATTCGCAACAGCGGTACAGAACCGACCATTATCTATTATCTGGAAACTCCACCCACACGCGATGAACTGATCAAGCTCATTGCCGATATGGGGATTTCCGTTCGTGCGCTGTTGCGTAAAAACGTTGAGCCGTATGAGGAACTGGGCCTTGCAGAAGATAAATTTACTGACGATCGGTTAATCGACTTTATGCTGCAATATCCCATCCTGATTAATCGCCCGATTGTGGTGACGCCGCTGGGAACTCGCCTGTGCCGCCCTTCAGAAGTGGTGCTGGAAATTCTGCCAGATGCGCAACAAGGCGCGTTCACCAAGGAAGATGGCGAGAAAGTGGTTGATGAGGCGGGTAAGCGCCTGAAATAGCTAAGGGGGGATATGCCCCCTTATTTGTTCTTCGTGGCCCCTTCGCCATGTGTTTTGCTATTTACGCAGCACTCCTCGCGTAAGAATTCAATTATCGCTTCCAGCATTGCGTATTGCGAAACACACATCAGCGTCCGACTCTCACGGTTTTGTTTGACCAGTCCTACCGATACCAGTGCTGAGATATGGTGGCTGAGTGTGGAGCCAGGTATCCCAAGCTGCTTTTGCAACTCACCGACCGGCAAACCTTGTTCCCCCGCTTTGACCAGGTGTTTGAATATGAACAAACGGGTCGGGTGACCTAGCTCTTTCAGCGCTTTAGCAACTTCTTCCAACTGCATATGACACCCCCTTTGTCTGGTTGATATTTCGATAATACCAGAAATATCTTGATCTGAATCTCATTTCGATTATTCTGGAAATATAGATTTATTCAATGAGGTTACGTATGAGTAGTTGGCTTGCGATGCTGCAAGATGCCGCAGAAATGTTTGTGTTTCTCGCCGTCGAGCTTTCTTTGCTGTTTATAGTGATTAGTGCCGGTGTGAGCCTGATAAGACAAAAGGTGCCAGACCATAAAATCCAGCAGATGATGGGGGCCAGAAAAGGGAGAGGTTATCTCCTGGCTGCTCTGTTGGGAGCCGTTACCCCGTTCTGTAGTTGCTCGACAATCCCCATGTTACGTGGATTGTTATCAGCGAAAGCCGGGTTTGGTCCGACCCTCACTTTTTTATTTGTTTCCCCATTACTTAATCCCATTATCGTCGGGTTAATGTGGGTGACCTTTGGTTGGAAAGTTACCTTGTTGTACGCGATTATCGCCGCCGGCGTCTCCGTACTTGCCAGTATTATCCTGGATTCCCTGGGATTTGAACGTCATATCATTGCCAGTAAAAGCTCATCAGCAAATTGTTGTGCTCCAGCCAAAACTTCGCCGGGGACGACATATACGCCAATAGAAGTGAGTTGCTGTAGTCCAACGGCTAAAGCCATTGAGAAACCCGTAGTTAACTGTTGCAATACCAAAGCTGTGGTAAGTATTAATCCCATAAAACTAGCCACCAAAGATGCGTTGCAACAGTTTAAAGATGTACTGCCATATCTTTTGTTGGGGGTATTAATAGGCTCTTTTATTTATGGCTTTATTCCCTCAGAGTGGATTGCCGCTCATGCAGGGGCAGATAATCCCTTCGCCATCCCATTGAGCGCCGTTGTTGGTATTCCGCTATATATCCGGGCAGAGGCAGTTATCCCTCTGGCATCTGTTTTGATGACAAAAGGAATGGGTCTGGGAGCATTAATGGCATTAATCATCGGCAGTGCCGGCGCAAGCCTGACGGAAGTGATATTACTTAAATCAATGTTCAGAATACCGATGATAGTTGCATTCCTGACGGTTATCTTAGGTATGGCTATCTTGATGGGCTATTTGACTCAAATGCTATTTTAAATAGATGCCAGCAGTAAACTATAAGGAGTATTGTGAGTGCCTTATCCTTCTGAGTAGAAAATCATAGATAGGATAATCCTTAAAAATAACAAATAACTTAACTAATGCTTTGAGAATGATGACGGATCCGTCAGTAAGTCATCAATCGACAATCACCACGCAATCATGCTTCTCTGACATTTTATCGGAGAAGCAATGTCTCTTTGTCTCAGTATCATCCCCCTTTTAAAGGGTAGATTTCAGTCGCCAATACAACACTTTTTTAAATACACTTTAACCTGGTTCATTATTACACATCTAAAACATCACAAAAATATCACTTCACACACTATCGGAGAACATCATAACTTCTTAAAATGAGCGCTTTTTGATAGTTGTTAATGTTTTCCTTTACGATACTATCACTGCCCTTTTTTTATACACAAATATTACCGGGTAGAAATGAAAGGGAAGTTAAAGATAATTATATCAGGAAGATATGACGCATTGTGTTTATTTCCGCGTAGAAGAAAATCCATTCCTGCTCTAATTCTTCGATTTACAAAAATTTAGCGAAATAGATGAACAATAAGGAATGTTATGTCAATTGACTTTACCCCAGGTATGATAAATACATATCACGGCGATATTTATAACCGCACAACAGATACCGACAATGTTAAAACACCAGACACACCGATGTGGCCTTGTGATAATCAGGAAGAACAGCAACCCATTAATTTTTCATTGTCTGAAGAAGGATATAACGCTGAACAATTTGATTTAGCGCAACAACAACTCCAACAAATTAATGCGTGCCACACGAACACCACATATACAAATGCAGACTACTCAAAAGTTGTGGCTCAACTTGTAAAACTTATTAATAACATTGAAACGATAAGTTCGACACCACTTACGCAACAGACACAATCAATACTTAATCAGATTAATAACATTAGATACGAAAAGAATAAAAACTCTGAATCTAAAATCATTGTTGTCTTTAATCCTAAGCCCAATAAGCCAATCATAACTAAAATTCTCGTAGAAGAGGGAATACCAGTAAGATTCAGTGTCCAAACCGTTTCTTCCGAAAATAAAAATTTTTCTGGACTACGAACTGATTTACCAACTGATATAAAAGATATTCAACGCTTGTACCAAAAAATGACAAGGTTGTATATTGAGCACAGTGAAAATGAAAACAGGATGAAAGTCTTTGCTGGAACCAACTTTATTGATTTCAATATGACAGGACAGGACCTGTCCGGGTTCGTTCTAACCTTGTCAAGGTTTTATTTCGAAGATCTACTTAATGTAAACTTCACTGACGCAAATTTATTTGATACTATTTTTTCACATAAGGAAAACCCCATCACAAAATTACATAAAGATGAACAATATGTTGACAAACAAATCAATGGTTTATTTTCAACATTATTAACCATTAATGACAACTCTTTAAGAGCAAAAGCGGAAATTGCTTCGACAATAATAGAATTATTAGAAACCAGGGTAAACAATCTTTCATACAACGACATAATAAAATATCAGCAAGAATTCCAAAAAGAATGTTACAAGCAAGTTAAAGATTTTACAACACCCTCTCGATACAATAGAATTAAAAAATGGGCACAAATGTCTGAATATCAATTCGAAATATTTCAACACGATACGTTTCATCCTAAAAAAATGTCATACGCACCTTATTTAAAGAGATCGCTACCTGATGAAAAAACTATAAATTATGGGGTAGAAATAGAAACACCAATTGGCAAAAGAATTCGCTTATCAAATCATTACCAGAATATAATCCCATAATATTGAACATTAGCGCTTTATAATCATTGAATAAAAATAGATTTTATGCACCTTTAAAAAAAGGCTATTTTATGGGGCGATGGATACTCATGTCACGCCCCAAAATTAACAGAATTAAACTAAACAGAAGGGATATAAACATCAGACAGGTTTACGTTACTATCAGGCATATCGCCTCAGAATCAGATGAAAACTATAAAGAAATATCTATTATGGTTTTAATATTTGTTGATAAGGATAGTAACATGAACATGACAAAAGGTGCACTCATACTCAGCCTTTCATTTTTGCTTGCCGCATGTAGTTCAATTCCGCAAAATATCAAAGGCAATAACCAACCTGATATTCAAAAAAGTTTTGTTGCTGTTCATAACCAGCCGGGGTTATATGTTGGCCAACAAGCGCGCTTTGGTGGGAAGGTTATCAACGTTATCAATGGCAAAACGGATACGTTGTTAGAAATCGCTGTATTACCGTTGGATAGCTATGCGAAGCCTGATATTGAAGCCAACTATCAGGGCCGACTGCTCGCCAGACAAAGCGGCTTCCTTGATCCAGTGAACTATCGTAATCACTTTGTTACCATCCTCGGTACCATTCAGGGTGAACAACCTGGCTTTATCAATAAAGTCCCGTATAACTTCCTCGAAGTGAATATGCAGGGCATCCAGGTGTGGCATTTGAGAGAAGTGGTTAATACCACCTATAACCTGTGGGATTACGGCTATGGTGCATTCTGGCCGGAACCGGGCTGGGGTGCGCCTTACTACACCAACGCGGTGAGTCAGGTAACACCTGAGCTGGTCAAATAACGCCACCGAAAGATGCAGATGCTTTCTCAGCATCTGCATCATGCATTACATCAAATTAATACACAGTAAGCTAATTATTATTATAAGCCCTGTCCTGTTAATTACCTTTGGCAAACTGATTATAAAGTTAATGTCCGCACCAGGAGTCGGTTATGTTTCTTATAATTACCAGGGATACGATGTTCTTCACTGCGATGAAAAACATTCTGAGTAAAGGTAATGTCGTTCATATACAGAACGAAGAAGAGATCGACGTAATGTTGCATCAGCATGCCTTCGTCATTATTGATACATTAATGAATAATGTATTTCATTCTAATTTGCTCACTCAAATTGAACGATTAAAACCTGTCCATGTGATTATTTTCTCCCCCTTTAATATTAAACGCTGCCTGGGGAAAGTACCGGTGACCTTTGTTCCGCGAACTATCACCATCATCGACTTTGTCGCACTCATCAATGGCAGTTACTGCTCTGTGCCTGAAGCGGATGTGTCCCTTTCGCGCAAGCAGCATCAGGTTCTGAGCTGCATTGCGAATCAAATGACAACGGAAGATATTCTGGAGAAACTGAAAATATCGCTAAAAACGTTCTACTGCCATAAACACAATATCATGATGATCCTCAATCTTAAGCGGATCAATGAGTTGGTACGCCATCAGCATATTGATTATCTGGTGTGATCGATTGATTAATATAAAGAGGCCCAGCAATAAATAGCCAGACCTCCCGTTAATTATACGTTATGCAGTAACGCCTTCCGGTATCAGCGAAGCAATTTGCTTACGCCATTGCGCTTGCTCCTGTTCGCCTTCTGTACGTTGACCATAAAGTTGCGCTATCTGCGTACCATCATGGGCAAACAATTCCAGACTGGTCACATAACCGTCACTAGCAGGTTTACGGGTTACCCAGGTTTCAGCAATGCTCTCTTCTAATAGATGAAGAGTAAACGTCGGGTTAAAAATATTCAGCCAACCTTTCATTGGCACCACTTTTTCTACCACGCCAGTGAAAATCTGTACGCAGCCACGGTTGCCAACAAACACCATGATTTCATTGCCATCCTGCTGTGCAGATTCAAGAATTTGCGCCAACGCACTGTTGGATACTTTGCAGGCCAAATCGTCTGCCACCAGATTGAACGCCTGTTGGCGCGTCAGGTTGTGGCGCTTGAGCAACGTAAAAAACTGATGAACGTCGGTCATCGCCCGCCACTCTTGCTCGACCACACTGGCATCGGCTCGCGTTTGAACAACTGGCGCATCAACGGCTTTTAACTCAAGCGGCGTATTCTCATCGGTGATAAACCGTGCCAGAAGCTCACTCCATGCCGCCATATCGGTATTGTCGGTGGCATAAACTTTTAGTAATGCATCGCCCTGATGATCAAAGAACTGAATACTCTGGCGTTCGCCACGAGCCGTGTTTTCTTTGATGTGGAAAACACTGGCCCATTGATTGAGAAACAGACGTAAATCCAGCGCGCGCGGATTGAGGATCAATCCGGCATGTCCGTTCAAATGCTGGTTTGTGAACGCACCAACTTGCTCATGGACTGCATATTCATTACGGCAAATACATTTGGTTTCGCCAACACTTTCGAGCGCCGCCAGAATTTCACGGATATCGCCGCGCATCCGCCACGCATCGTGCGTGACGCGTGCAAATGCCAGTTCTGCTTCGCTGATATTCATTAAACCTGCGATGTCACGCGCGTACTTTCCGGGATTTTGTTCTTTTAACTCAAGCCAGCGTGTGTAGTGGTTCATTGTCTCTCTTCCTTCCAGATAAATGCCCCGAAATATCGGGGCAGATGATTACCATTGATAACTCACGAAAATTTTTCCGTTACGACCATCCTGTGGGATGCCTTGCGGCGACCAGTACTCTTTATCGAAGGCGTTGCCCAATACCAGAGTAGTGGTCATGCCTTTGAGCGCCTGCTGCCCTTGATAACTGACGTAGAAATCATTCACACCATAGCCAGGTTGTTTGCTGTAGCTGCTGCTGATATGTGTTGAGCGATCGGCAAACGTACCGACCCAACCAACAGAGAAACCACTGTGAGCGATCGGAATATTCAGGGTACTGGTAACGGTATCCGGGTTAATGCTGGAGATATATTCCCCGGTATCGGTGTCTTTGCCGCGGGTACGGTTATAGGCCACATCAAGGCTAAACAGATCAGTGGTATATTTCGTCATCACATCCCAGCCCCAGATTTTGGCGTTCGGGACGTTATACGACATAGTTGTCGCCGCCGCGAAATCGACGGTCGTGGAGATATAATCTTTCGCTTTGGTATCAAAGTAGCTGGCTTTAAATTCCAGAGCATCATTGGACAACATCAGGTCATCAAAACGCAGCCCAAAACCGTACTCCTGAGTTTCGTTAGTTTCCGGACGTAAGTTCGGGTTTGGCACCCAATAGTTGGTATAGAAGCGACCAATCGAGAAGTGTTTAGAATCGTTATACATTTCGCCCATCGTCGGGGCGCGGAATGCCTGAGCATATGAGCCAAATAACATCAGCCAGTTGGTCGGGTTGATAGTCATCCCCGCACGAGATGACCATTTGTCGGCATCAACATCTTTGTAGCCGTCGCTGCTACCGCGATAACTGTCATAGCGGGTTCCGCCAAGCAGGGTAATCGGCAGATCGCGTAAGGTGATCTCATCTTGTAGCCAGCCAGAGCTAAAATCGATTTTTGCTTGCGGGAAGCCCGTCGTCGCGCCACCCGGATGTTGTTCCTGACGATAATACTCACCGCCATATGTCAGTAAGTGAGAAGCGAAACTGTCGGCAAATAGAGTGGAACGGTTCTCCAGCCTGGCTCCTTTTGTTATCTGTTCACGATACTCGCCGGAACTCCCCGTGTTTTGCGCATTAATACGGACTTCCGACCAGTAAATTTTTGCATCTGCATTTAACCAGTCGTTACCCTGCGGGGCGAGTTTATAAGAAAGCTGCGCATCGCGTTGAATTGTTGAACGATCGACCATCGGGTTGCTGCTATCAGAAGCTTCAACGGTCTGCGGATTTTTTGGTTCACGCGCGTCGTTGTTGTAGTAACGCACTAAACCGCTCAGAGACTGGGCTGAATCAATTTGCCAGGTCCCTTTCGCCAGCATGTTATTAATGGATTCGTCATTCGGCGCGGTTTCACCATTGCTCTGGCGTAAATCACCCCGATCGCGACTGGACCAGGCCACAATACCATCCAGATTTTCAGTTCGCCCAAACGCGCTCGCGCCTAATCCCAGGCTATGGTCCCCCGTGCCGCCAGTACCAAAGACACGAAAACCACTGCTTTGTCCTTCCTGCAATAAATCTTTTGCATCGACCGTATCGTAGGAGATCACTCCACCCAGCGCGCCACTGCCATACAGTAATGCTGAAGGTCCGCGAACAATCTCAACACGCTTGATCAGCGCCGGATCGAGAAAAGTGCCATTCAGGTGTCCGGTATCCGTTCCCTGGCGAACACCATCGACAAGAACCAGCACGCCGCGATGATCATAGCCACGCATATTTACATCCTGACCGTTGGTTCGTCCGGTACCATCAAGAGTAATTCCAGGAACATGACGCAGCAAATCAGTGGCTGAAGTAGCAGTTTGATTTTCAGGAGCGGAAGTGTCGATAACGCTGACCATCATAGGCGCTTCGAAGGAACTACGTGCATTCCCCGTTGCCGTAACGGTCATGGTTTCAGTAGCAAAAGCAAACGTTGGCAAGGTGGCAGAAACAGCCAAAGCCAACAAACTCAAACGCAACGAGGTAAATTGCGGACGTGACATAGCGATTCTCCATGAGGAAAATAAAAAATGCTGGCTGCCTGGGTTAATACCGGGGTGGCTGGCGAAAAATAAATTTATTTACAATTCAAATGATTAGATATCACCACGGGAAGCTATTAGCGTATATATCCCGTAAAATTGCCGAATATTTCTGATAATTCAGCAAAAGCACGCCCTCTTTGTCAGGCAAAGTAGTACGCCACGTCTGAAGTGAAAAGTGCTGTGCGTTTTCCCTTACAAAAGATATGATTTTGTTATCCATGATGTCATATTTTGTTAAACTCAAACGTGATAATGAGAATTATTATCGATCAATTTTTTATGATCAAGCTTTTTTTAACCGCCATTAACACAATAAACAGGGGGTTATGAAATCTATCCAGCATCCAGAAAACCATCCTGTGTTTATGGCTATCCCCCCACAACCTCATCACAAAACGTTGTCGTTAACAGTGATAATTTTCTCTTCTCTTTGCTCTGCAAGCCGCGATATCTCCGGGTTCTCAGCTTTTTCCCGCGCTGAAATTTAATCGGTAACAAGAACATTAGCTGACGAAGCATCTTGATAAAAATCAAAAATAAATACGCTTGTAACGCCGTGCGTATTGAATCGACGGTTGTATTTCATATATAACTCAAATGATAATCATGATCATTCTCAATTTGATAAGAGTTCTCACATTATGCCAAGGATCATCACCAGGCCGTTTCTTTTTTCCCCACTAACGTTATGTATTTCAGCCGTGGCCTCTGCCGCGAAGACCATGGTAAAACGAAAAAAATTGTTTACGGCATTACTGGCTCTTAGCTGGACTTTTAGCGTAACGGCTGCCGAACGTATCGTGGTCGCAGGAGGATCGCTGACGGAGCTAATCTACGCGATGGGCGCTGGCAAACGCGTGGTTGGTGTCGATGAAACGACATCCTATCCACCAGAAACCGCCAAACTGCCGCATATTGGTTACTGGAAACAACTCAGCAGCGAAGGCATTTTGTCACTTCGCCCGGATAGCGTAATTACCTGGCAGGATGCAGGACCGCAAATTGTGCTCGACCAACTGCGGGCGCAAAAAGTCAACGTCGTCACTCTGCCGCGTGTACCAGCCACCCTTGAGCAGATGTACGCCAACATTCGCCAACTGGCAAAAACGTTACAGGTTCCTGAACAAGGCGAGGCGCTGGTGACACAGATCAACCAACGCCTGGAGCGAGTACAGCAAAACGTGGCGGCCAAAAAAGCCCCGGTTAAAGCCATGTTTATTCTCTCCGCAGGCGGAAGTGCGCCACAGGTTGCCGGTAAAGGCAGCGTCGCGGACGCCATTCTTTCGCTTGCCGGAGCAGAAAACGTCGCTACCCACCAGCAGTACAAAAGCTACAGCGCGGAATCGCTGATTGCGGCTAACCCTGAAGTGATTGTCGTCACCTCACAAATGGTCGATGGCGATATTAATCGGCTACGTTCTATTGCCGGAATTACCCACACTGCCGCATGGAAAAACCAGCGCATTATCACCGTTGATCAAAACCTGATTCTGGGAATGGGTCCGCGTATTGCTGATGTCGTTGAGTCTTTACACCAGCAGCTTTGGCCGCAATAAATGGATTTAAATCAGACGAATGAACACAAATAACACCCTGGATCTCACGCCACATTTTGCTTTAGACGGTGATCAGCCCTTTAAAGACAGGCGCGCCATGATGCCGTTTCGTGGGGCCATTCCGGTTGCCAAAGAGCAACTGGCACAGACCTGGCAAGAGATGATCAATCAAACGGTATCACCACGTAAGCGACTGGTTTACCTACACATTCCTTTTTGTGCGACACACTGCACGTTTTGTGGTTTTTATCAGAACCGTTTTAATGAAGATGCGTGTGCTCATTATACCGACGCCCTGATTCGTGAAATAGAAATGGAAGCAGACAGCGTATTGCATCAGTCGGCCCCCATCCACGCGGTCTATTTCGGTGGCGGCACGCCTTCCGCGCTTTCGGCACACGATTTGGCCAGAATCATCACCACATTACGAGAAAAGCTGCCACTGGCCCCTGATTGTGAAATCACTATCGAAGGCCGGGTACTGAATTTTGACGCTGAGCGAATCGATGCTTGCCTTGATGCAGGAGCAAACCGCTTCTCAATTGGTATTCAGTCGTTTAACAGCAAAATCCGCAAGAAAATGGCCCGCACCTCGGATGGCCCAACCGCTATTGCGTTTATGGAAAGCCTGGTCAAACGCGACCGTGCCGCGGTGGTCTGTGACCTGCTGTTTGGTCTGCCGGGTCAGGATGCGCAAACCTGGGGAGAAGATCTGGCTATTGCCCGCGATATCGGTCTCGACGGCGTCGATCTCTATGCGCTCAATGTCCTGCCCAATACACCGCTGGGCAAAGCCGTGGAAAATGGGCGTACTACCGTGCCCTCTCCGGCAGAACGTCGCGATCTTTACCTGCAAGGATGTGATTTTATGGACGATGCCGGTTGGCGCTGCATCAGTAACAGCCACTGGGGCCGTACCACACGCGAACGCAATCTCTATAACCTGCTGATTAAACAAGGTGCCGATTGTCTGGCCTTTGGTTCCGGAGCCGGCGGTTCGATTAATGGGTACTCCTGGATGAACGAACGCAATCTTCAGACCTGGCATGAATCCGTCGCGGCAGGCAAAAAACCGCTGATGATGATCATGCGTAACGCCGAACGTAATGCGCAATGGCGTCATACCTTGCAGTCGGGCATTGAAACGGCGCGTGTACCGCTGGACGAACTTACGCCACATGCCGAAAAACTCGCGCCGTTACTGGCCCAGTGGCACCAAAAAGGCTTAAGCCGCGATGCGTCAACGTGTCTGCGGTTGACCAATGAAGGTCGTTTCTGGGCAAGCAACATTTTGCAGTCTCTTAATGAACTGATTCAGGTACTTAATGCGCCAGCAATTGCGCTTGAAAAACCATAACAGGAGTGATTTATGAGCCATGTCTCGTTACAGGAATTTTTGAAAACGGAGCCAGACGGTACGCTGGAGGCGATCGCCGAACAATACAACACCACGCTGCTGGAGGTAGTGAAAAATCTGCCCTCTCCGACTGTTGTGTCAGGTGATAAATTCGATACTGTCTGGGATACCGTCTGCGAATGGGGCAACGTCACCACGTTAGTACATACTACCGATGTAATACTCGAATTTAGCGGCGAACTGCCTTCGGGTTTCCATCGCCACGGCTATTTCAACCTACGCGGAAAGCACGGCATGTCCGGGCATATCAAAGCAGAAAACTGCACGCATATTGCCTTGATCGAACGTAAATTTATGGGCATGGATACCGCCTCTATTCTCTTTTTCAATAAGGAAGGCAGCGCAATGCTGAAAATCTTCCTCGGTAGGGATGATCATCGTCAGCTCCTGAGCGAACAAGTCAGCGCCTTCCATGCTCTGGCAGCATCGTTAAAGGAACACGCCTGATGACACCGTGGCTACTCTTTGGCGCAGGCGGAAAAGGTGTGGGTGCCAGAACGCTTGAACTGGCGCTGGCGGAACAACGTCCGGTCGTTGCTGTCATTCGTCATGCCGATGCCGCCACGAAACTGGCGCAACAAGGCGTACAGGTTTTTACAGGCGACGCCTGTGATGCCAGCGTAGTCGCGGCTGCTTGCCGCGCAGCTGGCCCGGATGCGCTTATCATCTCAACAATGGGCGGAGCTCAGGATTATCTGGCGCACAGAACAGTGATTGATGAGGCCGAGAAGGCTGGCATCAGTCGCATGATTCTGGTGACCTCTTTGGGATGCGGCGATAGCTGGCCGTTTTTATCAGAGCGGGCAAAGGCTGCGTTTGGTCAGGCGGTACGGGAAAAAACGCTGGCGGAAAGCTGGTTGCAAACCAGCCAGCTTGATTATGCCATTCTCCGCCCCGGCGGTCTGCTTGATGGTGCGGCAACGGGCAAAGCACAACGGATACAAAATCAGGAGTGTCATGGTTTTGTTAACCGTGCTGATGTCGCCGCACATATCCATGAACTGGCAAATGCGCCAGCACTTAACCAGCAGGTCTACAGTCTGATTGAACCGGACCTGAAACCGGCGTGATCCCCCGGCGCGGTATGTCCGCGCCGTAATGTCGTAACGGAGTTTTGCGTGCTCAAGGATTCACTCTCTTCCGCCAGGGTCTTTATGGGGCTATCACTATTATTGCTAGCTCTGGTGCTGTTTGGTGCCAGTCAGGGAGCGTTAAAGATCAGTTTTGATGCCCTTTTTGATGAGGAATACCGCGATATCTGGCTCAATATTCGTCTACCACGGGTTTTGCTGGCGGTGCTGGTAGGTGCAGCGTTGGCAACCGCAGGGGTAATTATGCAAGGGCTTTTTCGCAACCCAATGGCTGACCCTGGATTACTTGGCGTCAGTAGCGGTTCTGCATTAATGGTTGGCGTTGCTATTGTGCTGCCCTTCTCCTTCCCAGTGGTGCTGGTGCTTTATGAGCAAATGGTGTTTGCCATTGCCGGAAGTTTAGTGGTCTGCACCATCATTTTTCTCATCACGCAGCGCCATCGCGATGGCAGCATGATGCAATTATTACTCGCCGGTATCGCCATCAATGCCCTGTGCGGCGCAGCGATCGGCATCCTGAGCTATATCGGCGATGAGCAGCAGCTACGACAACTCACATTGTGGATGATGGGCAATCTTGGACAGGCGCAATGGCCGACGTTATTGGTTGCCAGTTCATTCATCCTACCGGCCATTATCGCAACAACTTGTCTCGCCGGAACGCTGAATTTACTGCAGCTCGGTGATGAAGAAGCCCACTACCTCGGCGTGAACGTGAAGCGTAAACGCCAGCAATTACTGTTAGTGAGCTCACTGCTCGTTGGTGCTGCCGTATCGGTAAGCGGCATTATCGGCTTTATTGGCCTGGTGATCCCGCATCTGATTCGCATGACTACCGGGGCAAATCACCGCTGGCTAATCCCTTGTTCCGCCCTCGCCGGAGCCTGTTTATTGCTGATGGCAGACACGCTTGCCCGCACGCTGGTACAGCCAGCAGAAATGCCCGTGGGATTATTAACCAGCCTGCTTGGTGGCCCTTATTTTATGTGGTTGATTCTGCGCAACCGGAGGATCACATGATCAGCGCCCAGAATCTGGTTTATAGCCTTCAGGGGCGGCGTCTGACTGATAATGTCTCGCTGACTTTTCCCGGTGGGGAAATTGTTGCCATCCTCGGCCCTAATGGTGCGGGAAAATCTACGCTGCTTCGCCAGCTAACCGGCTATCTTCAACCTGATAGCGGCGAATGTCGGTTGTTTAATAAGCCATTAAATGAATGGTCGATTACTGAACTGGCGAAACACCGGGCCGTGATGCGTCAAAATAGCCACATGGCGTTTCCATTCAGCGTACAAGAAGTTATCCAGATGGGGCGGCATCCGCATCGCACTGGTAATCAGGATAATGAAACAGCACAAATAATGGCGTTATGTGACTGTCAGGCGTTAGCAAACCGCGACTATCGGCAATTATCCGGTGGTGAACAACAGCGCGTGCAATTAGCGCGCCTGCTGGTACAACTCTGGGAACCTACTCCCTCACCGAAATGGTTATTTCTTGATGAACCAACTTCGGCGCTGGATATTCACCATCAGCAGCACTTGTTTCGTTTATTACGCCAGTTAGTTCACGAACGGCAGTTCAATGTTTGTTGCGTATTGCACGATCTAAATCTTGCCGCGCGTTATGCAGACCGTGTTGTATTAATGCAAAAAGGAAAGGTTATCGCAAATGGTAAGCCGCAGGACGTATTGACACAGCAGGCGCTGACCATGCTCTACGGCGCGGATATTACCGTACTTAAAGATCCTGCCAACCATTCACCACTGATCGTCCTCGATCATTAAAACCAACAGGAGTACCGCACTGGTACTCTTGCGAATAAATAACTATACAGATTAGCTAATTGAAACACCTTTCACCCCTGCCATACCTTTTAATAATCGCAACAGATCTTCTATCGACGTCGTGGCATGAAGCTGGATATCAATGGCGACCACTTCATGATCTTCATTTTCCTGCAACGAAACTAAATCCGTTTTTATTTTTTGCTGCTTAAACCAGTCGAGCATTGATACCGTATTACCGTTCACTAATGTCAGCTGTAAATGGTAATTTTTGTTCATCAGGCGGAAGGTTAATTGATGGAAGACTTCCAGCACCAGCAAGGTCATCACTGAACCATAAATACCCAGTTCGTACATACCGCTGCCAATAACCATACCAATGGCGGCGGTCACCCAGATATCCGCTGCCGTCGTCAGACCTACAATATTTTGGTTACGAACGAGAATGTTACCTGCACCGATAAACCCGACGCCCGTCACCACCTGAGCAGCAATACGGCTGGGGTCCAGTCCGACGTGACCTAAAGACAGCACGTCAGCAAAACCATATTTCGAAACAATCATAAACAGGGCGCTTCCCATGCCAATTAATACATGTGTGCGTAACCCTGCTCCTTTGCCGCGCATTTGCCTTTCCATGCCAATAGCGCCACAGGCAATTACCGCAAGTATAAGTCGTATAATAAATTCTGCTGTCATATAAAAATGCAAAAAGGAGCAGCAAGATGGCTCAACTTGCTACTCCTTTTTACTTGTACCTTATTAATTCGGCAAGTCATTAGATGCTTGATTTTTGAAGGTATACAAATTTTTCTGCGGGTTTTTCTTGCAGTATTCGATCACTTTAGGAATTTGAGTGAGATCGGTTTCATTTAAAGTAACGGTATCGCCACCTTTATATACTGTTTCTTCATGCAGCATCCACCACGCAACTGGTGTCATTGCTTTTGGATTCAGATCAATAAATTCCTGGCAGGTCATATCTTTAGCGGATTCATTGGCTGCCAGCGCAGATTGTGCGTTCACCAGTGACAAAGCCGCTACAGCGCCCATAAAAATAAACGCTTTACGGAGAGATGAAATGTTCATTTTGTAACCCATTCAATATAGAGATTATATACAAACAGGAGGAATAGCTGCTTTTAAAGAAGATATTCCGGCCTGTTCAATATGCAAGGAAATACGATGTAACGCATTCCCGGAATTACATATCTTTCTTAATTTTGTCCCATTCGCCTTTAACTTTATCTTTAAAGCTGGCTTTTTTATCCTGAGTACAAGCCTGAACGATAGCTGGGGTTACGGTTGCAATACCCTGAACATCTAAAACCGCATCTTCTGGTTTATCTTTGTTGTTCAGTGCTTCAGCAAAACCAACTGCAGTTGGCTGGAAGGATTCGTCCACAGCCAGGAAATCTTCACAGGTCCAGGAGTTGACCGGTTTTTTGTTATCAGCTGCTTTTTGCGCATCCGCTGCATTGCTCACAACTGGCAGAAGAAGCAGACCACCAAGAATAACGCCTAATACTTTTTTCATCGTAATATCCTCAACTATAAAGTGAAAGAGCCGTCACGAATCAATTTCGACACTGAGGTTATAACCTGGTTTTCTGTATATGTCATGTTGATGGAAAATATCAAAATCAGATATTTTTATTTCAATACAATGAGTTACAGATGCATCAGATACTGTAATTAGGAAATTTTTATTAAATCGACTGCATTCTTAGACGCGTTTTTGGCATAGATTGATAGCAGGGGATTTTCTTCTTAATTTTATAGGGTGGTTCTATGTTATATATAGATAAGGCAACAATTTTGAAGTTTGATCTGGAGATGCTTAAAAAACATCGCAGAGCAATCCAGTTTATTGCCGTGCTGCTGTTTATCGTCGGGTTGCTGTGTATCAGTTTTCCGTTCGTCTCTGGCGATATTTTAAGCACAGTAGTGGGTGCATTATTAATCTGCTCGGGTATTGCGCTTATTGTCGGGTTATTCAGCAACCGCAGTCATAATTTCTGGCCGGTATTATCCGGTTTCCTCGTCGCAGTCGCCTATTTATTGATCGGCTATTTCTTCATCCGCGCACCAGAGCTGGGCATTTTTGCCATTGCGGCATTTATTGCCGGTTTGTTCTGTGTGGCAGGGGTTATTCGCCTGATGAGTTGGTATCGTCAGCGTTCAATGAAAGGCAGTTGGCTACAGCTCGTTATTGGTGTGCTGGATATCGTCATTGCCTGGATATTCCTTGGTGCTACGCCGATGGTGTCGGTAACGCTGGTTTCCACACTGGTGGGAATTGAACTGATATTTAGCGCCGCCAGTCTGTTCAGCTTCGCCAGTTTGTTCGTTAAAAAGCAATAATTATCCCTATTTCCACCTGGATCATAGTCACATTAAGTGACTATGATCCAGTTAATACTCTCTTAGCTATACAGTGTTTCAGTTCAATTACGCACTATCATTGAAACAATTGCCTGCTGTTGATTATTTCAACCTACTGAATTTAATCTGATTTTTTCATTCCATGGCAAATTAGCCATTTCAAACATTATCATGGCTGATATTTTCCGTGGTCAGGTTTAATGTTTTAAAAGTGCTGTGGGAAAGTGAACAAAGAGTTCCGTAAGCGTTGATGCTATAGGCGGTTAAATAAGTAATCCGGGTTCATTTTTTTGCAACTGGCGTTGATTACATTGCATAAATATCCGTGTCTCCAGACGCTATATAAAAACCTGAAGACATGAATGAGTTATTTAATCAGGTAATTTCAATGCGTTAAAAGAAAGCTGGCAATCCAATTGCCAGCCTAAGTCGAAACAAGGAGACTCGATATTTAAATCGGATTACATTTTAACTTTAGTAATATTCTTCAGAGATCACAAACTGGTTATTGATAACTTATTCTTGGGCAGTAATCCGCAAAAGTTAACCTTTTGTTTACTGGTTACAAACTGATAACAACCAGGAATCTTACTTAGGATCAATATATGGAGTGCGTGATGGATAAATCTGAAGTATTGATTAGTGTTAATAGACGTATTAGTTCACGAAGGGCAAAGTTCTTATAGGCGTTTACTATATTGAACAACGATTCGGACAAGGATGTAAATAATGAAAAGGATGACATGTTCGAAACGATAACGGCTAAGGAGCAAGTTATGATTTTTCTCATGACGAAAGATTCTTTTCTTTTACAGGGCTTTTGGCAGTTGAAAGATAATCACGAAATGATAAAAATCAATTCCCTGTCAGAGATCAAAAAAGTAGGCAATAAACCCTTCAAGGTTATCATTGATACCTATCACAATCATATCCTTGATGAAGAAGCGATTAAATTCCTGGAGAAATTAGATGCCGAGAGAATTATTGTTTTGGCACCTTATCACATCAGTAAACTAAAAGCTAAAGCGCCTATTTATTTTGTCAGCCGTAAAGAAAGTATCAAAAATCTTCTTGAGATTACTTATGGTAAACACTTGCCCCATAAGAATTCACAACTATGTTTTTCACATAATCAGTTCAAAATTATGCAACTGATTCTGAAAAACAAAAATGAAAGCAATATCACGTCAACGCTCAACATTTCGCAACAAACATTAAAGATTCAGAAATTCAACATTATGTACAAGCTGAAATTAAGACGTATGAGCGACATCGTCACCCTGGGTATCACATCTTATTTTTAGTAAGGACATAAGCAACTGAAATTGATGGCTGGCATGACGAGGGATGCAGATGCTGATTTCAATACCCCCGGTGATTATTGAAGGAGAGACGAAAACGACTTTATTCCCCTGGTATGTGTATCCACCAGTAGAACCCTTCGTTGCCCGAATGCTGGCAGAAACTGTTGGCAGAACGGCAACATTTTTTTTGTCGTTGACCTCACCATGTCGATCACTGTGCTTGCATCCCATCTTACTGGCTGACAACCCCACTATGCCGCTGGTCTGTAAATCCCTCATATCTCTCCTCGCGCGCAATTTAAAGAACCGTTATTTCTCAAGAATTTTCAGGGACTAAAATGAACAGAAGAAGAAAACTGTTAATACCGTTGTTATTCTGCGGCGCGATGCTCACCGCCTGCGATGACAAATCGGCGGAAAACGCCGCCGCCATGACGCCTGAGGTCGGTGTCGTCACACTCTCCCCCGGTTCGGTCAATGTGTTGAGCGAATTGCCTGGTAGAACCGTTCCTTATGAAGTTGCCGAGATACGTCCCCAGGTGGGCGGTATTATCATTAAACGCAACTTTATCGAAGGCGATAAAGTGAACCAGGGCGATTCGCTGTATCAGATTGATCCTGCGCCTTTACAGGCAGAGCTGAACTCCGCCAAAGGCTCGCTGGCGAAAGCGCTCTCTACCGCCAGCAATGCCCGCATCACCTTTAACCGCCAGGCATCGTTGCTGAAGACCAACTACGTTAGCCGTCAGGATTACGACACCGCGCGCACCCAGTTGAATGAAGCAGAAGCCAATGTCACCGTCGCCAAAGCGGCTGTTGAACAGGCGACTATCAACCTGCAATACGCAAATGTCACCTCGCCGATTACGGGCGTCAGCGGGAAATCGTCGGTGACCGTCGGCGCACTCGTTACCGCTAATCAGGCAGATTCGCTGGTTACCGTACAACGTCTGGACCCGATTTATGTCGATCTCACGCAGTCGGTGCAGGATTTCTTGCGCATGAAAGAAGAGGTCGCCAGTGGGCAAATCAAACAGGTTCAGGGCAGTACGCCAGTACAGCTCAATCTGGAAAATGGTAAACGTTACAGCCAGACTGGCACGCTGAAATTCTCCGACCCAACGGTAGATGAAACCACGGGCTCCGTGACGTTACGGGCGATTTTCCCCAACCCAAATGGTGACTTGCTGCCTGGCATGTATGTCACGGCATTAGTGGATGAAGGTAGCCGCCAGAATGTATTACTGGTGCCGCAGGAAGGCGTCACCCACAACGCCCAGGGTAAAGCAACGGCACTCATTCTGGATAAAGACGATGTCGTGCAGCTACGCGAAATTGAAGCCAGCAAAGCCATCGGCGACCAGTGGGTTGTCACCTCTGGCTTGCAGGCTGGCGATCGGGTGATCGTTTCCGGTTTGCAACGCATTCGTCCGGGTATCAAAGCACGAGCAATTTCCTCCAGCCAGGAAAACGCCAGCACCGAATCGAAACAATAACGTTGCAGGCTTAAGGGGACTTTCATGGCTAACTATTTTATTGATCGCCCGGTTTTTGCCTGGGTACTTGCCATTATTATGATGCTTGCAGGTGGTCTGGCGATCATGAACTTACCGGTTGCGCAGTATCCGCAGATTGCGCCACCGACCATTACCGTCAGCGCTACCTATCCAGGTGCCGATGCGCAAACGGTAGAAGACTCGGTCACTCAGGTGATTGAGCAAAATATGAATGGGCTTGATGGCCTGATGTACATGTCTTCAACCAGTGATGCGGCGGGTAATGCCTCTATTACTCTGACCTTCGAGACTGGGACATCGCCTGATATCGCACAGGTTCAGGTGCAAAATAAACTGCAACTCGCTATGCCTTCATTACCTGAAGCGGTGCAGCAGCAGGGGATTAGCGTCGATAAGTCGAGCAGTAATATCCTGATGGTAGCGGCGTTTATTTCTGATAACGGCAGCCTCAACCAGTACGATATCGCCGACTATGTAGCGTCTAATATCAAAGACCCGCTAAGCCGTACCGCGGGCGTTGGTAGCGTACAGCTCTTTGGTTCCGAGTACGCCATGCGTATCTGGCTGGACCCGCAAAAACTCAATAAATATAACCTGGTACCTTCCGATGTTATTTCCCAGATTAAGGTGCAAAACAACCAGATTTCCGGTGGTCAACTGGGTGGCATGCCACAGGCGGCAGACCAGCAACTGAACGCCTCGATCATTGTGCAGACGCGTCTGCAAACGCCGGAAGAATTTGGCAAAATCCTGTTGAAAGTTCAGCAAGATGGTTCGCAAGTGCTGCTGCGTGATGTCGCCCGCGTCGAACTTGGGGCGGAAGATTATTCCACCGTGGCGCGCTATAACGGCAAACCTGCTGCCGGGATCGCCATCAAACTGGCTACCGGAGCAAACGCCCTGGATACCTCGCGAGCGGTGAAAGAGGAGCTGAACCGTTTATCAGCCTATTTCCCCGCAAGCCTGAAGACGGTTTATCCTTACGACACCACACCGTTTATCAAAATTTCTATTCAGGAAGTTTTCAAAACGCTGGTTGAGGCTATCATCCTCGTCTTCCTGGTCATGTATCTGTTTTTGCAGAATTTCCGCGCCACAATCATCCCGACGATTGCCGTACCGGTGGTTATTCTCGGGACGTTTGCGATCTTGTCGGCGGTCGGTTTCACCATCAACACGTTAACTATGTTCGGGATGGTGCTGGCGATAGGGTTACTGGTGGATGACGCCATCGTGGTGGTGGAGAACGTCGAGCGTGTCATTGCGGAAGATAAGCTACCGCCGAAGGAAGCGACGCATAAATCGATGGGGCAGATCCAACGTGCGCTGGTCGGGATTGCCGTTGTTCTTTCCGCAGTGTTTATGCCGATGGCCTTTATGAGCGGTGCGACCGGGGAGATCTACCGCCAGTTCTCCATCACGCTGATCTCCTCCATGCTGCTTTCAGTATTTGTAGCAATGAGCCTGACCCCTGCCCTGTGCGCCACCATTCTGAAAGCCGCGCCGGAGGGCGGTCACAAACCTAACGCCCTGTTCGCACGCTTCAACACGCTGTTTGAAAAATCAACTCAGCACTATACCGACAGCACCCGCTCGCTGTTGCGTTGTACCGGTCGCTACATGGTGGTCTACCTGCTGATTTGCGCCGGGATGGCGGTGCTGTTCCTGCGTACGCCGACCTCTTTCTTACCAGAAGAGGATCAGGGGGTATTTATGACCACCGCGCAGTTACCTTCCGGTGCAACCATGGTTAACACCACGAAAGTGCTGCAACAGGTGACGGATTATTATCTGACAAAAGAGAAAAATAATGTTCAGTCGGTGTTTACCGTTGGTGGCTTTGGCTTCAGTGGTCAGGGGCAAAACAACGGTCTGGCGTTTATCAGCCTCAAGCCGTGGTCTGAACGTGTCGGCGAGGAAAACTCGGTTACCGCGATTATTCAGCGGGCAATGATTGCGCTAAGCAGTATCAATAAAGCCGTCGTCTTCCCGTTCAACTTACCCGCGGTGGCTGAACTGGGTACCGCGTCAGGTTTTGATATGGAACTGCTGGACAACGGCAATCTGGGGCACGAAAAGCTGACCCAGGCGCGAAACGAGCTATTATCACTGGCAGCGCAATCACCGAATCAAGTCACCGGGGTACGCCCGAACGGCCTGGAAGATACGCCGATGTTCAAAGTGAACGTCAACGCCGCGAAAGCCGAGGCAATGGGTGTGGCGCTGTCTGATATCAACCAGACAATTTCCACCGCCTTCGGCAGCAGCTACGTGAACGACTTCCTCAACCAGGGGCGGGTGAAAAAAGTGTATGTCCAGGCAGGCACGCCGTTCCGTATGTTGCCGGATAACATCAACCAGTGGTATGTACGCAACGCCTCTGGCACGATGGCACCGCTTTCGGCCTATTCGTCTACCGAATGGACCTATGGTTCACCGCGACTGGAACGCTACAACGGCATCCCGTCAATGGAGATTTTAGGTGAAGCGGCGGCCGGGAAAAGTACCGGTGACGCCATGAAATTTATGGCAGACCTGGTCGCAAAACTTCCGGCAGGCGTCGGCTACTCATGGACCGGACTGTCGTATCAGGAAGCGTTATCCTCAAATCAGGCTCCTGCGCTGTATGCGATTTCACTGGTCGTGGTGTTCCTCGCCCTCGCCGCACTTTATGAGAGCTGGTCAATTCCGTTCTCGGTGATGTTGGTTGTTCCGTTAGGCGTCGTTGGCGCATTACTGGCCACCGATCTGCGCGGCTTAAGTAATGACGTCTACTTCCAGGTTGGTTTGCTGACCACCATCGGGCTTTCCGCCAAAAACGCCATCCTGATTGTCGAATTTGCCGTTGAGATGATGCAGAAAGAAGGGAAAACGCCGATAGAGGCGATCATCGAAGCGGCGCGAATGCGTTTACGCCCAATCCTGATGACCTCTCTGGCCTTTATTCTCGGCGTGCTGCCGCTGGTTATCAGTCATGGTGCCGGTTCTGGCGCGCAAAACGCGGTAGGTACCGGCGTGATGGGCGGGATGTTTGCCGCAACAGTGCTGGCAATTTACTTCGTTCCGGTCTTTTTCGTTGTAGTGGAACATCTCTTTGCCCGCTTTAAAAAAGCGTAACGTGTAAATGAGAGTAAGGTTGAACGTGAGGGTTCAGCCTTACTCTTTCCTGCTAACCATTCACCACTCAACAACCAGCTAACCGTCAGGAATACCAGGCTTAGTACACAGCACTGAAAGTAGAAACCACTCCAGCCATTCGTCATCAATTTAAACAACACAATACTGACCCACATTCCCGTAATCGTATGAATTGTCAGCTTAATAATCCCAAACATGCCGAGTCTTTTCCTCCTGAAAATACCTATACCGCCTGGCAAACTGCGAAAGAGAACTAGCCGGTAGCCCGGCAGAAATCATCAGGGAAGAGTTTCACATGAAGCAGGTGTGAGATCCTGACCAATATTCAAATGCAAAATATGTCAGGAAAAGGTACCTGGCGAATGTTGCGCAAACTGATGTGGCGTTACACCATAATATTGTCGAAATGTGTTTATAAAGTACGACGTACTGCTATAGCCACATTTTTCCGCAATAGTATGCAGAGGAATTTGACGTAACTCGAGTAATCGTCTGGCCATCGACATCCTGGAGGCGAGTAATATTTTACTGAAACAGGTATTTTCATCCTGCAACTTTTTTTTGATGAGACTCTCGCTGGTATACATTCTTTCTGCGATATCGCGCAGATACCAACGTTTGGCGATATCAAAGCTAATAAGGCGTTCAACTTTTCCTGAAACAGTACTGATACTATTGAAAAGTAAGGGGATCAGTTCTTTCTTATGAGAAAACATTGATAAACAGGAAAGGTAGAGCATTTTGCTCAGTATCGGCGAATTGACCCGGGGGTCATTGAAACTATCAAAAATCGCCGTCACCAGCGGTATGGGGGGTGACTGGTTAATTAACAGACGGTCTTTGCTATGTAACCCTAAATTGCGTGGTATCTGACGAATATTTTGTAAGTAATGGCAAACTGTCAGCTCATCGATATCCAGTCGTCGCGTATCCGGTGAACAAAACGCAAAATCGTCTGCCAAATTTTTATCCAGCAGCAGGATACTCTCGTTATGCAACGATATTTTTTGCTGTTCATGATAAATATCGAATGAACGACGAACGAGGATCACCGAGCAGACATGAGTCATGACTATCCCTTATATTTCATTACTGCGATTATTTCAATTTCAGTATACTAATGAAATGATGCCAGACTGTTTCTTAGCGCAAAAACTGCCAGATTTGGTAGGACCAAAATTTATCCACAAAGTAGTTTTGCATAACAGTTAATTGACAATAAGTAAATGCAACACGAATATATTTTCGCACAGCGTATAGCTTATGTTTATAAAAAAATGGCTGATCTTATTTCCAGTAAAAGTTATATTTAACTTACTGAGAGCACAAAGTTTCCCGTGCCAACAGGGAGTGTTATAACGGTTTATTAGTCTGGAGACGGCAGACTATCCTCTTCCCGGTCCCCTATGCCGGGTTTTTTTTATGTCTGAGTAAAACTCTATAATCTTATTCCTTCCGCAGAACGGTCAGTGCCGTAAAAATTCCCTTGCGCAGCTATACTTGCCGCCGTGCCACAGTTCGGTAATTCCTGCGCCGATCGCTCCTGATACTCTGTGGGCGTCATCCCATAATAATTTCGAAAAACGTAAATGAAATACGACACGCTGTGATATCCACAGGATACTGCAACTCTCTTAATTGAAACCCCATATATAACAATAAGTTGTAAAGCACGCTGCATCCTACACTCAGTAAGCAACTGTGAATATGACGTACCTTCTTCGCGCAATTTTTTCTTTAACAGGCTTGGACTCATCAACAATTCGCTAGCAATTCGGGCTAATGTCCACTCATGGGCGATATTATTATTGATGACCGTACAAACTCGTGTTCGCATATTCGGTTGCAACACGTTCAGAAGTAACGGTATAAACTGCGTATCCTCAAGAAAAACAGATAACAACGCAAAGATTAATGCCCTTTTACGTAGCATTTCTGCATAGCGAAGATTCTTATTCTGCGATAGTTGCGCAACTTCCTGAAAAACAGGAATATCTCTGGTACAGTGATGAACGAGTAATGAAGGAACTTTTTTATGTGCATGAAGTTTTAATGCCTCCTCCTTGAGCATCGGGAGAAATAATGAAAGCGTGTCTCTTGAAACTAATACGAAATTCTCAACACACTTATCCACTTGAATTTGGCTTGCATCCGCAAAAACCAGATCACCGCCGTTAAAATAGCGATATTCACCATTAACCATGGTGAGAATATATTTATGTCTTGCGTACGCAATTAGACAATTACCATGTAGTGGTTGCATAGTTGACTTAATATTACATAAACATATTACTGTTTATTAATGTAGCACGCCGCCCTCTTAAGTCAAATTGATTGATAAATAAATTTAAACGAAGCGGGAAAACAGGATGATAATCTACGGGCAGGATGACTGGATTTATAATACAAAAGGTGTGCTTAAGAACGCAGTGAAATTAATAGTAAGCAAATAATCCCTTGCAGTGACATTAAAAATACCCGTTACATTGAATAAACATTCATATAACATATATCTTATCAACACGATGAATAGACAGCCAATATATTATTGCGATTAATAAGCAACCGAATGCCCAGCTGTTTTTTAAAGGTTGGGCATTCGGTTTTTACAACGTGATGTTATCAGGTATGTTTAAAGCTGTTCTGCTGGGCAATACCCTGCAGTTTCGGGTGATCGCTGAGATATTTCAGGGAGGCTTTGTAGTCTTCCAGCAACAGTTCAGCAAAGTCCATTTCGAAGCCGCGACGACACATAATGCGCATCACCACGATGTCGGTGGCTTCACCGCCGAGAGTGAAGGCCGGAACCTGCCAGCCGCGCAGACGCAGACGTTCAGAGAGGTCGTACAGGGTGTATCCCGGATCTTCACCATCTTTCAGTTTGAAGCAAACCGCCGGGATGCCTTCGTCCGGGCGACCGGTACAGATGAACTCATACGGCCCCAGTTTGGCGATTTCATCCGCCAGATAGGCAGCAACCTGGTAGGAAGCGTTCTGTACTTTGGTATAGCCTTCACGGCCAAGGCGCAGGAATTCATAGTACTGTGCAATCACCTGACCCGCCGGGCGGGAGAAGTTGATGGCGAAAGTCCCAATCTGACCACCGAGATAGTCAACGTTGAACACCAATTCCTGCGGCAGCGCTTCTTCATCACGCCAGATAACCCAGCCGCAGCCTAGCGGAGCCAGACCGAATTTATGGCCTGAAGCACTGATCGATTTCACACGCGGCAGGCGGAAGTCCCAGACGATATCCGGGGCGACGAACGGTGCCAGGAAGCCACCGCTGGCAGCGTCGATGTGCATGTCGATGTCGATACCGGTGTCGGCCTGGAATTTATCCAGCGCATCGTGCAGCGGCTGCGGGAACTCATAGTTACCGGTGTAGGTCACGCCGAAAGTCGGCACCACGCCGATGGTGTTTTCGTCGCAGGCTTCAATCATGCGTTTCGGGTCCATAAACAACTGACCGGGGCGCATAGGGATCTCACGCAGCTCCACATCCCAGTAGCGGGCGAATTTATGCCAGCAGATTTGTACCGGACCGCACACCAGGTTTGGTTTGTTGGTCGGCTTACCTGCGGCTTCCATACGCTTGCGCCAACGCCATTTCATCGCCATCCCGCCGAGCATACAGGCCTCGGAAGAACCAATGGTGTTGGTGCCAACGGCCTGACCATTTTTCGGCGCAGGCGCATGCCACAAGTCAGCAACCATGTTTACGCAACGCAGGTCGATGGCTGCGGATTGCGGATATTCTTCTTTGTCGATCCAGTTTTTATTGATCGACAAATCCATCAATTTATGGACGTTTTCGTCGTCCCAGGTCTGGCAGAAAGTGGCCAGGTTCTGACGAGCGTTGCCATCAAGATATAATTCGTCATTGATAATCTGGAATGCGACATCATCGCGCATTTCGTGCAGCGGAAATCGTTTTGACTCCGCGATAGTAGAAATGGCCTTTGCGCCAAAACGTGAATCGAGTAGTTCTGAGCGGAAATCCGTTAACAGCTTCTGGTCCATTTCGAACTCCTTAAATTTATTTGAAGGCAATAAAAAAGTAGGATTTATCCGCAATGGAAGCAAGGCATTACAGGCTTAATTTAAATAACAAAATCCTAAGCAGAAAAACGACTTTTTATAATATAAACATTTAACATGATAATATTAAAAACAGACTTTATTATTGCAATAAAAATCACCCGAACATTCCTGTTCGGGCGATTAAATTAATTATTGTTTATCCTGCATATACGGCGTGTAAACCCCGTTCAGACTGTGCAGGAAAGCTACGATATCATCCACATCCTCCTGCGGCAGCTCTTTGCCTACCTGATAGCGCAACATCAGTTTCACCGCCCCGTCCAGCGTCGGCACATCACCGCGATGGAAGTACGGTGCCGTTAGTGCAACGTTACGTAAACCGGGTACTTTCTGACGCAATTTATCGCGCTCTTCTTTAGTCACATTCATACGACCAATATCCGCCGCCGTAATTTCACCAAAGTTAAAGTCTTTTTTCAGCCCCAACGGTTCGAAGGAACGTCCGCCGAGAATAATACCACCATGACAAGTTGCACATTTATTATCTTTAAATAATTGATAGCCTTTTTTCTGTTGTGCCGTCAGCGCATTCTCATCTCCACGCAACCATTTATCAAATGGGGAATCCGGCGTAATTAATGTTTTTTCAAATTCAGCAATGGCATCAGTAATATTTTCACCGCTGAAACCTTGCGGATAGACTTCGAGGAACTGCGCTTTAAGCTGCGGATCTTTTTCCAGCTTAGCAATAATTTCGTCCCAGGATTTCGACGCCATTTCAATCGGGTTCAACGGCGGTCCACCCGCCTGATCCTGCAATGTTGCCGCACGACCATCCCAGAACTGCTCAACGTTAAATACTGAGTTAAATACCGTCGGCGCGTTAATCGGCCCAACTGCGCCACCAACACCAATCGATGTTTTTCTGCCATCGACGCCCCCCGCATTCAACGCATGGCAATGAGCGCATGAAATGGTGCTATCAGCCGATAAACGGGGATCGTGATACAGCGCAAAGCCCAACGCCACTTTTTGCGCATCGGTAGGCAGTTTTTGCGGGATGGGCTGCACCGGTTCATTGCGATGCTCCGGAGCAGTATCATTACTGGCGTAATATTCTGCGCGTTGTTTTGCAATCCAGGCGAGTATTTCCGCCCGCTCTTCATCACTCACCTTACCCGCCCAGTGTAGCGCGGTATAACGCGTTGGTGGCATGGTTTCATACTGCATTACCCATTCAATCTTATTCAGATCGCTTTGCGAAACGGGTTTATCAGCCAGCAGAGCCGCACGCACGGCCTCGAGGTTAAAAGATTTATATCCAAGCTTAATGTCGTAATCCATCAACTGTTTCGCGCCAGGAATATAATAATAGGCGGGTAATTCTGCCGAAGGCGTATGGCAATAGTCGCATCCTTTTTCGCGAAGAAAACCTAAAACCTGATTATTTTCACTGACAGCAGATGCCTGAACATCGGCCTGTTTACTGCGTTTATTATCGTGGTACCACACATAACCAGATAACCCTAAATAGCAAATCGCGACGCCAGCCAGGCCGATCGCGGTAATACGTGAGACCATTTTCATTATTCTTCCCTCACGGTGGTGAGTTATTGTGACCCAGAAAATTTTTCAGAATGCTGCAAACGTCTCTGCGAGACAAAGCCATCATAAAAAACAGGGAAATACGCTTTTTGATAGGAATCAATCAATTACATGAATATAAACTATCAATAAGATAGCCTGTGCCTATTACCCAGATCAGGAATGGCATATCATGATTGCGGCGAGAGCAGGATTGAATGTTCTGAAAATGAAAAACAACACGAAATCCGTATTTTTATAAATTCCATTGATATTAGTGCGTTATATTTTTTGGCAGGTTAATAAACGTGATCCACCGCACGCTTTGTCGCCCACCAGGCGGAGCGAATGACTACCCTTAAAGAAAAGCCCGATAATTAGCGACGAATTTCGGAGGTCGGATCCTTATGCTCAATCAGAAAATTCAAAACCCTAATCCAGACGAACTGATGATCGAGGTCGATCTCTGCTATGAGCTGGACCCGTATGAATTAAAACTGGATGAGATGATCGAGGCAGAACCGGAACCCGAGATGATTGAAGGGCTGCCCGCCTCTGATGCGCTGACGCCTGCCGATCGCTATCTCGAACTGTTCGAGCATGTTCAGTCGGCGAAAATTTTCCCCGACAGTAAAACCTTTCCCGACTGCGCACCTAAAATGGACCCGCTGGATATTTTAATCCGCTACCGTAAAGTGCGCCGTCATCGTGATTTTGACTTGCGCAAGTTTGTTGAAAACCACTTCTGGCTGCCGGAGGTCTACTCCAGCGAGTATGTATCGGACCCGCAAAATTCCCTGAAAGAGCATATCGACCAGCTGTGGCCGGTGCTAACCCGCGAACCGCAGGATCACATTCCGTGGTCTTCTCTGCTGGCGCTGCCGCAGTCATATATTGTCCCGGGCGGCCGTTTTAGCGAAACCTACTATTGGGATTCCTATTTCACCATGCTGGGGCTGGCGGAAAGTGGTCGGGAAGATTTGCTGAAATGCATGGCCGATAACTTCGCCTGGATGATCGAAAACTACGGTCACATCCCCAACGGCAACCGCACCTATTATTTGAGCCGCTCGCAACCACCGGTTTTTGCGCTGATGGTGGAGTTGTTTGAAGAAGATGGTGTACGCGGTGCGCGCCGCTATCTCGACCACCTGAAAATGGAATATGCCTTCTGGATGGACGGTGCAGAATCGTTGATCCCTAATCAGGCCTATCGCCATGTTGTGCGGATGCCGGACGGCTCGCTGCTCAACCGTTACTGGGACGATCGCGACACGCCGCGTGACGAATCCTGGCTTGAAGACGTTGAAACCGCGAAACATTCTGGTCGCCCGCCCAACGAGGTGTACCGTGATTTACGTGCGGGGGCGGCCTCCGGTTGGGATTACTCTTCCCGTTGGCTGCGTGATACTGGTCGTCTGGCGAGCATTCGTACCACCCAGTTCATCCCCATCGATCTGAATGCCTTCCTGTTTAAACTGGAGAGCACCATCGCCAACATCTCGGCGCTGAAAGGCGAGAAAGAGACAGAAGCACTGTTCCGCCAGAAGGCCAGTGCCCGTCGCGATGCGGTAAACCGTTACCTTTGGGATGATGAAAACGGTATCTACCGCGATTACGACTGGCGACGCGAGCAACTGGCGCTGTTTTCCGCTGCCGCCATTGTGCCGCTCTATGTCGGTATGGCGAACCATGAACAGGCCGATCGTCTGGCAAACGCCGTGCGCAGCCGATTACTGACACCTGGCGGGATTCTGGCAAGCGAGTACGAAACCGGTGAACAGTGGGATAAACCCAACGGCTGGGCACCGTTACAGTGGATGGCAATTCAGGGATTTAAGATGTACGGCGATGACCTTCTGGGTGATGAAATCGCGCGCAACTGGCTGAAGACGGTGAATCAGTTCTATCTGGAACAGCACAAACTGATCGAGAAATACCATATTGCCGATGGTGTTCCTCGCGAAGGCGGCGGTGGCGAGTATCCGTTGCAGGATGGGTTTGGCTGGACTAACGGTGTGGTGCGCCGTTTAATTGGTTTGTACGGTGAACCATAATATTTTTACAGCCAGCCGCTAACTTCCTGCTGGCTGTAAAATTATCCTCTTCAGGAGGAGATATTTAACATCATTGCCGCCTGGGTGCGATTTTTCACTTCCAGACGGCGATACAGGGATTCCAGATGCGCTTTTACCGTTCCGGTACTGATATTCAGCGCCCTGCCGATCTCCTTATTTGATTCGCCCGCCGCTAACATGGTTAAAATCTCCCGCTGGCGGGCGCTTAACGATTTGAGATCTTTAATGTCCTTTTCCGGCGTCGTTCGCCAGTCTCCCGGCAGAAACATCATCCCCATCGCCGCACTATTTACCGCCAACGCAAATGTCTCGACGGTTGAATCACGAGGCACAATGGCCAGCACATTAAAATGGATAACTTCCTGTAACCACCGTTTATTGCAATCCGTCGCCGTAATTAACACCTTAACCTCAGGAAATTGCACCACGGTTTTTTGCAGTAACCAGTAGCAAAACTCACCATCCTGATCGCCATCGAGCATCACTAAGGCTTCAGGGTAACTTTCCAGCTTTTGCCATAACTCATCTGCCTGACCGGCCCCCTGAATACTCACTCCTGGAATACGCTGCTGTAAACTGATTTTCATTCCATGAATAAATATTGACTGCCTGTCAAACATGACTATTTGCATAACTGAATCTCCACCTGAATACGTTAAAAAGACTTAAGTAGTGGAAGGGTATTACCCGCGAGAAAAAATAAGAATTCGCCATTTGGCGGTGGCCATTCTACAGAGATGACGCGTAGAAAATAGTTACCGATATAAATAGTTACAGCTAAACGCCTGAAATTACATGTCGAGTGCACTATTTAAAACAATTTTGAGGATTTCCTTATATTGATGGTTAGTACGCATGCAATTAAAAATGAAACTCCGCGACCACAAGCAAAAATAACAAATGGCAATGAGACAAAAATAAGCACAAATAGCCAACACGTCCTCTGTTCACTTTAAAGGGAATCGCTGAAAAAAACGCTCTGTTTAGGGAAATTCACCTTTCTCATAAAGCTATTCCGCCCTTTTCCTGCTGAGAAATCGCCACATTCGTCATGACAACATTGTGAAACCCGGCATTAGATGTTAGAAAAAACAATAAACAATGCGATATGCGCGCTACTGTTTCGCTGTGAACAACAATCGGTCAAAGAAATGGATAAAATTCACGCAATGCAGTTGTTCATCAAAGTCGCTGAGCTGGAAAGTTTTTCCCGCGCAGCGGATTTCTTTGCTTTGCCAAAGGGAAGTGTTTCGCGCCAGATACAGGCACTGGAACATCAACTTGGCACCCAGCTTCTCCAGCGCACCACGCGGCGGGTCAAACTCACGCCAGAAGGCATGACCTATTATCAACGGGCAAAAGATGTGTTGAGTAATCTCAACGAACTGGACGGTCTGTTTCAACAGGATGCCACCAGTATCAGCGGTAAATTACGCATCGACATCCCGCCAGGAATCGCGAAAAGCCTGTTACTGCCGCGTCTGTCGGAATTTCTCTATCTGCATCCGGGAATTGAGCTGGAGCTGAGTAGCCATGACCGTCCGGTAGATATTCTTCACGATGGTTTTGATTGCGTGATACGCACTGGCGCGTCACCGGAAGATGGCGTTATCGCCCGTCCCCTCGGCAAACTGACCGTGGTCAATTGTGCCAGTCCACACTATCTGACGCGCTTTGGTTATCCTCAAAGCCCCGACGATCTGACTTCGCACGCAATAGTGCGTTACACACCGCACCTGGGTGTACATCCGTTAGGTTTTGAGGTTGCCAGCGTTAATGGCGTCCAGTGGTTTAAGTCTGGCGGCATGTTGACGGTAAACAGTCGCGAAAACTATCTCGCCGCCGGTCTTGCCGGTCTGGGGATTATTCAGATCCCGCGCATTGCCGTGCGCGAAGCCCTGCGTGCCGGGCGGCTTATTGAAGTGTTGCCTGGCTACCGTGCCGAGCCGCTGTCCCTTTCACTGGTTTATCCGCAGCGTCGGGAGCTTTCCCGGCGTGTAAACCTGTTTATGCAGTGGCTGGCTGGCGTAATGAAAGAGTACCTGGACTGACCGACTATACTTTTTAAGAATGACCACGACAGAAGGACAAAAGAGCGGATGACGCAGGAAAACGAGATCAAACGTCCCACCCAGGATCTGGAGCACGAGCCGATTAAGCAGTTGGATAATAGCGAGAAAGGCGGCAAAGTTAGCCAGGCGCTGGAAACCGTCACCACTACTGCCGAGAAAGTCCAACGCCAACCGGTTATTGCGCACCTGATTCGCGCGACAGAACGCTTTAACGATCGGCTGGGTAACCAGTTTGGTGCGGCTATCACCTATTTCTCATTTTTGTCGATGATCCCGATTTTGATGGTGTCGTTTGCCGCAGGGGGCTTTGTGCTGGCCTCCCATCCGATGTTGCTACAGGATATCTTCGACAAAATTCTGCAAAACATCAGCGATCCGACGCTAGCCGCCACGTTGAAAAACACCATCAACACCGCCGTTCAGCAGCGTACGACTGTAGGGCTTGTCGGCCTGGCGGTGGCACTTTATTCCGGCATCAACTGGATGGGTAACCTGCGTGAAGCGATTCGTGCCCAGTCGCGCGATGTCTGGGAACGCTCGCCGCAAGATCAGGAGAAGTTCTGGGTAAAATATCTGCGTGATTTTATTTCGCTGATTGGTTTGTTGATTGCGCTGATTGTGACGCTTTCTATCACCTCGGTTGCCGGTTCGGCGCAGCAAATGATTATTAGCGCCCTGCACCTGAACAGCATTGAGTGGCTGAAACCGACGTGGCGGTTGATTGGCCTGGCGATTTCCATCTTCGCCAACTATCTGCTTTTCTTCTGGATCTTCTGGCGGTTACCGCGCCACCGTCCGCGCAAAAAAGCCCTGATTCGCGGAACATTTCTGGCTGCTATTGGTTTTGAAGTGATTAAAATTGTGATGACTTACACCCTGCCATCGCTGATGAAATCCCCCTCTGGCGCAGCATTTGGTTCCGTGCTGGGGCTGATGGCATTTTTCTACTTCTTCGCCCGTTTGACGCTGTTTTGCGCGGCGTGGATTGCCACCGCCGAATATAAAGACGACCCGCGAATGCCGGGGAAAACGCAGCGGTAATTCATTGGTTTATAATGCCTGATAAACGCACGGTCGATCCCCTCGCCCCTTCAGGGAGAGGATTAGGGTGAGGGGGTACAAGCCAGCCAGAGATCAGGCAATGACATGCACATAACCACCTGAAACTACATCTCTTCAGGAGCAAACAATTTCATACCAACTCATAACCCCAGCATATAAATCCAGTTGGTAACTTTTATTTAACCTTAAACCAGTTTTATCCACTATTTATAAAATTATGTGAAGCATTTCATAGAAGAAAAATCACGGGCCTAAACATTATCCCCTTTTTGCCTGGTTTTTGACCATTTCCGCAATTTGTTACACATTGAAATATCACTTTTGCTGTGCGTAATATGGCTATTCGTTAGCCAAAAAATAAGAAAAGATTATGCAAGCAACAGCCACAACACTCGACCACGAGCAAGAATACACGCCGATCAACTCGCGTAATAAAGTCCTTGTCGCCTCTCTCATTGGCACGGCCATTGAGTTCTTCGACTTTTACATTTACGCCACTGCGGCCGTTATTGTGTTTCCGCATATCTTCTTCCCGCAGGGCGATCCTACGGCAGCAACGCTACAGTCGCTCGCCACCTTCGCCATCGCCTTCGTCGCGCGCCCTATTGGCTCTGCCGTCTTTGGTCATTTTGGCGATCGCGTTGGGCGTAAAGCGACGCTGGTCGCCTCGTTGCTAACGATGGGGATTTCGACCGTGGTGATTGGTCTGCTGCCGGGCTATGCCACGATTGGTATTTTCGCCCCGCTGCTGCTGGCACTGGCTCGATTTGGTCAGGGTCTGGGCTTAGGCGGTGAATGGGGCGGCGCGGCGCTGCTGGCGACTGAAAACGCCCCACCGCGCAAACGTGCACTGTATGGCTCCTTCCCGCAGCTGGGCGCACCGATTGGCTTCTTCTTTGCCAACGGCACTTTCTTACTGCTTTCCTGGCTACTGACCGACGAGCAGTTTATGAGCTGGGGCTGGCGCGTGCCGTTTATCTTCTCGGCGGTGCTGGTCATTATCGGCCTGTATGTTCGCGTGTCGCTGCATGAGTCGCCGGTGTTTGAGAAAGTCGCTAAAGCGAAAAAACAGGTGAAGATCCCGCTGGGTACGCTGCTGACCAAACATGTTCGCGTAACCGTACTGGGTACGTTCATTATGCTGGCAACCTATACGCTGTTTTACATCATGACGGTCTACTCTATGACCTTTAGTACCGCCGCCGCGCCAGTTGGGCTTGGCCTGCCGCGTAACGAAGTGTTGTGGATGCTGATGATGGCAGTTATTGGTTTTGGCGTGATGGTGCCAGTCGCCGGATTACTGGCTGATGCCTTTGGTCGCCGTAAAAGCATGGTAATCATCACCACGCTGATCATCCTGTTCGCGCTGTTCGCCTTTAACCCGTTGCTCGGTTCTGGCAACCCGATTCTGGTTTTTGCCTTCCTGCTGCTGGGGTTAAGTCTGATGGGGCTGACCTTCGGTCCGATGGGCGCGCTGTTACCAGAGCTGTTCCCGACAGAAGTGCGTTACACCGGAGCATCGTTCTCTTACAACGTATCGTCGATTCTCGGGGCTTCCGTTGCGCCGTATATCGCAGCCTGGTTGCAGACTAACTACGGGTTAGGTGCGGTGGGGCTATATCTGGCGGCGATGGCTGGCTTGACGTTAATCGCCCTGCTGCTGACCCATGAGACGCGACATCAGTCGTTGTAATAAGAGTGAAAAGCCTGATGCGCTACGCTTATCAGGCCAGAATTTCCATACAATATATTGAATTAGCAAGGATTTGTAAGCCGGAGGCGTTCACGCCGCATCCGGCATGAACAAAGCACACTTTGCCAACAATCTAAATCTGTTTAATTGCCGGATGTCAGACATCCGGCAATTATCATCACTTCTTCATCTGCGACAAAATTGTCCTGCACTGATTAGCCTCCCCTTCGGAAGGTGAGATCAGCGCCAGTAACGCCGCCGCCGGTGTTACCAGCGTTGCCAGTGCCGCCGCAACGGCTCCGCGAGCAATCAACGGCCCGGCTTTCACCCCAGCCTGCGGATTTTTAAACGTCCCACGTACATACAGCGGCGAACGCAATGTGATAATCCGAATCCCTTTACTCTCCGGATCAATAGTCAAATCCAGCTGTTCCGAAGCAAAACTTGCCGTACCGGTAACGTTAATCAACGCGTTCTCAGTATCGAAAGCAAAAATCTGCGGGCGCGCCACGCCGTTGGCAATATCCAGATTCGCCGCCGCACAGTTCACCCGCACCTCATCATCACCAAATATCGCACCGACAATGTAGTTACCGACATTCAGCCCGACAATCTCCATCAGGTTGCGGCTCACCAGCCCGTCATTCATCAGCAGTTTCAGGTTGCCGTTACTGTTGCCTAAAAGCGCCGCCACCGAGTTACCGCTACCGCGTAGTTCCGCGTCACCGTTCATTTCCCCCAGCGTCTTCTGCATCAGTTCCACATCGGGCATCAGTTCTTTCAGTTTCAGTCGACGAGCCTGAATATCTGCCCGCCCTTGCATCGGTTTTTTATCACCTTCCAGATGAATATTCGCCGCAATGCTGCCGCCCGCCATGCCAAATTTCAGCGGTTGCAGGCGCAGGTCAGCATTTTTGAGGATGATATGAGTAGAAAGATCGCTAATCGGCAGGCTACTGCCATGCTCAATGCGCCGCCCTTTGAAGCGAACATCGGCATCCATAACGTCCCATTTATCGGTTTCGAAGCGGTCATAAGGCAGCACTTTGCCCGCAGGCTGAACGCTTTTTTCACCCTTCTTCTGTTCAGACCGTGTCGACTTTTCAGCTCCTTTCCCGGAATCAACGCCAATCAACGGTCCCAGGTCCGCCAGCCGCAATTGCCGCGACTCGACATCACCTTCCAGTTTTGGTCGTGGCTTGCCGGTGGTGTAGACCAGAGAACCGTGGATATCGCTATCGCCAATGCGCCCATTAAAGCCGCGATAATCAAAGACCGACGATTTTTCAGTGTCGATTTTCGCTACCAGCCGACCATCCGTTTCAAACGGCGGGGTATCGGGCAGCAGAACGCCCGTCAGTTCATAGAGATCACCCAGCGAATCGCCAGAAAATTTAAGCCGTAAATCGACACCCCCCATCTTCATTGGGTCATTCACAACGCCATCAAAAGCAACACGGGTGTTACCAGAGCGGAAATCAGCCTGTACCGGAAACGGCGTACCTTCGCCACGCAGCGCCAGCATACCGCCTATTTTTCCCGTACCAGTGAGCGGTTCACCGTTATAACGTCCCTGCGCCTTCAGGCCAAAAACGTAATCACCCACCTTTTCTTTATCCGCTTTACCTTTCGATCCAGTAACTTCGCTGAACGGCAGCGGCTTGCCTAACGGATCGACAAAAATTTCTAGATCCGCTTTGCTTACTTTGTCATCAATGGCGATCCGCCCTTGATCGAACAGAATATTATCCAGCCGAAACGACCATGCCGACGGCTTTGCATTCGCGTCTTTGTTATCATCGCTGGCGAGATTAAATGTCCAGTTGTTGTTCTTTTCTGAGAGGCGAATCAGGCGTGCGTCGGGCTTTTCCAGTTTGATCCACGGCAACCAGACCGTTTTGGTCAGCAGCGCCAGCGGGGCCAGCGTTGCCTCTACGCGTGGCAAATGCACCATTGTGACTTCGGGAATATCTGGTGGGTTGCCGAGAATGATGTCTTCCGCGTGTATATGGGGCCACGGTACCCAGCTGCGCCAGCCAGTTTCTTGTTTTTGCCGCTCCCACACCACGCCCAGATCGCCACGGATAGCGAACGGACGATTCAACTCCGCAGAGACTTTCTGGTTGATGGTCGGTTTGAGTCGATTCCAGTCAAAAGTTGCAATCAAAATGATCGCCACGACAATCAACAACAAGAAAGCCCCTGAAATCGCAGCGGTTATTTTGCCTGCCTTGCTCATCGTTCGCTTCCTCATATTCTTCCTGTGCCAGTCCTAAAGATAGTCCAGCCAGGCGGAAAATGAGGCAGCTTATAGCGCCAGAACCGCCGTATTCAGCGTTTCTATCGGTGCCGGGCGTGAAAGAAACCAGCCTTGTGCGGCGAATGCGGGCGAGTTCTGTACATCGCGCCACTCTTCCGGCGTTTCTACGCCCTCGACGATCACCCCGCGACAATAGCGATTCATGAGATGTAAAAGCTGAGAAAAGAGTGTGCGTCCTTCCGGCGACTGACGCAGCATCACAAACAGTTCTCGCGCGATTTTGATGTAGTCATAACGCACTTCACTTAGTGCAGAGAAATTTGCCATCCCGGTACCAAAATCATCCAGCCACAGCGGGCCAAATTCACACATCGAGGCAAAGGTTGAATCTTTCGGCAGGCGGATGTGTTCCACCAGTTCGAAACGCAGCCAGGGAAGATCCTCAATCTGGCGCAGGATTTTTGGTTGCTGACGCAGGGCGATGAGCGTAGGGCCATCAATATTGACCGATGCCAGCAGGCCGTGCTCTACAAAGAAGTCGGCTTTTTGCGCCAGCAAATCAATCTGCTCTTTCACAACCTCCATCCGATGGCTAACGGTGATTTCAGTAAAATAGCGATCCGGCGGCAGGCGTTGCGAAGGGTTCAAGGGATGCGTGACCACCGTTAATAGCTCCACGGCCATTAACCGCCCGCATGTTTGATAGATCGGCTGCCAGGTGTAAGCACGCTCACACTGCAACCAAAAACGCCGTTCCTGCAAGCTCTCGATGCTTGCTTCAGGGTTGCTTATTCGCTGGATAACCTGCCTTATCATCAAAGATGTCCTATGTTTAAAAGTGATGCTGCCCGGACTCGACAAAGATTATCGGCGCGCAAGGGCAGAACTTTACCGCCTGGCCGGGGTAAATTTCCCCACTCCACAACGGAATCTTTCAGGAATACGTTCTGGCTCAAAAAAATAATGGAACACTGTTTTAATATGGTTGACCAGCAAACCACCACAGCGCAAACTAACGCTAATTTTTTACAGATCAGGTTCACGACTATGTCCAAAAAGATTGCCGTGATTGGCGAATGCATGATTGAGCTTTCCGAGAAAGGCGCGGACGTTAAGCGCGGTTTCGGCGGCGATACCCTGAACACTTCCGTCTATATCGCCCGTCAGGTCGATCCTGCGGCATTAACCGTTCATTACGTAACGGCGCTGGGAACGGACAGTTTTAGCCAGCAGATGCTGGACGCCTGGCACGGCGAGAACGTTGATACTTCCCTGACCCAACGGATGGAAAACCGTCTGCCGGGCCTTTACTACATTGAAACCGACAGCACCGGCGAACGTACGTTCTACTACTGGCGTAACGAAGCCGCCGCCAAATTCTGGCTGGAGAGTGAGCAATCCGCGGCGATTTGCGAAGAGCTGGCGAATTTCGATTATCTCTACCTGAGCGGGATTAGCCTGGCGATCTTAAGCCCGACCAGCCGCGAAAAGCTGCTTTCCCTGCTGCGCGAATGCCGCGCCAACGGCGGAAAAGTGATTTTCGACAATAACTATCGTCCGCGCCTGTGGGCCAGCAAAGAAGAGACACAGCAGGTGTACCAACAAATGCTGGAATGCACGGATATCGCCTTCCTGACGCTGGACGATGAAGACGCGCTGTGGGGTCAACAGCCGGTGGGAGACGTCATTGCGCGCACCCATAACGCGGGCGTGAAAGAAGTGGTGGTGAAACGCGGGGCGGATTCTTGCCTGGTGTCCATTGCTGGCGAAGGGTTAGTGGATGTTCCGGCGGTAAAACTGCCGAAAGAAAAAGTGATCGATACCACCGCAGCTGGCGACTCTTTCAGTGCCGGTTATCTGGCGGTACGTTTGACGGGCGGCAGTGCGGAAGACGCAGCGAAACGCGGGCACCTGACCGCAAGTACCGTTATTCAGTATCGCGGCGCGATTATCCCGCGTGAAGCGATGCCAGCGTAAAAGCAGCATATGCAAAAGGCTGGATAGAGTGTTACCCCCTATCCAGCTCATCCATAAATACCTGATGGTTGTGCTAACTCATCACCATCAGGCATTACTGTACAGGTGGAATATCCGTCACTTCAGGATGTACGTCATCCGTGGCGACAGATGTGGCGGCAGCCGCAGTCGATGGGGCCATGATTTGATCCCAGGCCGCCTGCAACGCTTTCATGTTAAATTCCGGCTCGCCTTTCGGCTGCAGCAGTATTAACGCCATATCATTCGACAACTGCTGACGCAGATCCTGATTTAACATCTCCACCGTCAGGCTGTTAAGGAAATCCTGACGCAGTTTCTGATATTGCTCCGGCGCGATATCGACGACCTGATTTTGCAACGAACGCATCCGCTGCCCCATCAGAATATCGGTATCAGCTCGCGCATAGGCGGCAAACAGTTTCTGCAGCTCCAGTTTCTTTTGCGCCACTAACGCATTGAACTCTTCTTCCGGCAGACCTTTATCGCGAACCTTCGCCAGTTCACGCGCCACCAGATTAAGGTTGCTGTTCAGCTTGTCGTTTGGTGATTCGATGTTGATGGCACACTGCGCACGCAGATACAGCACACGACAGTCAAATCCAAGACCGATGTCTTTACTGTTACTGGCGCTTAACGCTTGCTGAACATGCCAGAACAGCGCCTCACGGGCCAGGTCCGCACGCCAGTAGCGCAGCAGTGCGGCTGATTCACGAATCGGCTGCCACGGCGTATCCCACATGATAGATAGCCGGTCCTGACGCACCGCGTCGGTCATAATACTCACCGCTTCCGCACGCAGCGGAGAAAGCGTCGGCACCGGAGCCGGTGTTTCACGTTTGCCTTTCAGTTCGCCAAACGTTTTATTGATTTGGTCGACGACCGAGCGCGCATCCACGTTTCCCACCACCAGCAGCGTCATTGCATCCGGGGTGTACCATTTCTGATAGAAATCTTTAATCTTTTCCGCTTCAACGGGTTGTTTCAGCGGATCGGCAGGATCGTGACCTAACAAGGTTGATCCTTTCAGACGATAACGCCACCAGCCCTCTTTAGTATCGGCAGGCCAGGTTGCCACCATGTCCTGACTTTGCAACGCATGGTTGATGGTTTCTGGCGTGATAGTCAGTTTGCCAGTGGCATTTGCCAGATAAGAGAGCGCCTCTTTCAGCAAGTCGTTACGGTTATTGGGCAAACTCAGATTAAACAGCGTGGTGTCATAAGAGACAATTACCGGCGGCATCGGGCGTTTAGGGTCGATCCCCTGCTGCCACAATGAACGCGCCTGCGCTGCGTCAAGGCCACCGCTTTGCGTTAGCGCAATACGAGGGATGGCGTGACTGTAACCGCTCTGTTGTGTACTTTCGGCGAGCGAACCGGTATTAACCAGCAGGCGAATTTCAACACGATCGCTGGGACGCTGGGGTGTAGTCAGCACTTGCCACTGTAAACCGTTGGAAAGCGTCCCCTGTTGCCATGCTGGATCAGGCTGGAGCGCATCTGCCTGCACATAGCCAGCAGTGGCCATCATCAGCAAACCGCCCGCTAAAAGTCGAATTTTTGTGCCCTGCATGTGAACCCCTGATCAACTATCCTGGTAATAAAAAACTGCCCGTTGTCGGTCAGTCTAAATGACGTTAAAAACACTTCGTGTTAGACCGCAAGAACATGAAAATGTCACGGAAGAAGTGAAATAAACCTGAACTCACCCAGGTGGTAAGTTCAGGCACAGGGGTCAATTATGCGCAAACACCCGCACTCGGGGAAGGGAGTGCGGGCATAAGTGGTGAGATTAAGAGGATAATTCGTGCGTTTTGCCATCCGGCGCACGATTATTCAGCACATCGTCCAGTTTTTTGTGGTCCAGTTCTTTCACCCACTTAGCAACGACAATGGTCGCTACGCCGTTACCGACCAGGTTAGTCAGCGCACGAGCTTCTGACATAAAGCGGTCGATACCGAGGATCAGCGCCAGACCCGCTACCGGCAAATGGCCCACCGCAGAGAGCGTTGCCGCCAGCACGATAAAACCACTACCCGTTACCCCTGCCGCCCCTTTAGAAGAAAGCAGCAACACGATTAACAGCGTGATTTGGTGGACGATATCCATCTGACTGTTAGTGGCCTGGGCAATAAACACCGCCGCCATTGTCAGGTATATCGATGTGCCATCAAGGTTAAACGAGTAGCCTGTCGGGATGACCAGCCCCACCACCGATTTGCGGCAGCCGAGTTTCTCCATCTTGTCGAGCATACGCGGCAGCGCCGACTCGGAAGATGAAGTCCCCAGTACAATCAGCAGTTCTTCACGGATGTAACGGATAAATTTGAAGATACTGAAACCAGTCGCTTTAGCGATTGAACCCAATACCAGCACCACAAACAGGATACAGGTGATGTAGAAGCAGATAATCAGCTGCCCCAGTTGCACCAGTGTGCCGACGCCGTATTTACCGATGGTAAACGCCATTGCCCCGAACGCACCAATAGGTGCCAGACGCATGATCATATTGATGATGCCGAAGATGACCTGCGAGAAACTTTCGATCACGTTAAAAATCAGTTGGCCTTTGCTGCCCAGACGGTGGAGCGCAAAACCAAACAGTACGGCAAACAGCAGCACCTGCAGAATGTTACCGCTGGCAAATGCGCCAATGACGCTCGCCGGGATGACATCCATAATGAAGGCGACAATGCCCTGGTCTTTCGCCTGATCGGCGTAAACCGCTACCGCTTTCGCATCAAGCGTTGCCGGATCGACGTTCATTCCGGCACCAGGCTGCACGACGTTAACGATGATAAGACCAATAATCAGCGCGATGGTACTGACAATTTCAAAGTAAAGCAGTGCGACTGCGCCGGTACGACCGACCGCCTTCATGCTTTCCATGCCCGCAATGCCCGTTACGACGGTACAAAAGATGACAGGAGCGATGATCATCTTAATGAGCTTAACGAAGCCGTCGCCAAGCGGTTTCATTTGCTCGCCTATTTCAGGATAGAAATGGCCAAGGAGAATACCAATGGCTATCGCTGTCAGGACCTGAAAGTAAAGGCTTTTAAACAGAGAGGTTTTCATAGGGTGTCCTTTAGTAAAACCACAGGTCTTGTAAGGTTATGGGGTACCTGCGGCCTTAAAATAACACCCAGACAACATCACAGAAATGTACCTGGATCATAATTGAAACAAAAAGGTTAAAAAGTTTGAGCTGGCTCGCACAAACCAGCACTTTTTAAAGTTTTGTAATCAGTTTGGGGTAGCTACTTTTCTTCCAGGTAACTCTCTTCGAAGATTTCAATAGGGAGTGGGCGAGCAAAAAGGAAGCCCTGGGCAATACCAACGCCCGCTTTTGCCAGCCAGTCGCGTTGTGCTTCAGTCTCCACGCCTTCGGCAATCATTTGTAAGTTCAGGCTTTGCGCCAACATGATAATTGCAGCAATCATGCTGCTATCTTCCGGCAAGCCTTCAACAAACATTTTGTCGATTTTTAACACGTCGATTGGCAACGATTTCATATGCTGCAGCTGACGCAGCCCTGCGTAGCCCATGCCGAAATCATCCAGCGCCACCCGAACGCCGGCATTACGCAACGGGCGGAGGATTGCCACCGCTGCATGAGGGTCGTCAATACGTCGGCTTTCTGTCACTTCCAGAATCAGTGTTCCCGGCTGAATGCGATAGCGGGTTAACAGTTCCAGCATATCCGCTACCATATTCGGGTGCATCAGTTGCAGCGCTGAGAGGTTTACCGACAAGGGCAACATAATGCCGCGCTCTTGCCAGGCAGCCAGCAGTCGACAGGACTCTTCCAGCACCCAGTGACCGACGGTAACCATCAGCCCACAGCACTCAATGCGATCGATTAAGCCATCCGGCAGATCCCAACTGCCATCCGGTTGCTGGATACGCAGTAACACTTCCGCACTGACCAGTTTACCGCTGGTCATCTCGACCTGTGGCTGTAACCAAATCGCAAACTGATGATTTTCCAGTGCATTAAGGATATCGCTCTCTTCCGTCAACCGCTGTTGGGCGGCTTCCATCTGCTGCGGATCAAAGAACTGAATCTGATTCTTGCCTTTATGGCGGGCGGTAAATGCCGCAGAAATAGCGCGACTGTAAAGCTGTTCGGCGGTGAGATCGCCGTAGAACATCGCCACGCCAATGCTACAGTGCGGACGGAGTTGAATACGTTCAATCGGCAGGCGCTCGCTCATGATAGTGAGCACTTGCTGACCCAAAGTGATTGCGTGCCACGGTTCCTGTACCCCGTTGGCAATGACAGCAAAGTCATAACCGCTAATCTGCGCGAGGATCATACGTGGCGACAGTACCGATTTGAGTTTTTCCACCAGCGTCAGCAGCAGAATTTCTCGTTGCGCCTCTTTCAGCACGCCCGCAGTATCACGCAGGGTTTCACAGGTGATAATCATCAGCGCGGTGGTTTGTTTACGCGCGACAACCTGCTCCAGCATCTCCATCAGCAAGGCTTTGTTCGGCAAATCCGACACCGGGAAGCGCATCGCATTTTCGTTCTGTTCTTCATAATGGCGCTGCAGCAATTGCTGGTTGAGGTTGTAACTGCGCACCAGCATACCGATTTCATCGTCCTGATGCAGACGCGGTAATGCCAGTTGGTGACCAACAAGCTCCTGGGCAGGGATGGCGTTAAGTTCACGAGCAATATTGCGTAACGGATGCAAAATCAGGCGGTTAATGCACCAGCTAATCGCCACCGTCAATATTAACGACAAAAGTAAGTAAATGGTCACTAACGTTGAGAGGGTGCTCATCACGAACTTATACATGCGGAAGGAATCCGCCTGTAGCACCAGATAGGCAATTGGCTGCGGGTTTGCCGGACGTTCCAGCGAGTAAACGCCCAGCGAGATTTGCACCGGTAGCTCAAACAGGCGAGTAACCATTACCGGCACCGGACGCTCTGGAATAAAACTTTTACGCAGCGCCTGGAACTGGTTAGGCAGCACCACATCGGCACGGCTGACCACGCCTGCCGGTTTAATGCTGGCAAGAATAGCTTCCGCTTCGGGAATATCGCCTTTCAAAATAGCTGAAGATAAGGGTTCGCGGACAGAGCGAGCAATGCTTTCCAGTTGCGTAGCCGTGTTATAGCGATTCTGCTGGACCAGATGGAACAGCAAAACGGTGCAAAAAATAAAAACGAACACCAGGACAACGGCTGCCACCATTGCCATCTGCTTGATTGTTAACGAGCGACTTACGCGCAAATTGTCTCCCCCCGGAAATCCCAGATTGCCGCCCGAGTATACCCGATCGCAGCGGCATTAAGAGAGGCGCTATCTGAAAACTTACCAGTCGGCGTAAGGTATCAGCGGCTGCGGCGGTAAATCCATGTCACCCTGCCATCCGGCGGCGGAATAACGTACGTAGAGCAGGAAATGGCTGGGTGCGTAATCTTTTGCCTGCTGGATATCAATTGCCGTGCCGACAAACCAGTTGGAGGTAACACGTCGTTCAAGTATTGCCCGCGCCGTGTAGCCAAAGCCCTGACTGCTGCCGCCATCGTTGGATTGCCGCGCAGCTTCTTCCTGCCAGTCGGTCGGGATCAGATTCATCAGCGGATAACGCGGCATGGTTTTGGTGCGTGAATGCGACCACGAGCCAGACGCCCCCAGCTCCCACGACCAGTTTTCCGTCCGCTCCCGCCACATCACCGGTATGGCAAACGACAGGTATTCCTGCGGGCTGTAGTAACCGCCCTGACCAAGTGAGTAGCCACTCAGGTCTTTGTCGTAATGCCAGATCATATTGTTAAGACCAATGGTCACACGGCGATTATTCTGGTTGATGACCTTATAGTAATAGCCCGTCATCCAGCGCACGCGCCAGTTATCTTCGACATTTTTACCGGTTAACTGGTCGCCACTAAGCGATGCCCAGACGCCGTTTGCTTCACCTTTATCGTAGCTCAGGCTTAGCCCCACGCCGTCGGCACGCACGCCGCCCCATTTTTTCCCGGTATTGCTCGGAGAGTCTTTTTGCCCACCAAAGGCCAGCAAAGAACTGGAGATGGGCCGACGGTGGGCGTTAACGGTGTAACCCAGCGGCCCGATATCATCGCTGTAACTGATGCCGCCGACCACATCCACCACGTTGAAGCCCATCGGCGTGGTGCCGATATCCCAGCTCCAGGTGTCGTTGCGCCAACCAACCGCCACGCTGGCACCGGAGTCCGACTGGCTGCGGTTGCCGCTACAATCCTGTAATGTACAGGTGCCCCAGTTGTCATCCCATTTACCATCGGCATTAGTGGAGAAACTGCCGACGTTCATATTGACGAAATCACTGCGAAAGAACATCCGCCCGTCAGAATACGGCGCATCCACCTGCAACATAGTGGTGTGCGCTTTCAGATCGGAGTAACCACCGGTGCCGCTCGAACCCCAGTAATCGTGCTCGAGGGTGACGTTAAGATCCTGCTGGCGATAGAGGTCCGCTGCATCGCTGCGCACGCCGCGTTTCAGCCAGTCATCTTTCTCGTCGTTACGGGTCAGCCGGGTAAAGGTGTCGTTATCCTGCGGACGCGTCGTGGTCACACCGGATGCGACCATCGCGTCTTTGTAGGTTTCCAGCGCCTGCGTTGGATCGCCCGCCTGCGCTTCAAACTTCGCACCGTCGCGCAGCACCATCGCGCTTTCCATCGACGGTGGCTGAGATTTTGCCTGCGGGATCAACTTATTAAACGTCTGCTGCGCCGCTGCGGTATCGCCAAGCTGCGCCTGTGCCAGCGCCACGCGCCGCTGAGTGTTCAGCGAGGCGTTATCGGTGGCGGGAAGTTTCGCCAGTTGACTGCGCGCCGCGGCTTTGTCGCCTGCGGCAATATCCACTTCCGTCAGGCCAAGAATGGCATCGGCGTTAGTTGGCTCCCGCGTCAGGACATTCTGATATGCAGCGCGGGCGGCGGTGTAATCACGTCGCTGCTGCGCCCAGTCAGCCAGCGTGAGGTCTATGCGCGTGGAAGGTGGTTGCTGGCGCAGCATCGCTTCCGCTTCAGCTTCTTTGCCGCTTTCTCGCAGGCGATTAGCGGTTTCCAACACCTGATCGCTTTGCAGTCGATTAACCAGCTCCTGAATATTGCTGTTCCATTGCGCGCGCGGCAGGCTGTTGATATGCGCCAGCGCCGCTCTGTCCTGGTCATGACCGGAGAGGTACAGCCCGTAAGCGTAAACCTGCTCCGGGTCGTTCGGCTTCTGCTGCGCCAGATTGCGCATTAACGTATCGGCCTGGCTGCGTTGTCCGGCCTGCCAGAGATCCTGCGAAAGTCGGTAAGTAATCCATACACTGCCGGGGTCCAGCGCCAGTCGTTGCCGCTGAAGTGCTGCCGCCTGCCCCCATTTGCCCTGGTTTTCCAGTGCCTCTGCCTGCTGTGCCAGACGGTCGTTTTGCAGGCTGCGTTCGATATCATCAATGCTGCGCCGCTGGCTGGCAGAGAGCGAGGCGATAAACGCTTCGGCTTTTTCTGGCGACTGCTGGCGGTAAATATTCGCCAGCCCGCGCACGGCGTTAGTGTTGCCGCTGTCCATACGCAGGGTCTGCTGATAATAGCGTTCAGCGGCGGGGTAATCTTTGCGTGCCATCGCCACATCGCCCAGCCCCAGCACCGCATAGCTGTCGGTGTTATCGACATTACGTGCCTGCTGGAACAACCGTTCCGCCCGGTCAGGATTATTGGCTTTCAGCGCAGCATCGCCCTGCTGGATTGCCAGCCAGTAGCGGTTTACTTTCAGGAGACTGTTCCATTTGTCGTTGTTGCTGCTGTGCGGGTCCAGTGCGAGGGCTTTTTCCAGATTCGCCACCGCATTGGCGCGATCGCCTTTCTGAGAATACGCCTGGCCCAGCGCCCCCAGAGCCTCACTGTCTTTCGGGTTTGCCCGCACCGCCTGTTGTAGTTCGGGAATGGCTTTACCCGCCATGCCAGAGTCCACCGCCGCTAACCCTTGCGCACGAGCGCGGAAAGCAGGATCGGCCAGCTGTTTTTGCTGTTCTGCCAGTTGCGATTGTGCAGCCGCCACGCTATCGCCATCGCTAAAGATCGAGAGATATTTTTTCAGTGCCTGAACGCTGGCATCGCTGACAGGCATGTCTTTAATCTGCCCGTACCAGATTTTAGAGGCCCCTTCGCGCCCGGCGTTTGATTTCGCCATCTGTTCCAGGACGGCAAAACCTTCGTCACGGCGATCGCTACTAAACAGCAATAGCGCCAGATTGTTTTGCAGGCCCGTATTGCCCGGCGTATCCGCATTAATGCGTTTTAGCTGATTAATCGCTTCGCCACGGCGAGCCGGAATTTTCGCCACCGTACTCCAGTACTCGACGGCAATGTCACCTTCCGGCGGCGCACCGTTGAACAGTTTGTTGTAACTCGCCACAGCTTCTTCTGCATGACCAGTAGTCGCCTGCAATCTTGCCTGTTGCAGTGCCTGACGACCATCCGGCGTGGAAAGCAACATTGTGGTCCGCGACGATTTATACGCATTTGAACTCGGCGCTAACTGCGACAGCCGATCGAGCTGTTTTTGCGCGCCATCAATATCGCCCTGACGTAACAGAGAACGGAAACGGGCGGCAACGACGTCCGGGTTATTCGGATCAATAAGTTCCAGACGATACAACGACTGTTGCACCAGGTCTTCACGATGGGTCGCTTCGCCTAACCGAACTTGCTCCAGCAACTGTTGCTGAGCGGTTGGTGCTGCCTCGACCATCGGCATGACGGCCAGACCGAGGGAAAGCGTGAATATGTTTAGTGTGAATTTGCGCATTCCTGGCCCCAGTCAGGTAATAACTCACCTTTTGTCGAGAAGCGGAAACGGTGTTGATCCCAGCCTTGTCCAAACAGGGTCAGCACATAGTTGTAATAGGCATCGCTGCCGGGAAAGTTATCGGCCACGCGCTGGCGCTGAACGGCCTGTGCATCGCGGTTTTGTAAAAAGGGCAGCATGGCGGCAGAAAAACCGACCGGTCCTTTACCTTGCGCTTTCCCCGTAGCCACATCCACTTTTTCTGGCGGATAGCCGTTTTTCTCGGTGAATGTCGCCATCGGTTTAAACCGGTTGAGCATCCGCGCTTTTTGCGGATCGCTGTCAGGCATCATGCCTACCCACATGTAAACGCGGATCGCGTCGTAGCTGCTGATCAATGTTTTTTCGGCTTTTAGCTGCCAGCCTTTGTCTTTCTCATAGCGCACCCAGTCTGGCGAAAAGCCTTTCGGGGCGGTTTCCAGCAATAAACGTTGATTGGTTTCGCGCAGCGTAGTCCACGGCGCGCCAAAGCGGGTGAAATACTGCGCCAGCGTCTGCGGCAGGTAGCTGGGGTTAAAACGCCAGCTGTTATCCTCTGCAAATCCCACTTTGCCCGGCAACAACATGGAACCCAGCCCAGGCACCGTCACCACTTCCTCCCGCGCAATACGTTTTAACAACGCGCTGCCGATGTCGGTATAACGCTGCTCTTTCCACAAACGCCCCGCCTCCAGCAACGACCAGGCCATCCAGACATCACCATCGGAGGCCGAATTGCTGTCCAGCACTTCCCACTTACTGTTCTCTTTCTTGCCCCACAGCCATGCGGGCAAACGTTCTTTTAAAGAACCCTGAGCGAGATTGTTCTGCGTCCAGTCGAGAATATTATCGAAAGCTGCACGGTCGTTAGCCGCCAGGGCAAAGAACATGCCGTAACTTTGCCCTTCGGAAGTGGTGATTTTACGCGCGTCACTTGGGTCAATGACGCGCCCTTCCTGACTGATGTAATCCTTTTTGAACTGCTCCCAGGCAGGCCAGTTGCAGGCTGCCTGAACACTAAAGGCAGCCAGCAGCAGCATCGTCACGAGTCCACTACGCAACACATTCATCTTCAATTACTCGTTATCCGGGTTAAGACGACGACGGCTGATAATACGCAGCAAACGCCACAGTACCCATGCCAGCAGCACGACGCTGATTGCCGCCAGCACCGCCAGCAGAATCGGATGGTTTGCCAGGGCATACCATAAGCGTTCGAACCACGGCAGATGGCCAACGTAATAGACGTCGCCAACGCGTAGGCTATTGATACCGGACTCGCGGATCACCGCGACCGAACCGAACATGGTGGCGCGTTTGCCGCTATCGTTCACCGCATCGTTAAGCATTTCATAACCGCGTGGGCTATCTGCCAGCAGCGCAATCACGCTACGCTGGTCGTTATACGGCGACTGGAAGCCAATCACCGCTGCCATCGCACCGGAAGAGGTCAGCGTTGACTGAGTTTCTGCCGCGCGATCGCTCTCGTCCGGTACAATGCCGGGGAACGGGGTCTGGCGCATAGGCGTTTTCACCCAGCTTTCGGTCGCCTGCACCAACAGGTCGATCTGCTTGTCGTCTTTCAGTTTGTCCGGGATACCACCGACGATCATGATGTCGGCATCTTTCCCCTGAATAGTGCTGCCATCATCGGTCACCGTCAGGTTAATCGCCGGGAAGCCCGTCTGCGCACCGATAAAGCCAACAGTATTCAGCAAGGTTTCCATCTGTGCTTCGTTAGGCGCTTTCGGCATCACGGTGATGGTTTGTGACAGATCCGCCATCCGGCTGAACGGGAAGCCCGCGTTAGCAAAGGCGCGTAGATCCGGCATCGGGATGAAGTGGTAATACTTCGAGAAGTCGATGGTGGAGTCGTCACCAATCACCACATGATTCTGCACCGGCTGGAAGGTAATACAGTTATCCACCGAACCGCCCGGCATCGGGTTCATATACTCAAAGTCGAACCGCAACTGGTTGGTCGCGCCCAGTTTCAGCGCCGGAATAGAGACATCCGTTTTGCCATCCAGCAAACCTTGTAATACCGGAATACGCAGCAGCAGGCGGTTCGCCTCCTGTTTACTGCTCAGGTTGAAGGATTGCAGGAACTGGTTATTCAGGCTGATATCCATCCGCGAACTGTCTTTCACCGGCGGCATGGTGTAGCGATAGTTGATATCCATATCAATGCCGGTACTGCGCATCAGGTAGAGATCCGGCGGCAGATTTAGCGAAACGTTAATCGCTGCTGGCTCAAGACCGCTGGATTGTAACTGTTCTTCATAGGTTTTCAGTTCACCAAAGGTGACCGGACGATCGGTACGCACCCAGTTCGGCGCATCGTACGGCTTACGCGGTAGCAGCGGTTTCACTTCATTCACTACCACGCTTTCACCACGGAACAGAATGTTACCCTGAGCGATACCTTTCGCTGCCTGCAACAGGTCTTTGTCGTCACGACCAAAGACCACCAGCAGTTTGACGTAAGGATTCTGTGGATGGTTGATCATTTCAATCACCGGGGCTTTTACCGCCGGATGATCGCGCAGGAAGTCCGGCCGTTTGTCATTAGTGGCAAAAACAATGGCATTGCGATCCGGCAGTTGGTTATAGAGCACCGGGAAGTTCTGCCCACGCCAGCCAGAACGCGAACCAAACCACGAGGCGACAATGGAAGATGCTTGTTGGAGCCCAACATCCGGGGCACCCGCAAAGACCATCGGCAAGGTGTTGGTGCGGTTATCACGCGGGTCAAAGAATGGTACCGGGAAGTGTGACAGGTCATTCTTCACATTCAGGGTCTGATAGGTCAAATCCAGTCCACTGCTCCGCCCAACATCCAGCCAAAGCGTGGTGCTGGCCGGGTTTTCGCACACGTCCTGATAATGGCCGACAAACTCCAGCCGCACACGGTTGAAGTCGGTAATAAACAGTGGGTTAATGGGCATTTGCGCCAGCGTTTTTTTACCCAACTGTTCTTTGGTCACTGGCAGCACGCCCATCAGCTCATCATTGAGATAAACCTTTAACTGCGACTGGACAGGCAGTAACGATGGCGATGGCGTGTATTCGAGGTTGAGCATCGCCTTCGTCACCACTTCATCGCTGCGCATACCAAACTCAATGCTGCCGTTCGGGTTAATGCCACGTAGCACCATGCTGCCCGGCGGCGGCGCAATTTGCGCAAAGGTCAGCTTCACATCACGCGAAGGACCGTTCTGCGCCACGATGGGGGCATCAGCGCCCTGCACGCCTGGCATCACTTGCCCCACCTGCGGATTTTGTTCCGTCTGGGCGGCTACAGCTGGCTCAGCATTGATCAGTGGTTGCGTTGCTGGCGTCGCCTGCGTCATGAAAGAGGGGAACGCACTCATCCCCATAGCCACTGCACAAATCCAGAATAGTTTTCTTTTCATCGCGTTATCATCATTGTTGAGCCAAAGCCTGATCCGATGGTTGTGCCGTTTCGCTCCGCTCCGGGCGGCGCGGAATAAACGATACAACCCAGGAAACCAGAGAAGTCAGCACACGGAATATGCCCTTCACCGAAGAAGGCGCAAACTCCGCCAGATGGCGGTAGCCACGGAAGCCGAGCTTCAGAATATCCAGCAGACTTTCCAGCGGCTTATCTTCCGGATAGCTGTCCTGCCAGAGCGCCCATGTATCCGCACGGGCAAACGTACACTGCACAAAATCGATATGTTGCTGGGTGGTGAGCGGCATTAATTTCAGCCCAACTTCATTACCCATCACGCGCGCCACCTGGGTCGGGAAGACGTATTCCTGCTGACCGCGTTTAAGCAACAGATTCACTTTCTGCCCTTCCAGAATCTGCGCCTGACCGTTGATCTTGATCCCCAAACCACCGTCGGAGAAATCCTGAACGGTACATGAAAAGAGGTGACCATCTTCGCGGGCAATTGCCGCGGGCATCGTCATCTCCACGCGGTGCGATCGGCGTACCTGTTTGCTTTCTACCGATACCGCAACTGCGCCGCCAAGAACAATCAGGTTGTAGAATACCCACACCATACTGACGACCACGGTGAGCATCTCGGTTGGCGGGCCATAGAAGTAGCGCCAGATGCCTACCGCAACGCCCACCAGGTTGAGCAGAACAAGGAAGATGTAGGGCCGCGAGATCACCCAGTCGACGTACTCTTCTTCCACCAGTCCACCTTTGGCGGTGACGTTAAATTTGCCTTTGTGCGGGTTAATCAGCGCCACCAGCGTCGGTGGTGCGATATACCACGCCAGCACCGTTTCGTAGATTTCACTCCAGAAAGAGTGGCGATATTTGCCCTGGATCTTCGAGTTGGTCAGGCTGGCATGAATCATATGCGGCAGCACGAACAGGGCAATCATCAACGCTGGCGCATAGATGATGTAGGCATGCAGCAGCAGGAACGCCAGCGGCGCAGTCAGGAAGATCAGTCGTGGAATGCCCGACAAGAAGTGGAACATGGCGTTGACATAGCACAGCCGCTGAGCAAACTTCAGCCCTTTACCGGTGAGCGGGTTATCGAGACGGAAGATTTGCACCATCCCGCGCGCCCAGCGAATACGCTGACCGATATGCGCCGACAGACTTTCGGTCGCCAGCCCCGCCGCCTGCGGAATACGCATATACGCGGAGGTATAGCCACGACGGTGCAAACGCAGAGAAGTATGCGCATCTTCAGTTACCGTTTCGACAGCAATGCCGCCAATTTCATCCAGCGGTTTACGGCGAATCACCGCACATGAACCGCAGAAGAAGGTGGCGTCCCACATATCGTTGCCGTCCTGCACCAGACCATAGAACAGCGTGCCTTCGTTCGGTGTTTTACGGAAACGTCCCAGGTTGCGTTCAAACGGGTCCGGTGAGAAGAAGTGGTGCGGCGTCTGCATCATCGCCAGCTGTTTTTCTTTCAGGAACCAGCCCATGGTCATTTGCAGGAACGATCGCGTTGGTACGTGGTCGCAGTCGAAAATCGACACGAACTCGCCTTTGGCATATTTCAGCGCATTGTTGATGTTGCCCGCTTTCGCATGTTCATGAGTGGTACGGGCGATATATTTCACCCCCACGTTTTGCGCAAACTGGCGAAACTCTTCCCTGCCGCCGTCATCAAGGATCCAGATGTTCAGCTTGTCTTTCGGCCAGTCGATACCCAGCGAGGCGTAAATCGTATTTTTCACCACGTTGAGATCTTCGTTGTAAGTCGGGACAAAGATATCCACCGACGGCCACAGCGACATATCTTTCGGCAATGGCACCGGCTGACGATTCAGCGGCCATACCACCTGGAAGTAACCGAGCACCAGCACAATCCACGCGTACGTTTCGGCGAACAGCAGAATAAGCCCGCACACCAGGCTGACCGGATCGTCCCAGTTCAGCGTAGAGGTGTAGCGCCACCAGATATAACGGCAAGAAACGGTCAGCGACAGCACAATCAACATTAGCGCCGAGAAGCGCCCCGGCATCCGCCGTACGATCAGCGCTACACCCCACAGCAGCATCAGGAAGATAAACTGCGCCAGCGGGTTAAACGGCTGGGTAACGCAGATTAACGCCAGAATCAGCGAGAAGGTGACGATGATACCGAGGATCAACCGCCGCGCCCCGGCGCTCAAATGGCCGAGTTCTTTTTTCTCATCGAGATGCTGTGTTTTATGGCTAACGCGCTCAGGCAGCTCGTTCATCCATTGATGGTAACGTCCACGAATATTCTGCAGACCTGAAAATGTCCGCCTGCGCGGTTTCGGCGTTTCTTTGCGCGATGTACCGATCAGTAACCAGCATGTTTGAATGAGATAACGGACCGGGTCCAGCGGACGCGGACGCGAGGCGTTGATATGCGGATACAGGTTTTTATGTTCTGCGCGAATACGCTGCCAGCGCGGGTGCTCCAGCGGAATAAAAATCCAGGCCAGGATCAACCAAAAACAGCCGAGCGTCGCGCTGAAAGCCGACGCACCGTGACGACGATAATCGCGATAACGCCCGATAAGCCGCGCGTTGACCGGCGGGATAAGCAACCACCGGGTCAGGATACTCATGATGCACTCCCGACTGGCGTTTTCAGCCCGGAATAGTTCAACAGGCACCAGTTAGCCAGCGTCAGTATCTCTTCAGCCGCCAGCGCATCACTGCGGTATTCACCGACTGGTTGCTTAGCCGCCAGGCATTGAGCCATCGCTTCATCACGATGAATGAGTATTGGCAGTAATCGGCGCTGGCTTTGCAACCAAAGCTGGTAAATATCGTCCTGAACCTGACTGCCGATACGGAAGTCATTAATCAAAATATGCGCGCCATCCGGCAGCGCTTGCTGATGCAGTCGGATATGGCAGTTGGCATCCACATTGACGATTGCCAGCGAGTGATCGCACAAACTCAGCAGCTGGTGGGTTATCTGTGAGGCATCACGCGGTAAGTCAATTAAAATCCACTGGTAACGCCCGCTGGCTTTTAGTTGCTGTAAGCCGGAGCAAATATCGCTCAGCCGGGTTTGCCAGTGCTGTGGATTTTCTTGTTCTTCAATGGATAACTGACCAAAAGGCAGCAAATCGAGTTGCGAGGTATAGCGCAACCCAGCGTCACGCCAGTCCTGGCCATCCAGCATAGCTCTGGCCCAGCCCTGACGGTGGGTAAAATCAACGTTAAATGACAGGCGCAACAAGTTGTCCGGGCAGGCATCGACCACCAGGACATTTTCTCCCAACATTTGTAATGACCAGGCTAATGCGGCGGTGATGGTTGTTGTCCCCACGCCTCCCCGCACCCCCTGCAATCCCAGTACGGCCATTCACCAATCCCCTACTTTTGTTGCGCAAACTCTGCCAGCAACGGCCAGCGTTTTAATGCCGCGGCCAACTGTTCGCGTTGGGAAATATCGGCATAATCAATATCAGGCAGTGAAAATGCCTGCTTTAACGCCAAAATATCATTCTGGAAGATATAGCCTATCGCGGGATCAGGCAGAGTATCTGGTTCATTGTTATTCATTTGCTTGATCCCTATGAAATAACCGCACCGTTCATGAGACAATTCTAACCGTGAGCATTTCGCCGGTTTATTGTTTACGGCGAGACGGGAATTTGCTCACTTTTTGACTTTCCGTTACGCAACAAAAAAAGTTAAAAACGAAAAGACTAAAATCACACGTCTTGTGACCTGCTAAATTGATTCACATGCTAAATCTGATAAGTTTTAATTTCAATGGTAGGTTTATTTCTTAGCTTTCGCTAGTAAACTGATAATCAGACAAAATGTTGACATGAGGGACATTGTGGACCCTGTATTCTCTATCGGTATCTCATCATTATGGGATGAGCTGCGACATATGCCAGCAGGCGGCGTCTGGTGGTTTAACGTCGATCGCCATGAAGATGCTATCAGTCTGGCGAATCAAACAATTGCATCCCAGGCTGAAACCGCACACGTCGCGGTCATTAGCATGGACAGCGATCCGGCGAAAATCTTTCAATTAGATGATTCTCAAGGGCCGGAAAAAATAACATTATTTTCGATGCTAAATCATGAAAAAGGTCTATACTATTTGGCCCGTGATTTGCAGTGTTCTATTGATCCCCATAATTACCTTTTTATTCTTGTTTGCGCAAATAATGCATGGCAAAACATTCCTGCCGAGCGGCTTCGCTCATGGTTGGATAAAATGAATAAATGGAGCCGGCTAAACCATTGTTCGCTTTTGGTAATTAATTCCGGAAATAATAACGATAAACAATTTTCATTGTTACTTGAGGAATACCGGTCACTTTTTGGTCTTGCCAGTTTGCGTTTTCAGGGCGACCAACATTTGCTGGATATTGCTTTCTGGTGCAACGAAAAAGGGGTCAGCGCCCGTCAGCAGCTTAGCGTTCAGCAACAAAATGGTTGCTGGACATTAGTTCAACACCAAGAGGCGGAAATCCAACCACGCAGCGACGAAAAACGCATTCTGAGTAATGTTTCTGTACTTGAAGGTGCGCCGCCGCTATCGGAACACTGGCAACTGTTCAACAATAACGAAGTCCTGTTTAATGAAGCCCGTACCGCTCAGGCGGCGACGGTGGTCTTTTCTTTACAACAAAATGCGCAAATCGAGCCACTGGCCCGCAGCATTCATACTCTGCGTCGCCAGCGCGGTAGTGCGATGAAAATCCTCGTACGGGAAAATACCGCTAGCCTGCGCGCCACCGATGAACGTTTGTTATTGGCCTGCGGTGCAAATATGGTTATCCCATGGAATGCCCCACTCTCCCGCTGTCTGACGATGATCGAAAGCGTGCAAGGGCAGAAGTTTAGTCGCTATGTGCCGGAAGATATCACTACCTTGCTGTCAATGACCCAGCCGCTCAAACTGCGTGGTTTCCAGAAGTGGGATGTGTTCTGTAATGCCGTCAACAACATGATGAATAACCCTCTATTACCTGCCCACGGTAAAGGCGTTCTGGTTGCCCTACGTCCGGTACCGGGTATCCGCGTTGAGCAAGCCCTGACGCTATGTCGCCCTAATCGCACCGGCGATATCATGACCATTGGCGGTAATCGGCTGGTGCTGTTTCTCTCATTCTGTCGGATTAACGATCTGGATACCGCGTTGAATCATATTTTCCCATTGCCTACTGGCGACATTTTCTCAAACCGTATGGTCTGGTTTGAAGATGATCAAATCAGTGCCGAGCTGGTGCAGATGCGCCTGCTTGCCCCAGAACAATGGGGCATGCCGCTGCCTTTAACGCAAAGTTCTAAACCGGTCATCAATGCCGAGCACGATGGTCGCCACTGGCGACGAATACCAGAACCAATGCGACTGTTAGATGATGCTGTGGAGCGCTCATCATGATGACCATCAGCGATATCATTGAAATTATTGTCGTTTGCGCACTGATATTTTTCCCGCTGGGCTATCTGGCGCGGCACTCTTTGCGACGCATTCGCGACACCTTACGTTTGTTCTTTGCTAAACCTCGTTATGTTAAACCGGCCGGGACGTTACGCCGCACGGAAAAAGCCAGGGCAACCAAAAAATGACTCAATTTACGCAAAATACCGCCATGCCTTCTTCCCTCTGGCAATACTGGCGCGGCCTTTCCGGCTGGAACTTCTATTTTCTGGTTAAGTTCGGCCTGTTGTGGGCGGGATATCTTAACTTCCATCCGCTCCTCAATCTGGTGTTTGCCGCGTTTCTGCTGATGCCCATTCCGCGCTACAGCCTGCATCGCTTACGCCACTGGATTGCCCTGCCGATCGGCTTTGCTTTGTTCTGGCATGACACCTGGTTGCCTGGCCCGGAAAGCATAATGAGCCAGGGTTCGCAGGTGGCGGGGTTCAGTACCGATTATTTAATCGACCTTGTCACACGCTTTATTAACTGGCAGATGATTGGGGTAATGCCGATCAGTTAAGGATCAGTTGACCGATCCAGTGGCTGTGTAAGAATCCGGAAACGCTCACTTGTTTCCGGATTTTTTTATGCACATTGGACAGGCTCTTG
>NZ_JBJQJP010000018.1:0-94353 GCF_046487365.1 Escherichia sp. WS1451
GCACGGCTGGGACGGAAGTCGCTGTCGTTCTCAAAATCGGTGGAGCTGCATGACAAAGTCATCGGGCATTATCTGAACATAAAACACTATCAATAAGTTGGAGTCATTACCTGATATTCCAGATAGAAAAGAGTGCGACCAGTGTGGGGACACAGGATAATGCTCAGGCCATCAGTAAGAAATCTTTTATCTGCTCTTGTCAAAAGCAATTTTCCTTACGCCAAGCCTGTTTACCATTCCTGTACTATGTTGGAGGTAGAACTTCAACAGGGAAACTATTATGAAAAACCGAGCTTCCACAGCTATTCAGTCAGTAGACATCCTCCACGCCCTAAAGAACGTGGATTCCTGTTAGGTGAAAAACCGCGCCTTATACCCCGATTTGAAGAAAGGGGCTTTACGGCGCACTGGGTAATGCACTGGGAAGGAGATCCTCCGGAAATCAGAGGCATGATACCGTAACGTCTGGACATAAGATCTGCCAAGCCCGTTTTTAATTTATTGTCAACTGTAATAAAAGTAATTTTTTGAATCTCGCTGTTGAGGAATATCAATTCTGATTACGGTTTTGATCGGATACAATTAGTTACAATCATAAAAACAGCTCGACCATGCTGGATCTACCGTTCTGTGATTGAGGCCTGCTCCGACAAACAGGCTGTTAAAAACAGGTAAATGAATTCTCTGCGATGAATAAAGTAATAAAATACGGAAGGAAATCGAGGTAACACAATCATGAACCTATACAGATTATTGACAATTTTCATTACGTTATTATCACTTTCCGGATGTGCTGCCACACCTCCTGCAGATAAAATACAAATCGTTGATGGTTTTTACTTTCAGACTGATGAGATCAGTGCATTTCGCCCATGTCATTCAAGAAAAATATACTGGCTGCATGCAGATGAAGCAAACCTGAAGACACTTCAGAAATATTATAGTCAGCATGCGTATGATAATAGTCTTTCTGGCATTTATGTATCTTTACTTGTTAAGAACACTGGCCATCAAGAACATGGCAGAGCGGTGACTTATGACGAAACGCTGTACCTTAAGAAAATTCTGCGTATGGATACCAGCGACAAGCATTATGAGTGTTTGTCACTGAAATAAATAACTATTCAGCAACACACTTTATGTACACATAAAGTGTGTTGTATATCACAAAATAATTACCATATCATACTGCGTAAATATATTATACCGTAATCATTTTCAGTAATACCTGATGAAAAACAACAACAATTCAGAAAAAATTCAATATGATTTACTTAAAACGCTACTGTTCTCTTATCCCAATCCCCCAACCGGTGGTGACTATTTCATCAGACTTGCGAAGTATAATGAACAGAAGCTTTTGCTAAATATTCATATGTTTATAAAAAAAGGATATATACTACCTGGAGCAATAATAACACATAAAAGCAAATTATCATTAAATTTATCCAGACTGATATTAACACCTGAAGGATTGGAATATACCGTGAGAGTTCTTTTAAAATCACACAAATACAACCGATAAGAATTATCATTTGCAATAATTTATTTTTCAGATATTTGTTTGGGCATGCTCTTTGTATTGCTTGCTGTCTGCAATGATTTATGCTTTTTTCAAAAAGAAATATAATGTTATATATGTCACGTATGGAAATATCACGCTGGTTAAAGTCCCCCCCACGGAAAGCACCTGTCCGTATTAGAGTCTGGATGGGAGATAAACGTCTATCATAATACCATTCATATCTATCAATGGAGGACAATATCCTGAAAAACTTATTCACATGCTTTACGTTCACATTTATAATAATCGCTGTCAATAAAATACGATAAGTCGTTACTCTTCCGTTTCCCGCCCTTCGGGCGGGTCTTTTAAACACACATTTAGACAGGACTCATAAAGTAATCTTGCTGAAACAGTGATTTTAGGTTTCCGGTAAATGTTTTCTGGGGCATTCTCTGATCAATTCAGCAAGAACTTATTTTCTATAATTCCACATCGCCGGAGATGCAGAGGTGACCGTCCTGACGTTCACAAAAACAGATAACAAAGTTCTGTCAGCACATTAATCCGGTACTTCACGCTTTCATTTTCGGCCACTCACACCCCCGACCACGCCTTTCGTGTTCAAAATTCTGTTGAAAAATAGCGATTTTCACCTGTACGGTGTCCCGCAGTAGACTTCATGACATCAATCACCTGTTCTTCAACGAACAGCCTAAATTTCAGGATACAAGAGCCCACTCTGGGGTGATTTTTGCTACTCTACAAGCGGGCAATTTTTCTAATCCAGAGAGCATATAAATTAATGGAATAAATAATGATGAGTGAACATGATACTTCCCAGAAGAAAACTGAAAACCAGATAAACAAAGCTGTATTCTGTACATCTGCTTTGTTGATTTTCCTGCTTGTTGCTTTTGCTGCTGTATTTCCGGATATGGCAGACAGGAATTTTAAATTACTTCAGCAACAGATTTTTACGAATGCAAGTTGGTTTTATATCCTTGCTGTCGCCCTGATTTTACTGAGTGTCGCTTTTCTGGGGCTTTCCCGTTACGGAGATATAAAGCTTGGGCCTGACCATTCTCAACCAGATTTCAGCTATCATTCCTGGTTTGCGATGCTTTTTTCTGCAGGAATGGGGATCGGCCTGATGTTTTTTGGTGTAGCTGAACCTGTCATGCACTATCTCTCTCCACCAGTTGGTACCCCTGAAACAGTGACAGCGGCAAAAGAAGCAATGCGCCTGACGTTCTTTCACTGGGGGCTTCATGCATGGGCAATTTATGCAATTGTGGCGCTAATCCTGGCATTTTTCAGTTACCGTCACGGTCTCCCTTTAACACTTCGCTCCGCACTTTATCCCATCATAGGTGATCGTATCTATGGCCCTGTTGGACATGCTGTCGATATTTTCGCCGTCACAGGTACTGTTTTTGGCGTCGCCACATCGCTGGGATATGGTGTTTTGCAGGTTAATGCGGGCCTGAACCATCTTTTCGGGGTGCCAGTGAATGAAATGGTACAGGTCACTCTGATCGTGACCATCACTGGCCTGGCGACGCTCTCGGTAATTTCCGGTCTGGACAAGGGAATTCGCATCCTGTCAGAACTCAACCTTGGTCTGGCTGTTTTACTCCTGTCCCTGGTTTTATGTCTGGGGCCGACAGTGCTTCTGCTGAAATCATTTGTTGAAAATACAGGGGGGTATCTTTCAGAATTAGTGAGTAAAACTTTCAATCTTTACGCTTATGAACCAAAATCAAGCAACTGGCTTGGTGGCTGGACATTATTATACTGGGGGTGGTGGCTGTCGTGGTCGCCGTTTGTTGGCATGTTCATCGCGCGAGTATCCCGGGGCAGGACAATTCGTGAGTTTGTCACTGGAGTGCTGTTTGTTCCGGCTGGTTTTACACTTATGTGGATGACGGTATTTGGTAACAGCGCTATCTATCTCATAATGAACAAGGGGGCTGATGAGCTGGCAAATACTGTTCAGCAGGATGTTGCAGTGGCGCTGTTTAATTTTCTGGAACATTTCCCGTTTTCATCAGTATTGTCTTTCATTGCAATAGCGATGGTTATCGTATTCTTTGTCACTTCTGCTGACTCCGGGGCAATGGTTGTTGATACCCTGGCTTCAGGTGGAATTGTTAACACTCCTGTCTGGCAAAGAATCTTCTGGGCCTCGCTCATGGGGATTGTTGCTGTTGCTCTTCTGATTGCCGGGGGGCTGGGTGCATTGCAAACTGTAACAATAGCAAGCGCATTACCTTTTTCTGTTATCTTATTGATATCAATATATGGATTATTAAAAGCTCTTCGTCGGGATCTGACAAAACGTGAAAGCCTGAGCATGGCAACCATTGCTCCAACAGCAGCACGTAATCCAATACCATGGCAAAGACGCTTACGCAATATTGCTTATTTACCGAAACGCTCTCTTGTGAAACGTTTTATGGACGACGTTATTCAGCCAGCCATGTCGTTAGTTCAGGATGAACTTAACAAACAGGGAACGGTTAGCCATATAAATGATACCAGTGATGATCGTATTATATTTGAAGTGGATTTAGGCAATGAGTTAAATTTTATTTATGAAATCAGACTTCGCGGATATAACACGCCCACCTTTGCTTTGACTTCAATTGATAATGATGAGCAGCTGGCAGAGCAACATCGATATTATCGTGCTGAAGTCTACCTGAAAGAAGGTGGTCAGAATTACGATGTGATGGGGTGGAACCAGGAACAGATTATCAATGATATACTTGACCAATATGAAAAGCATCTGCACTTCCTTCACTTAGTCCGATAAACTACACAATCCAGGCCGCCGTTAAGGCGGCTTTCTGTTGTAATCCAGATTTCATCGGCATAATGGGAACACTCCGTACATCCCGATCGGTGGGGCACGCATCGATACACAATCTGCAGTTCGGTGTCAACGACGGATGAAAAGTGGTTCTTCCGCAACCTGGGTGAAGATTTTCATGCCAGTGGACTCATGACCCTCTGCCTGAGTAGTTCAAATCCGGCTCGACCATACATCTGGCGTTTTAGCATCTTCAGGCGATTTACATGACCTTCGACAACACCATTACTCCAGCGACTACTGATTGCCTCACATATAGCTGCAGCATCAGCTTCCATCCCCGCCGCCACGCGCCGAAATTCTGCTGAACCGCTTTCGTGGACTCGAGTGAACCAGCTGCTTAGCTTTGATTTATTTTGGTTTTTCAGAATACGGTAGAACTCGAGTGCCAGTTGCTGCGCTATTTTCAGCTCCGGTTCTTTTTCACACATCAGACTAATAAATCGGGAAGCATAATTTTCTTCATCCCTGATTATTCTCCAGGGCATCAACCAGCGGCTTACCCGGGACACTGAAGGAAGTCTGGCGGCAGTAGTAACCGGTGGGATCCAGCCTTTACGCCATTTGGTAACAGCATCCCTGACGATGGTTTCACTGCCTGTAAACCCCCGGGCCACCATTTCCCGCCATATCCGGCTGGCGTTATAATTACCACTTTCTCGTTGCTCTTTTAACCACTCCCTCCATGGGTCCAGAAGCCCTCGCTTTGGAGGCCGGGCTGACATTTCAGGGAATGTTCCTGAACCCACCCAGCGACTGACTGTCACTCGCGACAGGCCTGTAATACGGGATATTTCCCTGAAACTACATCCCTTGTTATGCAGGGCTATAACCTCTGTCCAACGCTGATGCCGTTTTTTGCGGGTTTGCTGTTTAAGGCGTTCCGGACGACGGAGCGATGCTGCAGGCACAGACAGTTCTGACTCAGGTGATTTCTTTGGTGACAACTCACTGGCAACAAGACGTATCAGAGGTATATGTCTGTACATCATTCGTTCAGGCGCATCGCCAATATTTTTTAGCAGGTGCCATCGATCGGCTACCTGTCTGGCCTGAGGTGCACCTTCACGTGCTGCCGTCGCATAGACTCCACTGCGATCACGCGAGACAACCTGTATTTCCGGATATTTTCTGAACCAGGTCGCCAGCGTACGCTGATCACGGCCGGGAAGCAGGACGAGGGGACGGTGAGTATCAAGATTGACTATTAGCGTACCGTAACGGTGGCCCCGATGCCACGCCCACTCATCAATACCGACATGAAGCGTGCATGACTGTTTCGTCTCCGGGGGATTGATAACCCTGCGAAGAAGAGTATCAGCACTGCAACGGAGACCCACTGCCGTTGCTGCCCGTTTTCCAGCCTCACCTCCGGCTATTAATCCCAGTTGACGTTGTAAATTTTGTAACGCCTGTGAAGACTGCTGGTGTGAACTGGCGAAGGGAGCAAGCGACTCGGCAACAGGGTATTGGAACAGATATCGAATAATCATGAACGCCACGACTCGCCGGGGTATAAGGGGGGGCAAAGGACAAATATCAAAAAACTGGAAACAATCGGACATGAATTATTCGGCCCAAACTGGATCACGCCTGTCACGCGTATGTTTGAAATTAACAAGTCAACGATTCGTCGCTGGCTCACAAGTCAAGCGAGACCGTCTGTTACTATTGCCGATGAGTTGCCTGGCACAATAGAAAAATTTCGGGAAGCACTGGCGCTTGCCTGTGCTGACAGGGGGTCTGGTAATGAAGTTGGCACCGACATGACAGAGCGTATTGTTGGCAGCTACGAATACGCTGATGTGCAGGAACGGAAATCAGCTATTGATGTGGAAAGCATTGCCCTGTTTGAGAAAACAGTGAAATGCGGAATGAACCGGGTTACACGAGCGACCATTATCAGGCCAGTTCTTGCGGGGCGACGCTTTCATTAACCTGCACACGAACCTCCATTCCTGCATTGTGACAGGCCTGCAGCCACTGCGCCACTTCCAGCGGATCGCCCTCCCGGCGTACCACCCTGCCTTCTTTATTCCATAACTGCAGACAGGTGCTGCCGTCGAGACGCACCACAAAATCCCCACGGCAGGCCTGATACGTCATGCCGCCCAGCTCCACCGGCAGGTCTGTGGCAGAAGTGCAGTCTGCGGACAGACCTGATACCGGGACCAGCGGCAGAACGACGATTTCCGCCTTCTTCCCGGAGGCGATCCTGTTCAGCCTGCAGCAGAGGCTGTGCCACGGCCAGTCGCAGATCAGGCGCACGCAGGGTCCGAAGCCAGCCGGCATCCTCCAGGCGACGGCAGGAGGCGCGCAGATTTGGCCCGTAGACCGTGGCTTCCCCGCTTCGCTCCAGCACCCGCTCTATGTCCCGCGTCAGCACGGGGCCCGGTCGTTTTTCATCAAGGGCAGCCAGCACAATCAGCACCCGCCGCTGCAGTGGTGACGGACGTCGGCAGACGGCTCCTGGTTTTCGCGGGTCAGACCGGCCATGAGCTTAAGATGTTTGCGGTCCTCCTCACAGTCCCGTCCTGGCGCTCTCATTGATAATGCCAGTGAATACCAGAGCGCAATGGCACCGTGGCGGCAGCCTCTGTCATAGGCATCCGTGAGGGAAGCGTAATCCTGGGGATTACTGTTGTGCCGGCAGAGTACGCGAAGGATGCCTTTGATTTCGTCAAGCAGCTGGTCATAGTTGAGATTCAGTGTCGGCCCGGTACTGGTCATGTTGCGCTTCCTGGGGGGTTAATGGCTGATGACGATAAAATCATATATCGAATGATTTATTTCTCTGCCTGTAAATATCAGGCCAGGATTTATTATGCGATTAATGATAAATATCATATCATCTGCGGGTTTCCCTCCACGCAGGTCCGGTTTCCGGCGAAACCGGAGCCTCATTTTTCGGCCTGAAGTTTTGTTGTTGACCACTTTTTACCGGCTTGTGCCCAGTTGAGAAGCCGCTGACTTAGTTTCTGAATCTCCGAAGATGGCTTTCCGGAATAAAATAGATGTTGCCCCGCGCCCGTGAGCAGGCCACGTATAGCCTGTTACGGGATGATGGTGGAAGTGCTGCCAGCTTCTGTTGGATGAGGCGCATCCAGTGGTTGGCCCCCATCACGATGCAGACGTCCTGAAAGTGGTCGAGTCCTTTACTGCCCCCCCAGTTCATTGAGTGGCATCCGTAACGGTGATGTTCGCGATAGAAGAGCTTGATCATCGTGTTGTCCGCGTGCAGGGCCGCTGAACGCGCTTCATCCGTGACGATTTCAATCTGGGTGGTATGTGTTCCATGAGCCGAAATGCGAATGTTCAGTTGTCCGGTAATGAACTCACACACTGTAGCTGAACAGCGCCATGTCCGGCTGAGCGTCTCACAATCCACCATGATACCCGCAGCCCTGAAGCGAGCCTCGTATCGGGTTATGTCTTCATGCAGCGTAGCATTGACGTTACCGTCGCGGCTTGTGTCAAAGGTATGCTGATAAAAATCCCCGCAGCACAGCACTGAGATTTCCGCGCGGCATAGCTCCAGCAGAAAATTAAAGTCATGGCCGGCAAAGTCCTGGACTTCATCAACGAACAACTCATCGTAGTAACGGGCAAGTCGGGTACGGATATCTGGCAGCAACCCCCGGGCTGTCAGCAGGTGTGCGAGCCGCCGGTGATACAGCCGTCCGGCGGGATCCTGATAATGCCGGATATTCGTGCGCGGTATTCTGGAAGGGGGCTGGTTGAAGCTCAGACCACGCGATGACAGTTGCTCCTGCAGGAAAGGGCGAAAACAGAAACCGTGCAGAAACTCAAACCAGGTCATCACACGGATCCCGTACGGTATGTAGCCAAAGCGTCTGATAATCTGCGCCCGCAGATGTGCTTCATTATTTACGGTGAAGGTCAGGATCAGCGTCCGCCGGTCCTCTCTTAACCGACGTATCAGCAGCGTGGTTTTACCCGAGCCGGCAACCGCAAATATCACTCTCTTATCCATGCCAGTGCCTCCTGGATATAATCAGGAACGGTCAGCTTTTCGGCGTGCAACTGTAACAGCTGGAATGCTGCTTCTGCCTTATTGGCCAGCATGTAATCCTGAACCGTGAGTGTCCGGCGGGTTCCGCGGAAAAGCGCATCACACAGGTCGGCATTATCCTGATACAGGCAGATTTCAAATGTGGAGCGGCTGTTGTCGTGGTCAGCAAATACCCGGGAGCGGGAACAAAGCACGTCAGCATAGCGTTCATCGCAATTTTGCTGATAGTTGCCGTCATTGTCGCGAAGGGCCGCGACACGATTTTCCAGAAGACGGGCCAGTTCAAGATAACGACGGAAACTCGTTCCGCCGATAGCGATGATGTGAACCCCGTCATCCTCCGGTGCCCTGCCATACAGGCGGTGATAAAAGGCCTCGATCAGAATAAACTCAGCATCCCCCTCCACGAGCAGCACGCGTCTGGCCAGCGCAAATTCCAGCACGTTATTATCCGGTGCTTTCATGAAGAAGGCGGCAGTCTCAGCGGAAAGTTCATTCATCAGTACCGGCCGGGTAGCTCCGAGGAGAATAGCCTTACGTAGGTCGAGGCGGGAGGAGATATGGCTACTGTGTGTGGCAATAAACACCTGCGTCTGCCGTTCCGTGGCAAGCTGATTAACCAGCCTCTTCATACTGACATGGCTGAGATGATTCTCCGGCTCCTCAAGCAACAGCGCGTGGATCTCTCCCCCCTGCTGCTGATGCCGCTGCAGCGCAAACTCCGTTTTGATGAAACACTGCCTTCCTTTTCCGCGGTGACGAATGGAAATACCGTCCTCAGTAATGTCCAGGTTCGCCTCAAGACCTGATTTAGCGCCGGAACGCACGCCAAACTGATACGTTTTCAGCGTGTCGTTTATGGCGGACAGATGCCTGGCGCAGAAGTGCATTTTCTGTTGCCGGTAACTGTTTTCAAGCCGGTACCGATCGGCCACCGGCACATTGACGCTGTAAACTGTGCGCGTATACTCCTGTGCGGCATGCTCGTTATCAATGCGTGCACTGTCTAAGAACAGATGGCGCAGATAGCGTCTGAAGCCTGCGAAATGACCACCGGAGAATGTGCTGAACTGCACGGAATAGTATTCATAGGGAAAATTATCAGGATCCTGCTGCAAAACATGGTGTATATCCTGACCGTATTCCTCCATCATGGGAGCAATGCGCATTCTGAGACCATCCGCATCGATACCCGCCAGATTTTGCCTGCCGTTCAGGTCAGGCTCTCCCCCATTACTCAGGAAAACGTCAGCGGTCAGCACGGGTAACTGATCGGCACGGCGCTCACCTTCCTGAAAATGCCTGACTGCTGACTGTGACAGGAGCGATTCCACCCCCAGCGCCTCAACCCGATGCCTGCTGTCACTCAGCACAAGGTCAAGAGCCAGCAGAATAGTGCTTTTCCCGGACTCATTGTCCCCAACCAGAATGTTACGATCGTTGCTGAAGCGCAGGTCCAGTTCCGGAAACTTTTTGAAGTTTTGCAGCATAAGCCGCGTGATCAGGGGCATTTTTTTATTCCTTTATATACCGCTGCCTGAAAGAGCGGCCGGCCGCGCCTGACCGCCTGTTTTGTTTTACAGCGTTATCTTACCCAGTCTTCCAGCACAAGACCCGGTACCCGCTCAAACTCTCTCACATTATTCGTCACCAGAATGGCACAGGCAGCGATGGCGTGTCCGGCTATCGCCGTGTCGTTCGGACCGATCGGCGTGCCGGCGAGACGCAGTGCCACCTTAATCTCCGTGGTCGCATCCACCGCGGCGCGGTCCCACGGCAGGACGGCATCGAGCCTCTCACAGAACGCGTCAACCAGTTGCACGTGGCGTGGCGAGGCCTTCGGACCGGTGGCACCGAAGCGCATCTCGGAGTAGGTGATGGCCGAGACCACGATACGGTGACCGCGCAGCACCGACTGCTCCAGGTGCTTAAGCAATGCTTCAGGTTGCTCGCGCATGATGAACGAGCAGATGTTTGTGTCGAGCATATAGATCTTGTTCACAGGTTAACTCGTCCTTCGTCGCTGACAACGTCCTCGCGCTCCGTCATAAAGTCCGGATCGGCCTTTTCTAGCTCCAGGAATGAGCCCCAGGTCGGCCGGACGGGGCGCAGAATGATGCTGTCCCCTTCCCGGACGATCTCCAGCTCGCTCACCCCCTCAAAATCCAGATCGCGTGGAAGGCGGATAGCACGGTTGTTGCCATTTTTAAAAATGGATACGGTTCTCATGATTCTCTCCCGGGTAAGTGTGGATATGTGATGCATATCCGGAATGATGTTCATTGCACCGGGTGTGTGCATATGTTTAGTATAGGCAGATGTTAGGCATATGTATAGATTCAGCATATGCAGATGGTGAGGATATGCGTATACCATGAATATGCAGATGTCAGGCATATGGATATGTTCAGCCTATGTTATTTTCTCTCTTTCCCCGTGCAGATCCGGTTTCTGGTGGTCACGGATCTTCTTCTCCCCCCACACAACGCCACCTCCCGTCAGCACAACATGTGGTGCCGGATTCAGCTGCTGATGACACTATATGTTGTGTCATCTCCCTGACCTGTGATGCGTCGCGCAGAGGCGGAAAACAGCGATATGATGATTTCCTCAGCGTGGTACACTTCCGGAAAGTTGTGATATTCCGGAAAGTCGGATCTGACGGAAACGGCTCTCCGGTAATTTAACGGCGTGGTTATATGGATGCTTGTTATCATGGTGATGATGATAACGGCATGATGTTATCTGACGGCGTGACGGTAAGGGCAGTGATGATGGATGACGTTATCGCATGACCGTCCCTGCCCGGAAAAGAAAAAAGGAGTCACCCATGTTTTTTATTGAGAATGAAGGTCAGGCTGTCGCCGGAACGGATTACTGGCAGTCTGTACAGGCGCAGGCCGGATATGTCTACCTCAGCTGGAATGCCGGCGCAGCCAGGCTGCTTGTCCCGGATGCGGCAAAACATTTACTCAGGGAGATGCGGGGGGCTGAGTACGTCATCATCAGTAAGGGAACGCTGCATGGCCGCGATGCGCCGTTTGTGATCCACATGCTGAGTGAGCAGTGCGATCGCCTGCTCCCCGAAAACAACCAGGGAGGGGGTTTTGTTGTCACCGTCTGGACGCGTGGCGGTAACCAGCTCCGTTATCCGGGAAAGTACCGGGTTGTGGAAAACCTGCCCGACGTTTCCCCGTGGAGTGAACACTGATATGCAGCACCTGCCGGCACCGATCCACCATGCCCGGGATGCCGCTCAGCTTCCTGTTGCCATCGATTATCCGGCAGCGCTGGCACTCCGCCAGATGTCGATGGTTCATGATGAACTGCCAAAATACCTGCTGGCCCCTGAAGTGAGCGCCCTGCTCCATTACGTCCCGGATCTGCGCCGCAAGATGCTGCTGGCCACACTGTGGAACACCGGTGCGCGCATTAATGAAGCACTGGCGCTGACGCGGGGGGATTTTTCGCTCACGCCTCCGTATCCGTTTGTGCAGCTGGCCACTCTGAAGCAGCGGACCGAAAAAGCCGCCAGGACGGCAGGAAGAATGCCCGCCGGTCAGCAGACTCACCGGCTGGTTCCGCTCTCCGACGCCTGGTACGTCAGCCAGCTGCAGACGATGGTGGCCACACTGAAAATCCCCATGGAACGGCGTAATAAACGAACAGGCAGGACAGAGAAAGCGCGGATCTGGGAAGTGACGGACAGAACGGTCAGGACCTGGATTGGGGAGGCGGTTGCCGCCGCTGCCGCTGATGGTGTGACGTTCTCTGTCCCGGTCACGCCACATACGTTCCGCCATTCCTATGCGATGCACATGCTGTATGCCGGTATACCGCTGAAGGTCCTGCAGAGCCTGATGGGGCATAAGTCCATCAGCTCAACGGAGGTCTACACGAAGGTGTTTGCGCTGGACGTGGCTGCACGGCACCGGGTGCAGTTTTTGATGCCTGAGTCCGATGCGGTCACAATGCTGAAAAACAGACACGCATAATTCATAAATCATAATTATGAATTGTGATTTATTCTATAAAAAAGAGACCACTGCAATATGTGATCTCTTGTATGCAAGGGGGCTTAAACAGTATGAATTCACAAGTGTGATTTCATAAGTAATAACTTCTTGATTATTACGTTAGTGTTTTTAAGTATTGCTCAAGGGCTACTCTGACGATGGCACTTACATTTTTTGGATCTTTACCATTGCGTTTATTCCTCAATGCCAGATCTTCTATTGTGACAAGCATGCTTTCACCAAGAGAAATTGTCGTCCGACATTGTTTTTCTGGTTCGGGTTTTTCCGGCGCGCCGTATGGTTTATCCGCAAGGCGCTGAGCCAGAGCCTCTGCTTGTTCTACCGTAACTGCAGCTCTGTTTAATGCTTGCTGGCTGGGTTTCTTCACCATGGGCCAAATACCTCATTCATTAAATGTTCAATTTCTGCTCTGGCTGCTGTATTGTTCGTTTCAACTACACCGGTGCCGTTGCTCATGCAATCGCGATAGACTTTTCTGAAACAAATAACTGAATCCAGGACTTGAATTGTTGGGAATTCTTCAAGATATTCAAGGAATTCTTTTCTCTCATTTCCCCTCAAAACCGGGTTGGTTGTTGCCATACTTTGTAAACAATAAACCTTAAGTTCCGGGTTAAGGTTACGCATTGCGTCTATCTGTTGTTCTAGTTCTGTAAGAGTATCCAGATCTGGTTGAGAACACTGTAGTGGCGCAATTATTTGATGTGCGACAACTCCACTCGTTATGAATTCCTTTGAGTTTCTTCCTGCGACATCCACTATTACATCATCGAACTTTTCATTCAGAGCCTGTAGTGTTTGTGTCAGGTTATCAAATTTCTCAACAAGGGTTATTGCTGGTAACAGTCCTGCAGCTTCTCGTTCCGCATGATGTTTTGCGGCTGTTCGTTGTAGATCTCCGTTTAACAGGCAGACTTCCCTTCCTTTATTTGCGAGAGCAATAGCCAGGTTTGATGCAATGGTAGTTTTCCCTGAACCACCTTTGTTCCCACCAACTACAGTAATCATTGCAACCTCATAAATGTGATGTGTGAAGTATGATGATATTTTGACACGGTAACCTGAGGTGTCAATATGTGTTCATATTTATGAAGTATGAAATATGAAGTATGTCATATGATGTAATAAATATTACTTGTGTTTTGTGATTTCACAACTATGATAGTGCTCAAATTGAGTATTACCTTGCAACCAGAAACAGTGATTTACTCAGATTGAGTATTTAAGGGGCTATAGATGAACGTATACTGCGATGATGGTTCAACAACAATCAAGTTGGCATGGAATGACAATGGGAAAATCTGTAAGTCGTTGTCGCAAAACTCATTTCGTCATGGATGGAAGGTTGACGGGTTAGGGATTCGCCAGACATTTAACTATGAACTGGATGGTAAAAAATACACGTATGATGAAGTTAGCAACCAATCTATTCTTACGACTCATATTGAGTATCAATATACGGATGTTAACCTGTTAGCTGTGCATCACGCTTTACTGAATAGTGGATTAGCGCCTCAGCCTGTATCATTGACTGTGACTTTGCCTATCAGTGAGTTCTACACGAAAGAGTGTCAAAAAAATGAACTCAACATTCAGCGTAAAATTGAGAATTTAATGAGGCCGATTCGTCTTAATAAAGGCGATGTTTTCACCATTGAACACGTTGATGTGATGCCTGAATCATTGCCAGCTGTGTTTTCTCGTCTGGTCATGGATAAAGTTGGTCAGTTCGAAAAATCACTGGTAGTTGATATTGGCGGCACTACGCTTGATGTTGGTGTTATCGTTGGTCAATTTGACTCTGTAAGTGCCATTCATGGTAATTCTGGCATTGGTGTGTCTTCAGTTACGAAAGCTGCAATGAGTGCATTGCGCATGGCATCCAGTGATACCAGTTTCCTCGTTGCAGATGAATTGATTAAACGTCGTAATGACCCGGACTTTGTTCGGCAGGTTATAAATGACGAAACAAAAACTGATCTGGTCCTTAATACCATTGAGGGGGCTATTGCCAGTCTGGGGGAGCAAGTAGTCAATGAGCTCGGTGATTTTCATCATGTGAATCGTGTTTATGTTGTCGGTGGTGGGGCCCCGTTGATCTATGATTCGATAAAAACGGCATGGCACCATCTTGGGCAAAAAGTAGTGATGATGGAGTCGCCACAGACAGCACTGGTTGAAGCTATCGCGGCTTTCAAAGAGGAGTAATATTGTGGACGATGAACGGAAAAGGAAAAAATTCACACTTTATCTGCATCCGGAAAAAGCTGCAGACTTTCAAACTTTGGAAGCGATAGAGTCCGTTCCGCGTTCTGAGCGTGGTGAGCTGTTCCGGAATGCATTTATTTCTGGAATGGCGTTACACCAACTTGATCCTCGCCTGCCTGTATTGCTGACTGCCATTTTGAGCGAGGAGTTTTCAGCAGATCAGGTTGTAACCTTACTCAGTCAGACGACTGGATGGAAGCCTTCTCAGGCCGATATCAGAGCTGTGTTGACTGAACTCGGTGCTTTGCAATCTGCTGAAAAAATGCCTCCTTCTGCTACTGATTCGGTGCAGGAGGCAATGAATGATGTGCGCCTTAAAATGCAAAAATTATTCTGATATATCAGAATGAAGCAATGGGGATCTCAGTCCATTGTGTTGTATACGAAGGCGAGAGCATTTCCCGTTTCATTTGCCATTCAGGGGCGGTTCCTCGCCCCGCAAACCACACTTTCCCTTTTCCAGACTGGTTCAGTTCATCGAGTGTTTTCATTAACTTTTCGCTGTTTTTACGGGGCTGGATCTCATCAAATAATCCCGGCTGCGCTATACCCGATGGTGTGAAATCAGCCAGCATGACTCCTGCCTTCATATAGCGGTACCCTTCACGCCAGACATGGTTTAACGCTCTGCATGCTGCGGCAATAATGTCCCGGCTGTCCTGTGTGGGCAATGGAAGCTTTTCCACAGCGGCATTGCTGTAACAGGGTTCTTTTACTGCAAAGGGGGATGTCCGTACAAATGTCGTCACCTGCCGGCAATACTGACGCTCCCCACGTAGTTTCTCTGCGGCCCGCTCTGCATACTGAACAACAGCCTGGTGCATGGCATCTTTGTCTGTGATTCGTTCACCAAAACTGCGACTACAGACAATCTGCTGTTTTGCCGGTGGTGCTTCTTCCAGGGATATGCAGGACTCGCCGTTGAGTTCGCGTACCGTACGCTCAAGAATGACGCTGAAGTTTTTCCGGATGAATGCCGTGTTAGCCTGCGCCAGCTGCAGTGCTGTGTTAATACCCAGCGCATTCAGCTTTTCCGTCAGTCTGCGTCCTACTCCCCAGACCTCACCAACTGGCTGCAGCCCCAGTAGCTTCAAGATCCGATTACGGTTTTCTGCCGTCAGCGCGACCACACCGGAAAACTGTGGCCATTGCTTTGTTGCCCACTGTGCACTTTTAGCCAGCGTTTTTGTAGGCGCAATGCCCACCCCCATGGTGAGTCCTGTCCAGCTCTTTACCTGTTCCCTGAGCTGATGACCAAAAACCTCCGGAGAGATGCAATGATTTATCCCCCGCAAATCAATGAACATTTCATCAATTGAGTAGGGCTCAACTGCGGGAGAAAGCGACTCCAGAACAGCCATAACCCGTTGGCTCATGCTGTGGTACAGCGCATAATTGCTGGAAAATACATGTATTTTCTTCTCCAGGCGCATTTGTCTCACCTGAAACCAGGGCTGCCCCATTCTGATGCCAAGGGCTTTTGCCTCCGGGCTGCGCGCGATCACACAGCCATCGTTATTGCTGAGTACGATGACCGGTTCGTTGCGAAGGTCCGGGCGGAAAACTTTTTCACATGAGGCGTAGAAACTGTTGATATCAGCCAGTGCAAACATCAGCGTAACTCCCGCGTCCTGTGTATCACGTGAGTGACAACACCAAAAATACAGATGTTTTCCGGATACAGTGTGCGGAACTCCGGGCTGTCTGAAACCGGCTCCAGTGCCGGGCGTGGGCGCAACAGCAGTCGTTTGACGGTGAACTCCCCGTCGATCTCAGCGATAACGATGTCCCCGTGTTGTGGTTTTTCGGCCCTGTCCACTACCAGCAGATCACCATTCTGCACGCCAGCCTGGTTCATCGATTCACCGCTGGCGCGCAGAAAGAAGGTGGCTGCAGGTCTGCTGATGCAATAGCTGTTCAGATCCAGTTCCTGCTCAGCATAATCAGTGGCAGGCGAAGGAAAACCGGCCTGGCAACGATCGGCAAACAACGGTCGCACGTAACTGTCATTGCCTGAAGGGTCAGCCGGACGGTGATAAACGGTACTCATGCTGCAGGCAGCCAGCTGTCGTCCTGCCAGATTTCTTCCAGCAGAGACAGGATACGTTCTTTATCCTTGTCGTTGCGGGCTCCAGTGACAGATACAGACGGGGCGCTGCCCTGGTCTATACGCAGCCAGATTTCCGGGTAGTGTGGTTTCAGACGTTGTTCGATTTCATTCTGTAGCGCCTGAAGTGTGCCTGATTTGAGGTTTTTTGTGCTCTGGCGGTCGAAAAGAATTTCAATGCGGATCATGTTCTCATCTCCCTTTTCTTTTGCTGTATATATATACAGTATTCTAATAACTGAATCCACACACAGTCAAATGTCATATTGTGACTAAAAAACGCTCAATTCTCTGAGGGTGTGGCTGTATGCCTGCTGTGGACTGCTGTGTCCAGCTTATCCACAGCATTTTGTGCACGGTTCTGTGGACAAAATACCTGTTCACCCAGGTCGTGCCGGCACGTTAACCGGGCTGCATCCGATGCAAGTGTGTCGCTGTCGCCGGCCTCCTCACCCGGTCACGTTTCGTCGTTCCTCCTCCACGCGCTGCGGCTTCGGGGCCGCACCTGCATTCGTATGCGGTCGCCCGGTTACAGGTGCGGCACGGCCTGATGGAGGCCGCATGTGAGAGGAGAATTCCCATGCCAAACTGGTGCTCAAATCGTATGCATTTTTCTGGTGAACCGGCACGGATTGCTGAGATTAAACGACTGGCCAGCGGTGCAGTCACACCGTTTTATCGCCGCGCCACAAATGAAGGTATTCAGCTGTTTCTGGCCGGAAGTGCCGGACTTCTGCAGACCACTGAAGATGTGCGGTTTGAACCATGCCCCGGACTGACGGCTGCCGGGCGTGGCGTTGTATCGCCGGAGAATATCGCGTTCACCCGCTGGCTGACATACCTGCAGAACGGTGTACTGCTGGATGAGCAAAACTGCCTGATGCTGCATGAACTCTGGCTGCAGAGCGGTACTGGCCAGCGTCGCTGGGAAGGATTACCGGACGATGTCAGGGATACCATCACCGCACTTTTCACCGCAAAAAGAGGTGACTGGTGTGGCTTCTGGAGTAACGAGGCTGTATCGGTGTGGTGGAACCGTCTGTGTGACAACGTACTGCCGGAAAAAACCATGCCGTTTGACCTGCTGACGGTTCTGCCCACCCGCCTGGATGTTGAAGTGAATGGCTTTAACGGTGGTGTTCTGAACGGTGTTCCTTCTGCATATCACTGGTATACGGAACAGTATGGCGTGAAGTGGCCTTGTGGGTATGAGGTGAATATCAGCAGTCAGGGAGACAACTTCATTAAGGTGGATTTCGACACGCCGTGGTGTCAGCCGGAAAGCGACGTTATTGCAGAATTAAGCCGCCGTTTCAGCTGCACGCTGGAGCACTGGTATGCCGAACAGGGCTGTGATTTCTGTGGCTGGCAGTTGTATGAGCGCGGAGAGCTCGTTGATGTGCTGTGGGGGGAACTGGAATGGTCACATCCGACAGATGATGATGAGCTGCCGGAAGTCACCGGACCTGTGTGGATAGTCGACAAGGTGGCGCATTATGGCGGATGAAGTATGACGGAGACGGGCGGGCAACCGCCCGTTTCTTTTCCGGTAAAGGATGTCGCTGTGCTCCTCTTTTTACTGCGCCGGCTGATGCGGCGCGGCATAAACGCTACCTGTGGTCAGTGTCCCGCGTCCGGCCGGGCACGGGACGGGCGCTTTTACCGCTCCCGGCTGGCGTCGGTGACAGTGTACGCCAGCCAGTCGCCCTTTTCTGATGAACGCCCTTCAAGCCGCTTTCGCGGCATAACCTTGCCGTCAAAAAGACGACGGCTGCGGTATTCCACGGTCGGCCTGACCCGTTACCGGACGCGGTGAACAGCCCACAGGCAGCGGGGAACGGGCACCACAGGGGTGCCCTCCCGGTGCCCTCTGTAAGAGAAGGAGTTTTGTATGTCCCGTTTTGTCCTCGGTAACTGCATCGATGTTATGGCCACGATTCCTGATAACGCCATTGATTTCATCTTAACCGACCCGCCATATCTCGTCGGTTTCCGTGACCGTTCCGGGCGCACCATTGCCGGTGACGTTAATGATGACTGGCTGCAACCTGCCAGCAATGAGATGTACCGCGTGCTGAAAAAAGATGCGCTGATGGTGAGCTTCTACGGCTGGAACCGTATTGACCGCTTTATGGCGGCCTGGAAACGCGCCGGATTCAGCGTGGTAGGGCACCTTGTGTTCACCAAAAACTACACATCCAAATCTGCGTATGTCGCGTACCGTCACGAATGCGCCTATATCCTGGCAAAAGGCCGTCCGGCGCTGCCTCAGAAGCCATTACCCGACGTGCTGGGCTGGAAATATTCAGGCAATCGTCATCACCCGACGGAAAAGCCCGTTACCAGCCTGCAACCACTGATTGAGAGCTTCACACACCCGAACGCAATTGTGCTGGACCCGTTTGCAGGCAGCGGCTCAACCTGCGTTGCCGCCCTCCAGTCCGGACGCCGGTATATCGGTATCGAGCTGCTTGAGCAGTATCACCGTGCCGGACAGCAACGACTGGCTGCCGTACAACGGGCCATGCAGCAGGGGGCCGCGAATGATGACTGGTTTATGCCGGAGGCTGCGTAAATGAACTATGCCGGACACGAAAAACTTCGCGCCGAAGTGGCGGAGGTGGCCAATGCCATGTGCGACCTGCGTACAACCATGAATGAGATGGAGCGGCGGTACAGCTTTAATGCTGACACCCTGCCGGAACGTCTGGTGCGTCAGACGTTGTTTCGCGCAAACCGCCTCCTGATGGAGGCATATACCGAAATTCTTGAACTGGATGCGTGCTTCAAAGATTAAGGAGGAGACGAAATGTACGGAACATGCGAAACGCTCTGCCGTGAGCTGGCAGCAAAGTATCCGGGAAACACGCCGCTGATGCTGCTTATCTGGTCCCCGGAAGAGATTCAGGCACTGGCCGACGGTATGGAAATTTCTCTGACCGATCATGAAATCAGGACTGTCCTGGCGCACCTGGAGGACATCCCGGAAGACCAGCGGATGGAGTCCGGTATTTCTTCCGCCGCTGCGATGGAGATTATCAGCAACGTGAGCGAAAACCGCCTGGTGACCGTCTCTGCTGAACTGCTGGCGTCCCTGATTCAGACCGCTGAACAGGCACTGTGGAAACGTGAATGGGCCGCCCGTGATAACGGCCTTGCCGTCCCGGAATGTGTTACCCGCCGTCAGGCAGTGATTAATCAGGCCCGCACCCTGCTGAAAAACAACACACACGAAAACAACTGATGTTATCGCCGCCTGCCCTGCGGGCGGCGATACAGGGAGAACGCTTAATCATGAACAAAACGCTGAATGCACTGGTTTGTCGTCACGCCCGTAACCTGCTGCTGGCGCAGGGCTGGCCGGAAGAGACGGATGTTGACCAGCGTAACCCGAAGTATCCGGGCTGGATCAGCATTTACGTGCGGCTGGATGCGCCCCGGCTGGCGACGTTACTTATCAACCGTCACGGCGGCGTACTGCCGCCGCTCCTGGCCTCCGCCATTCAGAGACTGACCGGAACCGGGGCGGAACTGGTACTGTCCGGCAGTCAGTGGCAATCGCTGCCGGTACTTCCGGCAGACGGAACGCAGGTGTCTTTCCCGTATGCCGGAGAATGGCTGACCGAAGACGAAATCAGGGCTGTTCTTGATGCGGTGCACGATGCGGTACGAAGCATCTGTTACCAGGTGGCAGAAGATGCGCGGCGTATCCGTGCGGCGCTGACCACCACCGGTCAGACGTTGCTGACCCGCCAGACGCGCCGCTTTCGCCTGGTCGTGAAGGAAAGCGATCACCCCTGCTGGCTCGATGAAGATGACGAAAACCTGCCCGTGGTGCTCGATGCCATCGTGAACCGGGGAGCACGTTTTTCGTCGGTGGAAATGTACCTGGTCAGCGATTGTATTGAGCATATCCTGTCCAGTGGGCTGGCCTGCGATGTGCTGCGTATACCGGATGAACCGCCCCGCCGCTGGTTTGACCGTGGTGTTCTGCGGGAGGTGGTCCGGGAAGCCCGGGCTGAAATTCGCAGCATGGCGGATGCCCTGGCAAAAATCCGGAAATGATGACGATGGCGGGGAAAATCCCCGCCTTTTTCCTGCCGGTCACCGGAAAGAGCACAAAGGAAGTCGCCGCCGGCTCCGCTTTACCCGGCCATGCAGGGCATGGCCTTGTGGTTTTTCAGTTATGTGGCCTCAGCGTCGTGTGCGGGCTGTGCCGTGCCTCCATCTTAGCCGGGCTGGCGTTGATGCAAGGGTACGCTTCGCCGCTGCGGTCACCCGGTCCCTCCTTCCCGTCTGCCGTGATTTTCCGGTCGTTCGCCCGCTCAGGTTTCGCGGCCTCACCCTGCAACTCCCGTCAGCCGTGTGCGTCAGGCTGCGGCTTCCCTTGCGCCCCTGCATCCCCGCCTGTTCGCCCGGCTTTTATGGAGGCACGGCACCGCCCGGTGTCGCGGAATATGTGAACAACGGAGGAAAACATCATGCAATATGCGAAACCTGTCACTCTGAATGTTGAAGAATGCGACCGCCTCTTCTTTCTGCCTTACCTGTTTGGCCAGGATTTTCTGTATGTCGAGGCGTCTGTGTACGCGCTGGCGAAAAAAATGATGCCGGAATACGAAGGCGGATTCTGGCACTTCATCCGCCTGCCGGACGGTGGCGGCTACATGATGCCGGATGGCGACCGTTTCCACATGGTGAACGGTGCAAACTGGTTTGACCGTACCGTGAGTGCTGATGCCGCAGGCATCATCCTTACCTCCCTTGTGATTAACCGCCAGTTGTGGCTGTACCACGACAGCGGGGATGCAGGACTGACCCAGCTTTACCGGATGCGCGATGCGCAGTTGTGGCGTCACATCGAATTTCACCCTGAATGCAACGCGATTTACGCAGCACTGGACTGATTAACGGACGGGGCGGCAATGACGCCCCTGTAAAGGAGACGAGAACATGTACTGTACTGTTAAAGAAATTATCCGCGATGTACTGGATACAGACGTGCCGGACAGTGAATGCGTTTTTGCCGTGGTGCTGACCCGTGGGGATGTGCGCCACATAGCCCAGGACTGGAGTCTGACAGACGATGAGCTGGAAACCGTCATGCAGCGACTGGACGATGCCTTTGAGCATGGTGCGGATGTCAGCATTGTTCACGACGTTGTTCGTGAGCTGATGGAAGAAAAGCGCGCCAGCCGTCAGGTGACAGTCCCGGCGGTGATGCTGGAAAAAGTGATGGCGCTGGCAGGCAGTGAAATGAAGCGCCTGTATGCCGTCGGGAGCGAGAACGGGGGCGACGGTGACGCATTCGTCAGGGAAGAACGCGAAGCAATGGACGTTGTGTTACAGGCGCTGGACGGGGAGCACATGTCATGAATATCAGCACAGAAACCCGCGAAATTCTGCGCAATTACAAAGCCGTGATTAATGCGCGGCGTCGTGAAATGGGGCAGAAACCGCTCACCACTGCGCAGATTGTTGATGAAATCTGCGATTTTGTGGCGAATCAGCAGGCTGTTTTCCTGGGCGGTCACTACATCCTTCAGGGCAGCAGAAACAGGTGATACAGGGGCAGGCGGTGGAGGCCGCCTGTCAGCCCGCGCGAAAACCCCTGGCAGGCTGACGCCTGCCGGAAATGCGGGGTGCAGCGCCTGCGGCGCTGCCGGCCCGGCTTTCCGGTCAGAAGGTAGTGTATGGCTGTATGCAGGGAACAGGTGTGATATTCCGTGACACTGTCACCGTTTCTGGCTGTCTTTTATTGCGCCCACTTCGGCTCCCGGCTGCCTGGCGGCATCCGGTCGTCAGGCCCGACTCCGACAGGCAGCTGCTTGCGCACCCGCCAGTCTCCGCCGAACCCGCTGGCGCGGTTTCGGGCTGTCGCTACGGTCCGATGCGTGAAAACCCGGGCTTGCAGCGACCGTTCCGGTCGCGCCGCCCCTGTCGCGCCGTGACCTGCGCTCCCTGCACACCTGACGGTGTGTGAGGAAACTGCGCCTGATGGCGCAGCAGTCCTCCCTCCTGCCGCCACCTCTGCGGCCTGTTTCCCGCTGTGGACTTTCCGGGGGGCAGACGTAACCCCCTCCCGTTCCATCTGTCCAGGGTGAGATGCACCGGCCACAAAATTTTTAGCCATGAACCCGGCAAAAAATTTTGCGTCCGCCCCCGGACAGCTGTCCCGTGAGGCGGTAAACGGGCCCCCATCGGAAAGGTCCACTGCGGGGAGAAACCCCTGTGAAGTGGACGGCAGGAGGAGCTTTCGCTCCTCTGAAGGGGCACATGAACGTCCCGTCGCCGGTATCCGGTTTATCTCACATCTTTCAGTCAGGAGGTTCTTATGAGTGCACGTGGTATCAACAAGGTCATCCTCGTCGGGCGTCTGGGCAATGATCCGGAAGTCCGTTACATCCCCAACGGGGGCGCAGTGGCAAACCTGCAGGTGGCTACGTCAGAAAGCTGGCGCGACAAACAGACGGGGGAGATGCGGGAGCAGACGGAATGGCACCGCGTGGTGCTGTTCGGCAAGCTCGCGGAAGTGGCCGGTGAATATCTGCGCAAGGGCGCGCAGGTCTACATCGAGGGGCAACTCCGTACCCGTAGCTGGGAAGATAACGGTATCACCCGTTACGTCACTGAAATTCTTGTTAAGACCACGGGCACCATGCAGATGCTGGGGAGTGCACCACAGCAGAACGCTCAGGCGCAACCGAAGCCTCAGCAGAATGGGCAGCCACAGAGTGCTGACGCGACGAAAAAAGGTGGCGCGAAAACGAAAGGCCGTGGACGTAAGGCCGCGCAGCCCGAGCCTCAGCCGCAACCGCCGGAGGGGGAGGATTACGGGTTTTCAGACGATATCCCGTTCTGACTGGCCTGACTGTGATAACCGCCCCGCCCTGCGCGGGGCATCACCGGAGATATGAGGATGAGCGAATATTTCAGAATACTTCAGGGGCTGCCGGACGGCTCCTTTACCCGCGAACAGGCGGAAGCCGTTGCCGCACAGTACCGGAACGTCTTTATCGAGGATGACCACGGGGAACATTTTCGCCTGGTTGTCCGCAATAACGGTGCCCTGGTCTGGCGTACCTGGAATTTTGAGGACGGTGCCGGGTACTGGATGAATCATGCCATCAGGGATTTCGGGATTCTTAAGTAAGAGAGGTGCCGGACGCGCGAACGTCCGGCAGGACATAAGCAATTATAAGGGGATGATTATGCCTGTAACGAAGTGTGAACCAGAAACCACCCGCAAAGCAAGCCGTAAATATGCAAAAACGCAGGAAACAGTCCTGTCTGCCCTGCTGGCGCAGACGGAGGAAGTGAGCGTGCCGCTGGCCTCGCTGATTAAGTCACCGCTGAATGTGCGCACGGTGCCGTATTCTGCGGAGTCCGTCAGCGAACTGGCGGACTCCATTAAAGGTGTCGGCCTGTTACAGAATCTGGTTGTTCATGCCCTGCCAGGTGACCGTTACGGTGTCGCCGCAGGCGGTCGCCGACTGGCAGCACTCAACATGCTGGCAGAGCGCAACATCCTTACGGCTGACTGTCCTGTACGCGTGAAGGTTATTCCGCAGGAACTGGCGACTGCCGCATCAATGACTGAAAACGGTCAGCGTCGGGATATGCACCCTGCCGAACAGATTGCCGGATTCCGCGCAATGGCGCAGGAAGGCAAAACACCGGCACAAATCGGTGATTTGCTGGGTTATTCGCCCCGCCACGTTCAGCGAATGCTGAAACTGGCAGACCTTGCGCCTGTCATCCTCGATGCGCTGGCAGAAGACCGCATCACCACAGAGCACTGTCAGGCGCTGGCGCTGGAGAACGACACCGCGCGTCAGGTGCAGGTGTTTGAAGCCGCCTGTCAGTCGGGATGGGGCGGTAAACCGGAAGTACAGACCATTCGTCGTCTGGTGACCGAAAGTGAAGTGGCGGTGGCGGGGAACACTAAATTCCGCTTTGTGGGGGCTGATGCCTTCTCGCCAGATGAACTGCGCACCGATTTGTTCAGCGACGACGAGGGTGGCTATGTGGACTGTGTTGCGCTCGATGCTGCCCTGCTGGAAAAACTCCAGGCTGTCGCTGAACACCTTCGGGAAGCAGAAGGCTGGGAATGGTGCGCCGGACGTATGGAGCCTGTTGGTTCCTGCCGTGAGGATGCCGGAACATACCGCAGTCTGCCGGAGCCGGAAGCGGTGCTGACGGAGGCAGAAGAAGAACGCCTGAACGAACTGATGGCACGTTACGACGCGCTGGAAAACCAGTGTGAGGAATCTGACCTGCTGGAAGCAGAAATGAAGCTGATTGACTGCATGGCGAAGGTCAGGGCGTGGACGCCGGAGATGCGTGCCGGAAGTGGCGTGGTGGTGTCCTGGCGTTATGGAAACGTATGTGTCCAGCGTGGTGTGCAGTTGCGCAGTGAAGATGACGCGACTGATGACGCTGACCGCACGGAACAGGTGCAGGAGAAAGCATCAGTGGCGGAAATCAGTCTGCCACTGCTGACGAAAATGTCTTCCGAACGCACGCTGGCAGTCCAGGCGGCACTCATGCAGCAACCGGACAAATCCCTGACACTGCTGGCATGGACGCTCTGCCTGAATGTGTTTGGCAGCGGAGCGTACAGTAAACCAGCACAAATCAGCCTGGAATGTAAACATTATTCGCTGACCAGCGATGCGCCGTCAGGGAAGGAAGGTGCCGCGTTCATGGCGATGATGGCAGAAAAAGCCCGTCTTGCGGCCCTGTTACCGGAGGGATGGTCACGGGACATGACGACGTTCCTGTCACTCAGTCAGGAGGTGCTGTTATCCCTGCTCAGTTTCTGCACCGCGTGCAGCATCCACGGCGTTCAGACCCGCGAGTGTGGTCACACGTCACGCAGCCCGCTGGACACGCTGGAGAGCGCCATTGGTTTTCACATGCGCGACTGGTGGCAGCCGACAAAAGCAAACTTTTTCGGACACCTGAAAAAGCCGCAGATTATCACAGCCCTGAATGAGGCAGGACTGTCCGGTGCCGCACGGGACGTGGAGAAGATGAAGAAAGGTGATGCGGCTGAACATGCAGAGCACCATATGAAAGACAACCGCTGGGTTCCAGGCTGGATGTGTGCACCACATCCACAGACAGATGCCACTGAACGCACCGATAACCTGGCTGATGCCGCCTGATGAACAACCACACCGCCCCGCCGGAGACGGGGCGGCAGCAAGGGAGATACCGTGATGAAAACTGAACTGACCCTGAATGCCCTGCAGTCCATGAACGCACAGGAATATGAAGATATCCGTGCTGCGGGAAGCGATATGCGCCGTAATCTCACTCACGAGGTGATGCGTGAAGTGGACGCACCGGCTAACTGGATGATGAATGGCGAGTATGGCAGTGAGTTCGGGGGCTTTTTCCCCGTCCAGGTTCGTTTCACGCCAGCCCACGAACGTTTCCACCTGGCATTATGTTCGCCGGGAGACGTCTCTCGGCTCTGGATGCTGGTTCTGGTGAATTGTGGTGGACAGCCTTTCGCCGTCGTTCAGGTGCAACATATCTTCACGCCTGTCGCTATCAGTCACACGCTGGCGCTTGCCGCGACACTTGATGCGCAGGGGTACAGTGTTAACGACATCATCCATATCCTGATGGCAGAAGGAGGTCAGGCATGAGCGCACGTTCACGGGCACTGATCCCCCTCAGCGCAGAGCAACAGGCCGCCATGCAGGCTGTGGCTGTCACCGAACAACGTCGTCGTCAGGGACGCACACTTTCAGCATGGCCTTATGCCAGCGCTTTCTTTCGCTGCCTGAATGGCAGTCGCCGGATTTCGCTGACCGATCTCCGCTTTTTTGCTCCTGCGCTGACGAAGGAGGAATTTCATGGCAACCGTCTCCTGTGGCTGGCTGCCGTGGATAAACTGATTGAAAGTTTTGGTGAAGTCTGTGTTCTTCCCCTGCCATCCGATGCGGGGCATCGTCTGTTCCCGTCCGTTCCTTTTCGTGAAGGTGAGCGGCGTCGTCAGAAAACCACGCTGACAGAGCAGAAATACAGCCGCCAGCGGGAACGTGAGGCAGAACGACGGGAACTGGAATACCAGACATGTTTTGCTCAGGCGCAGATTGACCTTGCGTTTCATACTCCCGCCACGGTCGGAAGCTGGTTGTCCCGCTGGTCTGGTGTTGTTGAGGAGCATGATCTGGAAACGATTTTCTGGGGGTGGTGCGGGCGTTTTCCATCACTGTCATCATTTGACCGGTTTTTCTGGCAGGAGGAACCACTCTGGCGGCTGATTTTTGAAGCCGGTGAGGCCGGTCGTGGTGCACCGGTACAGGTACGTGCACTTGAGCAGTGGATGATCCCGAACAAGCTGGAGAACGCAATATGATGAAATCAGACTAACAATATCAGGTTCCCGTGTGGATGCGACCTCTGTTGCCGTTGCTCTGCAATACCGGTGGTAATGATCCGGAGGAACTGCTGAATGATACAGAAACCACCGCCAGTGCGAATATTGTCCGTTATGTACTGATAGTTGCAGTGCGGTCGCAGATTGATCTGCTGCAGCTACTGTACAGGAAAGGACTGTTGCGCACAGAGATACCAGGTGGCTTTTCACCGGAAGAAGCGCAGGAACTCCTGGATAATCTGGTGCGCAGCCATATCAGCAAGGCGCTGTCGGGTGAGCGAATGGCAGCCCGTGACAGAAATGCCGATCTGACCTGGATTCGCCAGCAACTGATCGATGCCGCCTGGTTTGTCCGTGCCACACTGGAAGCGCATGGGATGGGCGTCGGAAATGAGAGTCCCTCTGCTCCGCCGGAGACAATGCCGGACATACAGATACGGGAACTGGTTATGTTGATCAAGCGACTGGCATCATCGCTGAAAGCGGTGAAACCCGACAGTAGCGTGGTGCGTGAAGCGCAGGACTGGCTGTGCGACAGAAAACTTGTGGATATCACAGATATTCTCCGGTGAACCAGGCATGTATATTTTACGCAGGGACACGCCGATCATGATCGTTTCATATCAGGGGTGGTCTGGAGGTCATGCGGCGTGTCCTCTGCACTCGCCGGAATAAGGAAGTCGCCGGCGGCTCCGCTTTACCCGGCCATGCAGGGCATGGCCTTGTGGTTTTTCAGTTATGTGGCCTCAGCGTCGTGTGCGGGCTGTGCCGTGCCTCCATCGTAGCCGGGCTGGCGTTGATGCAAGGGTACGCTTCGCCGCTGCGGTCACCCGGTCCCTCCTTCCCGTCTGCCGTGATTTTCCGGTCGTTCGCCCGCTCAGGTTTCGCGGCCTCACCCTGCAACTCCCGCCAGCCGTGTGCGTCAGGCTGCGGCTTCCCTTGCGCCCTGTGCATCCCCGCCTTATCGCCCGGCTTTTATGGAGGCACGGCACCGCCCGGTGCCGCAGAACATGTGACTATGGAGGATTCGGGAATGTCTGTTGTTGCACCTGCTGTATACGTTGGAACCTGGCACAAATACAACTGTGGAAGCATCGCCGGACGCTGGTTTGACCTGACCACGTTTGATGATGAGCGCGACTTTTTCGCCGCCTGCCGTGCTCTTCACCAGGATGAAGCCGATCCTGAACTGATGTTTCAGGATTATGAGGGATTCCCGGGGAATATGGCCTCTGAATGCCATATCAACTGGGCCTGGGTTGAAGGCTTCCGCCAGGCACGGGATGAAGGCTGCGAAGAGGCTTATCGTCTCTGGGTGGATGATACCGGTGAGACGGATTTTGACACCTTCCGCGATGCCTGGTGGGGCGAGGCTGACAGTGAGGAGGCTTTTGCGGTTGAGTTCGCCAGTGATACCGGCCTGCTGGCTGACGTGCCGGAGACGGTGGCGCTCTATTTTGACTATGAGGCGTATGCGCGGGATTTATTCCTGGACTCCTTCACCTTTATTGACGGTCATGTGTTCCGTCGGTGATTTACTCCCCCGCTCCGGCGGGGGTATGGCCTGCCAGGCCGCCGGAAAACCCTGGCAGGCTTACGCCTGCCTGAAATGCAGGAGGGCCGCGCCTGCGGCGCTGCCCTTCCTGCCCGTCATGGTGTGAGGCATTTTTCTGTTATGTCGTTTCTGTTGTTCTGATTTCCGGAGGCGGGGACACCTTCGGCTCCCGGCTGCCTGGCGGCATCCGGTCGTCAGGCCCGACTCCGACAGGCAGCTGCTGGCGCACCCGCCAGTCTCCGCCGAACCCGCTGGCGCGGTTTCGGGCTGCCGCTACGGTCCGATGTCTGAAAAACCAGGCTTGCAGCGACCGTTCCGGTCGCGCCGCCCCTGTCGCGCCGGAAACGGCGCTCCCTGCACACCTGACGGTGTGTAAGGCCACTGCGCCTGATGGCGCAGTCAACCCTTCCGCCGCCACCCCTGCGGCCTGTTTCCCGCTGTGGACTTTCCGGGGGCTGGAGTAACCACATCCCGTTTCAGCAGTCCAGGGGAAGATATACCGTCCACAAAATTTTTAGCCATAAACCCGGCAAAAAATTTTGCGTCCGCCCCCGGACAGCTGCCCCGTGACGTGGTGACGGACGCCCCATCGGAAAGGTCCACTGCGGGGAGAAACCCCGAAGAAGTGGACGGCAGAAGGGGCTTTCGCCCCTCCGGGGAGCAACCGGTCGGCCCGGCGACCTGATTCAGCAGAAGGAGACGTTTTCATGACTGTCAGCAGCACGATTTCCGTTTTTTGCCGCGACGGGGTGTTCCGTACCGTTTACTGCCACCTGCACGGTGAGCCGACCTGGAACGGTCGCATCCTGCATACCCACTATGCCACCGGTCAGCAGGCCGAAGCCCTGGTTGAACACGGTGATATCCGTTGCCTCGGTCCCCGTTGTGACAAACCCGCCGGGCATACGCTTCAGAACCCGGTGGACGGTGTGACGGCTTATTACGGACGTGACAGTGGTTTCCGGATGGACAGTGAGGCGCGTGAGTACCGTTCTTTCATGGAGGCTATTGCCACTGAAAGCACTGAAGAGGTGCGCTTCCATTATGTGTTCATCGACGGCTACTGGAAGGTGATGTACCGCACACCGGAAGGCTGGAAGATGAAAGCGCTCGCGCTGGCACTGCGTCGCTGTCCGAAATGAAAAAAAGGCAGGGCGATAAACCCTGCCTCTCTCCGCCGGCGCTTCCCCGCCAGGAAGTCCGGCATCTCAATCACTATCTATGGAGATTATGCCATGAGACCATCAATTATCTTCGCAACCGCCGAGTATGTAAAGCGTCTGCGTGAAGAGTGCCTGCGGGAGAATAAACCCCTGCACCGCCATACCCGCTTCAGACGTCAGGAGCTGGCACAGGATGAGATTAACCCGGACGTCCTGGCGATGAGCGGCCATATCGCCAGACGCTGCAGTGAGCAGAAGCGGGTGCGTATCCCCGCTATGAAAGTCAGCGAATGGGGCCACCTGCTCCGCGCGCTTGAAATTGAGCGGGTCTGCCACTGATTAACCCTTGCCGTCTGCCTGTGCAGGCGGCAGGATACGTTCAGACATCTCACCAGGAGGAACCGTGAGTAAGAAGAAAAACACCACAACGCCCACGCCGCATGATGCCGCGTTCCGGTCGTTCCTGGCGAATCCCGACGTCGCCAGAGATTTTCTGGAACTGCATCTTCCGGCGGAGTACCGGCAGTTGTGCGACCTGTCCACGCTGAAGCTGGAACCCGCCACCTTTGTTGAGCCGGACCTGCATCAGTACGCCAGCGATATCCTCTGGAGCGTGAAAACCACCGGGGGTGAAGATGGCTATGTTTATACGCTCATCGAGCACCAGAGCACCGAAAATCTGTACATGCCTTTCCGCATGTTACGTTACAGTGTGGCGGCGATGCAGAGACATCTGGAGCAGCACAAAACGTTGCCACTGGTGATTCCGGTGCTGTTCTATCATGGTGAGCGCAGCCCGTATCCGTACAGCATGAACTGGCTGGACTGTTTTGAGAATCCGGCACTTGCGGCTAAAATATACACAAAGCCGTTTCCGCTGGTTGATATCACTGTCGTTGATGACAATGAAATCATGAACCATCGCCGGATGGCCGCACTGACGCTGCTGATGAAGCATATCCGCCATCGTGACATGATGGAGCTGCTGGACAAACTCCCGCAGGTCATGGTGGAAATTTCAGACGAGCAGGTGCGTGTTCTGATTCATTACATCGTTAACGCAGGGGACTCTGTATCACCGGAATTTATGCGGGCGCTGGCTGAGCGTCTGCCGCAGCATGAGGATAAACTGATGACTATCGCAGAACGTCTTGAGCAAAAAGGTCGCCAGGAAGGCAGGATGGAAGGACGCATGGAAGGAGCGCTTGAAAAAGCCCTGGCTATTGCGTGCCAGCTTCAGAAAATGGGGATGACGCCGGAGCAGATTAAGCAGGCTACCGGACTTTCCGATGACGAACTGAAGAAAATAACTCACTGATGAGAACCGCAAAGCCCGGCAAAATCCCGGGCTTTTTTGCCAGCAGGAGCAGAGCAAACAGCATGACGATTGCAGAACGTCTTATTCAAAAAGGCGCTCTTGAAGTGGCGCGGGAAATAGCCTGCCGGCTGCGGGATATGGGCTGGCCGCCGGAACGGATTCAGGAGGCGACCGGACTTTCCGGTGAAGAACTGAAAAAACTGTTTCCTGATGAGCAGTAGCCTGGCATTCAGCCAGGCTGTGAATTACGCTCACACATCCTCTGCCGTTTCCCCCAGTTCATTTTCCAGTCGCCTGATGATATCTGCCTTGCGCATCCCCTGCATGTGAGGCAGCAGGTCACGGACTGAAAGTGCCTGGGTGGTCCTCCAGACGGTGACATCCACCTGCTCCGCATTTTCCCAGGCGTGCCATGTTCTCTGTGTCACGCCAAATTCTCTGGCCGCTTTTTCGCGTGACCAGAGCATGCTTTTTCGCCAGATTCGCAGTTCCCAGCCGGTCATAAAATACCTTTGAAAAAGTGAAAAAACTTCACTTTATTTTATCACCATAATCACCAAATCAGCGCGAAAAATAAGTGTGAAAAAGTGAAGAAATTTCACTTTTTTGATTGTGGATGTCGTGCTGTTTTCTCTGTTTTCACCTGTGCGGGAGTGGTGTACCAGTGACCACCGCATGCCGTTGTTGTGCCGTCGGTTTTCTCCGGTCGCGCCGGATGCGGCGCTCCCTGCACACCTTACGGTGTGTAAGGCCACTGCGCCTGATGGCGCAGCTGTCTCTGCCTGTCTGCCGCCGCACTGCGGCCTGTTCTCCGCAGACGGACTTTCCGGGGGTACATACACGACCACATCCCGTTTCAGTCGTCCAGGGGAGAGATGTACCAGCCACAAAACTTTTTGCCGCTGGCGTCAAAAACTTTTGCGTCTGCCCCCGGACAACTGCCCCGTGACGTGGTGAGCGTCCCCCGTCGGAAAGGTCCACTGCGGGGAAATACCCTAAGACCCGGACGGCAGAAGGAGCTTCGCTCCTCCGGGAAATGACCTGGCTGACCCGGCAGTCGTGACGATGAGGAGACAATGTGATGAATCAGACTTTACCCACTGCTGACCTGAATACTGCCGGCACGACAGATGTTATTCCGTCTGTGGCTATCGACCGCATCATCGCGCAGCGTAACGAAGGTATTGCACTGTTCATGCAGGCGATGGAATGCCTGGCGACAGCGCGCAAGATTCTGCTCGATGCGTCAGGTGATATTTTTCTTTACGGGTTTGAAGACTGCGTGACTGATTCCGTTCGTCGCATGGATAAGCCGGAAGAAGCGAAAAGGAATATCACCCGTCTTGCCGACCGGAAAATCTGGGACCGCCTGATGACAGATACGGGCATGTACACCTTCATGAGTTCATGCCAGCGTGATGAGTGGAACAGCCAGCTGATGAGCGACACCTGTCCTGAAATCACCCTGGACAATGTACTGGCAACATTCCGCCATCTTAATGCCAGCAAAATGCAGACGTTTGAACAGGGGCTGATTGATGTCTACCGGAAATTGTCATGGGATTACAGAACCAATAATCCCTGCCGTCTGGGTAAGAAAATCATTATTGAAAACCTGCTGTACCGCTGGAGTAACGGGCGTGTGACGCTGGACTGCAGCGGACGGGAGGCACTGGATGACCTGGTACGTCCGTTTTATCTGCTGGAGGGGCGCAACGTTCCTGACTTCAGGAACAGCATCGGGGCGCAGTATGGTGAATTTCTCGGGAACGGCGACAATGTCGGTAAGCTGTTAGAAGGGGAATATTTTACGGTGCGTGGCTACCAGAAAGGGACCGTACACATTGTCTTTAAGCGTTCTGACCTTGTTGAAAAACTGAATGATATTATTGCACGGCATTATCCAGGTGCATTGCCGCCACGAGTCTGATTAAACAGAAAAGCCCTGGTATTTATGCCGGGGCTTTTTTTTCTGTAATCATCATAATCTCAGAACACGATGTGACATTGTCACATCAATTGTTGTTCATATCGATGCCATCTTTCCTGCCTGAATCGTCTTTTTAGGTGCTGTTTTAGAGGAAGAATGGCGGGATGGTTTTTTCGATTCTGCTTCCCGAATAATGTCACGAAGTGCCTTCTCTCCTACTTCATACCCTGCATTTTTGAGCGTGTCACGAACATCTGCCAGTGTATAACCCTTTGTCCTTACCAGGACAATGATGTCATCACGAATGGCATCAAGAAAATCACGCAATGTTTTCCGTTGAGCGGTGAGGTCCGGCAATTCTGATAAAGCAGCTTTTGCCAGCTGGATGTCATCATCTGAGTAAAATTTTTTAGAAGCCATTGGCACTTTCTCTCCGTTTCATGTTGAAGCCTGATTTTATCATCAAAAACTGACTCCTGGCAGGGCTGCGCCCTGCCTCTGCCGTCTGCATAAGACTATGATGCACAAAAATAACAGGCTATAATGGTCTGAAAAACGGGACAGGATGTGCAATTGTAATACCGTCACACGCGACGCTATTACAATTGCCATCTGGTCAGGGCTTCGCCCCGACACCCCGTAAGGAGCCTGAAGTGAGTGATAGTGCGGTAAGAAAGAAAAGTGAGGTACGGCAAAAGACAGTTGTCAGGACACTCAGATTCTCTCCTGTTGAGGATGAAACCATCAGGAAAAAAGCTGAAGATTCCGGACTTACTGTATCTGCTTACATCCGAAATGCAGCACTGAATAAGCGAATTAACTCCCGTACAGATGATGCTTTTCTGAAGGAGTTAATGAGACTGGGAAGGATGCAGAAGCATCTGTTTGTTCAGGGAAAAAGAACCGGTGACAAGGAATACGCAGAAGTGCTTGTTGCCATAACCGAACTTACAAATACATTGCGTAAACAGTTAATGGAAGGTTGAGGATTCTCCGGTGAATGCAGTCATTCCGAAAAAGAGAAGGGACGGCAAGTCTTCGTTCGAAGACCTGGTATCCTACGTCTCTGTCCGGGATGACATGACCGATGAGGAACTGGATTTATCTTCTTCTTCGCAGGCTGAACAACCGCACCGAAGCCGTTTCAGTCGCCTTGTTGATTATGCGACACGTCTTCGAAATGAGTCATTCGTGGCGCTGGTTGATGTCATGAAGGACGGCTGCGAATGGGTCAACTTTTATGGTGTCACCTGCTTTCATAACTGTACTTCTCTTGAAACGGCCGCTGCAGATATGGAGTACATTGCCCGGCAGGCACACTATGCAAAAGATGACACTGATCCTGTTTTTCACTACATCCTTTCCTGGCAGTCACATGAAAGCCCGCGTCCGGAACAGATTTATGACAGTGTACGTCATACGCTGAAATCACTCGGCCTTGCCGACCATCAGTATGTCTCTGCCGTGCATACTGATACAGATAATCTGCACGTCCATGTGGCTGTTAACCGGGTACACCCTGAAACGGGTTATCTGAACCGGTTATCCTGGAGTCAGGAAAAACTTAGTCGTGCCTGCCGTGAGCTTGAACTGAAGCATGGTTTTGCTCCGGATAACGGTTGCTGGGTCCATGCACCGGGAAATCGTATCGTTCGCAAAACCGCCGTTGAACGTGATCGCCAGAACGCGTGGACACGCGGGAAAAAACAAACTTTTCGCGAGTATGTCGCGCAGACAGCGGTCGCTGGTTTACGCAGTGAACCTGTAAATGACTGGTTATCCCTGCATCGTCGTCTTGCGGAAGATGGTCTGTACCTGTCTCAGATGGACGGAAAATTTCTGGTGATGGATGGCTGGGATCGCAACAGGGAAGGTGTACAGCTTGACTCGTTTGGTCCCTCCTGGTGTGCAGAAAAACTCATGAAAAAAATGGGTGACTACACGCCAGTACCAAAAGACATTTTCAGCCAGGTGGAAGCACCAGGACGCTATAATCCGGACTTCATTGCCGCTGATGTTCGCCCGGAAAAAATCGCTGAAACAGAAAGTCTGCAGCAGTATGCCTGTCGTCATCTTGGAGAACGTCTGCCGGAAATGGCACGGGAAGGACGGCTGGAAAACTGCCAGGCTATTCACCGCACACTGGCTGAAGCGGGATTATGGATGCGTGTTCAGCATGGTCACCTGGTTATCTGTGACGGTTATGATCATAACCAGACTCCCGTTCGTGCTGACAGCGTATGGTCGCTGCTGACGCTCGACAATGTGAATCAACTCGATGGTGGCTGGCAGCCTGTACCAACAGATATTTTCCGCCAGGTTACGCCAACAGAACGCTTCCGTGGTCGTCGTATGGAGAGCTGTCCTGCGACCGATAAAGAATGGCACCGTATGCGTACAGGCACGGGGCCGCAGGGGGCTATCAAACGCGAACTGTTTTCTGACAAAGAAAGTCTGTGGGGATACAGCATCAGCCATTGTAGCCCTCAGATTGAAGAAATGATCACACAGGGTGAGTTTACCTGGCAGCGTTGTCATGAGCTGTTTGCACAACAGGGACTGATGCTACAGAAACAACATCACGGGCTTGTTGTCGTTGATGCCTTTAATCATGAGCAAACGCCGGTGAAGGCCAGCAGCATTCATCCTGATCTGACACTGGGGCGTGCAGAGCCACAGGCCGGACCTTTTGTGAGTGCCCCAGCAGATTTGTTTGACAGGGTGCAACCTGAAAGTCGCTATAACCCGGAGCTGGCTGTCAGTGACAGGTACGGGGTCAGCAGTAAACGTGACCCAATGCTGCGCCGGCAGCGACGTGAAGCCAGAGCTGAGGCCCGTGCTGACCTGCGTGCCCGCTATCTGGCATGGCGTGAACAATGGCGTAAACCAGATCTGCGTTATGGGGAACGTTGTCGGGAAATTCATCAGGCATGCCGTCTGCGGAAGTCACACATTCGTGCGCAGTACGATGATCCGGCATTACGTAAGCTGCATTATCACATTGCAGAAGTTCAGCGAATGCAGGCATTGATCAGGCTGAAAGAAGACATCAGGGATGAGCGACAGAAACTTATTGCTGATGGGAAATGGTATCCACCCTCTTACCGTCAGTGGGTCGAAATTCAGGCTGCTCAGGGAGACAGGGCTGCTGTATCGCAGCTGAGAGGCTGGGATTATCGCGATCGCCGTAAAGACAGGTCACGCACAACGACGACAGACCGCTGTGTCGTGCTTTGTGAACCGGGCGGAACGCCGGTATACGGTAATACCGGTGATCTCGAGGCCCGTCTGCAGAAGAACGGGAGTGTTCGTTTCCGTGACCGTCGGACGGGAGAGTTTGTCTGTACGGATTATGGTGACAGGGTTGTTTTCCGTAATCACCATGACCGCAATGCGCTGGCAGATAAACTGGATTTGATTGCACCGGTATTATTCGGGCGTGATCCACGCATGGGTTTTGAACCAGAAGGAAACGACAAACAATTTAACCAGGTCTTTGCTGAAATGGTTGCCTGGCATAATGTGACAGGCCGTACCGGTCACGAAGACTACAGGATTACGCGACCGGACGTGGATCATCACCGTGAAGGAAGTGAACGCTACTACCGCGATTATATCGCGGCGAACAGCAACGATGACGCATCACTGCCTCCGCCGGAGCAGGATAAACGCTGGGAACCGCCTTCTCCAGGTTAAAAAAAAGGCCGCGCCAGAATCCGGCGCGGCCACTGTTCAGTACATTCCGTCCCAGTCCGGACGGTTGGTTTTTTTATGATGAAACCCGTTTACAGGACGCCCTGTCGGGTGGTTATTGTCCTGTGGAAGCGTTAACAGGTTTATACCTGCTCTTTCTGCTCTCACTGATATCTGATTTTCCTCTTTTGTTTCAGGTAGTTCTGGTCTGTTCAGCGTGATATAGCGAATTCGTCGCTCTTCCCGTGTGGTCGTTTTAAGCGTATTCACCGCTGTTTCCCACAAGGCACTTTCACGTGCGTTGATATCTGTGTCGTACTCTTCCAGCATTGCCATAGCCGCCTGACGTCCTGCAATGCGTTGCTGGAATGTATCCACGATCGTGTGCGGCTCTGTGCGAATTTTTCGTCTTTTTCTGGAGGGTTTTGCAGTCAGGACGCCAATGATGGCACTGACATTTTCCGGTGACGGTATTCGACGTTGAGTAGTACGGGGAACAAGACGGCGGAGACGGTCCAGGCGTGGCGCATCCACGCTGATATACCTGTTTATAACAACGGGATCGCTGCTGCAGCTTTTCTCATCGTCAGGGATGAAGAATGATGCTGATGGTACGGTTTCTCCCCGGAAAATAGAAAAGAACTCGCCAGGATGAAGTTCAATCAACTCCTGAACATTTATCTTGCTTTCCATCAGGATGCTGATTTGTGGGCTGTCAATCCATGATTCACCAAATATGCCGTCCTGACGCTGCAGGTTGTTCATTCTCGCCCTGGCTTCTTCACCGGCGGCGCTTTTCAGCGTTCTGGCCGTACTACCCTCGCTGACAATCCTGCCGGCAAATTTTGTCCCCGTGTTCTGCATCAGTGTTGCAGTATTCGTGGCTGTTGTCTGTCCTTCTATACGTTCCTGGTCCTGTGCCATCAAAATCAGAGCAAAATCCAGTGAACGCACCTGAGTGGCTTCCACAGCAATACGGTCCGTATAGTATGCCCCCACTTCATCAAGGAAACACAGATAAGGGAAACGCCCCTTATATTTTTTGACTTCCAGTGCATCGGAATCAGTTCCTTCGAGGCGGTAGCCCAAATCACGGGCGAGAATCATACTTTTCTGGGTGATAAACATTCGTCCAAGAGCAGACGTTGTATGCGCTGATGTATCCAGAGCGGGGATCATTACCATCAGAATCCTGTCGCTGTGAATGCTGTCACGGATATCGATATCACCGGAATCTTCAGCAAAAATATCCCCGAATGCTTCCGTGAATGTGCTGAAAGTTTCAGAAAACTGCCCGGAGAGATAAGCATGTTGTTTTCTGGGTTCTTCCGTCCAGGCTGATGGTGTCCTGACCAGCGACAGGTCGAAACCGGGAACGTCCTGAAGGTAGTTACGTAACGGTGCGATAGCTTCTTCCGGCCACTGATCATCGAGGCCACGACAGTAAAGTCTGGCCATCCCTTCGAGAGTCATATGTTCACGGAGCATCTGCAGCGACATTGTTTTGCCTTCGCGCACACACCAGAATTTAGTACCAAATACTAGTGCCTTATTCATGGCAATGGCCCGGGACTGCCACTCGCCCCCCTGGACGTTCTGGGGCAGCATTGACTGCATTGTCTCCGCTGTGAATGCCTCAGTGCTGTAACAGAAGGGATTCCAGGTATTTGACTGAGGACGCGTTTTTTCACCACTCAGAATGATTTCACTGCGGGATTTTCCTCCGTTCATGAAGTTAATGACTTCCACATCGTCTTCACGTCCAAAGCGTCTGGCCAGATACCAGATCGTTCTTGCCGTATCATTCTGTGCCTTGCCATCGACAAGGGTGAATCCTCTTGCCCAGCAAAGTGGGTTAATCGCCCAGGCAAAGATGGTTTCCGTTTTACCGCCACCGGTGGTGGCGAAAAACATTATATGGCGGGTCAGATCGTCCATACTCAGCCATAACTCCCTGCCAATATCCCTGACGCGTTGATAACCAACATAGAATATGCCGCTGGCCGGTGATTCCAGAATGACCTCATACTGGAACAGGGTTGGCCAGAAGCTGAAAAGACTTCTTTTAATCATTCTGTCCTGTGACGGGTCAGCACATTCCAGCGTCATGGGCATACGAAGAGGGCAGCGCCATCGCTGCAGACTAAATACCAGCATTGTTATCAGTGTGAACAACAGACATGCCGGTAATGCAAGTGGCCAGATAAAACTGGCCACAAGACTTGCCACCAGGCAAAAGCCATAGATATTGAGACTCTGGAGTGCATTCCAGACAGGATTTCCCCAGGCTGTACGGTGTAAAAGCTCGGGGTTAACGCGATGTTCACTCATGGCCAGACTCGCTGTCGGTGGTTTTCAGGAATAAATTAAGCGTGCCAGTTTCCTGCAGAATTCCTGTAGGCAGATGCCAGCCGGTGTCGGACAGCACCCATGGGGTACCGGCAAATCCGAACTTACGGAAGGCGACATTGTTAACATCAATCGCAGCTCTGGCTGCTTTCAGGCATGTTTCATCTGCAGGCGTTGTTTCTTCTGATGGCGTCATCATTCCGTTATCTGCGGAATACAGTCGGTGCCAGCCGGCAGCACGTTTCTGAGCATCTTTTTCACACAGCAGTGGTGCCACACGGTCGGTGGATTCCTCTCCACCAATAACTGAAACCGGGTAGATAACGACATTGAAGTCGCTGGCCAGGCGTTTTAAGGCCGGCTCCAGAAGTCTGCAGTTAGGACAGGCAGGATCGAGAAATGCGAACAGGGTTCGTTCATGACCGGATGACAGGTTGATGGTAAACATGCCCCGATCGGCGTTCCGCTTCAGAACAGTAGCCAGATTATGTCGCGCAGCTGCGGCTTCCGGATTTTTGCCTGTGATTGTTTTCTCCGGGACCTGGACGTCTTTTTTCGGGGGAACCGGGAGTTGAATGCCTTCATTTAATGGCACAGTGTGATTCAGGTGAGGGGGTAGCAGTCGTGGCTCACCTGCTGTCTGTACTGCTTCAGGCGTTGTATCATTCCAGAATACACGATCAACATAGCGGAACAGAGAGAAGCCAATCGTTGCCATTACGAACAGCACAACGCTGGCGATTATGCCACGGAACAAAGGTGTTCTGCTGAAGCGGCGTTCCATCAGATATTCAAGGCGCAGGCAGGAATCAATAGCTGTAAGTATCTGGTCAGCGTTATGCTCCTGTTTATCAATCAGGACGGTTTCTCTGTTACGGGTGCCCATGGCGTCAAAGGCTATATGAATCAGTTGATTATTTCGTGTTACCAGCCCTGACAGGGCATCCCGTGGAAGGACGGCAATAATTTCTGTCCTGCCATCCGGCCAGATTGCCTGCACGGAAATATGTTTTGCAATGCGTGTTGCAAAGTACTCGATTGTCATTTTCAGTTCTCCGGATAATCAGAATTCGTTGTCTGTAGCAGGTGTGCGGGGCAGGATGTCGTCGGTGAGGGACCAGTTGGTCAGGATGCGGCGTTTCCGGTCGCGATCTGGTTGTGGTTCATCCCAGATAAGACCGAGACTGAGCATATCCCGCCGTAAGCCTTCCACCGCTTCATCAACACAGGGTTCAGGGCAGGGAAGACCAAAACGCATGGCTTCGGCCTCTGCACGTGCAACGGCCACCACGCCAGCGCCTTCAATAAATCCTTTCGTGGTATTGGCGCGGTGTAATGCATAAAACAGCGTCCTGTCCACGCCTTTCAGCCAAATCCAGTTGGGTGGCGTAAGCCGCAGGTCATGTGCATACAGCCAGACCAGCCCACTGCGGACGTAGCGATGTTGTTTCAGCCATTGCTGTGCTCCGTTGCTTTTAATCACTCTCTGGAAAGCTGATTTGGCCAGTGAATAAATAGGGGTACAGAATTTCCCACTGTCCCGTTTGCTTTTAATTCTGCATGAGAGGTTCAGTGTATCCATGAGCTTTAATGCTGCCTTACGATCATCCAGGAAATACTGAAGACCAAATATGGCAAAGAGCGCTTTTTCATGTGGTGCCATGTCTTTCCAGGACGTTAAAGGTTTACCCAACTGGGCCATGAAACATCGTCTTGCAGCTGCAACATCGAGCTGCATATTGGTGATGAGAGTATGCTGCTCGACAAATGCTTCCGGGGTGAGAGCAACCCGCCGTTCAGGTCGTTTGCCACCATGAAAGAGTTTTTCCGGATCACCATCTGCCAGTACAGGGGCGATAGCAGGGGACAACGAAGCAAAGATGTGTGGCAGTCGGGTAATATCTACTGGTCTGCGGGTGAAACGACTTTGTCCCGGATGTTGATACCACTCCCACAAACACCAGAGTGTCACAGGTAAGAGGTACATCCACAGAATACCTATGGTCTGCTCCATGACGTTAACCCACTGGCTATAGCTTATGTTGGCGGCGTTGTTACCGGTCATGGCAAGCAGGTTGTATCGTGGTGCTGCATAGTTATGAAATGGTCCCCAGTCAACCAGTCCCCATAAGGTATGAAGAATCAGGCAGCTGGCGTAAACCACTTCCGGCAAGAATAACCATATAACGAATAGCAGCAGGATAAGAAGGACACCAACAGCGCCCCATATCTGCATAGGATCTTCTGCGACAGGCTGTCGATTGTAAGACATGACAAAGTCTCCATTTCTGGAATTTAAATCAAACGGAAAGGTTAAAAATTTATTTGCAGGCGATAAGAGCTAACCAGAGGAATTAGCCGTGCGATAAAAGGATTGTTGCAGATACGAAAGTCGTTAGAATAGCTGCGGGCGCTTGAGGCTGTATGCCGAAAGCGTTTTGTGGACGGTATACAGCAGAAAGCCCCTGGAGATTTTTTTATCAATCAACCAAGGGCTCTACTGTAATGCCTAGACAACATTATAGTAGCCCGATAACCGCCGTAAGGCAATGGAGGGGCTATGATGCCACAGCGAACGTTTTTAATGATGTTAATCGTCATCTGTGTGACGATTCTGTGTTTTGTCTGGATGGTGAGGGATTCGCTTTGCGGACTCCGGCTCCAGCAGGGAAACACAGTGCTTGTGGCAACGTTAGCCTACGAAGTTAAACGTTAACGGGCAACACGGCGGCAGGTTTTCTGCCGCCGCTTTGTTGCGAAGGCTGACCTCATTGCGCCCTTTCTTCTTCAATGAAGCGTATCCGGTATTGTTTCATTTTCCCTGAAGCCGATTAGCTCCAGCCGAATGCCTTTGCCATCGGGGGCCACGTTCTGCATTTCGCAGATACCACGTCGGGTCATGAGTGTGAAGGCTGTCATTGCCAGCATGGCTAACGCGTTTTCCTCGCTTCCGCTGCGTTTCTCGAGAGCATCGGCAATTTCTTCTATGCTCCCCACCTGAAAGCAAGAGTCGAATTCTTTACTCCACTTTTCTGACATCGGATTTTCTCTCTGTATTTATGGGTAGTTATCGAACTGAATGTGCCAGTTTTTTCAGGAGACGGCAAAGTTGAGATGATTGGTTCTGATTCAGAGCATGAGTTTCCTCGGTGTGACGGGCATGTCGGGCGGATTTTGAGAAACAACAGATGTAAAAAAACCGACTGGTGAGGTCGGTTTTTTTACTGTTCCGTTACAGAGTGGGTGGCCCTGACCGGAGGAAATCTCTTTTCAACTAACGTTCTTATAATAGCGAGCTGTTCATTTGATAGCAACCATCCTTATAATCCGCAGGTTAGCTCTGTCTGGCGACACTTCTGCCGTGATATCCATCGGGACTATGGATGCAAGATTTTAAGTCCTGGCTGAACAAACAGGTGGTGCTGTGTTCAGTGCTCTGGCAGGAGGAAGTCTCTTTTCAACTAACACTGAAAGTGCCGTTGTGACAGGCAATGTAAGAGTAAGCAACGGTGATTTCCTCCAGTGATGGAGAAGCGGATGATTAATCTGTTAATCATCGTTCTCAGGGCAGTAGTTGCCGTTGCAAACGCGCTGATTGCTGTTCTGGAACTGATCCGGGAACTTGTCGACTGATAAGCCTGGAAACGTAACTAAGGGCAGGGAGTTACCGCTTCCTGCCCTTTAACAAAAAGAGATCTCACGTTAAAAATTTGTACCCTTCTTTAACTTCCAGTGCCTGCTCCTTTGACTCAAACATCAGTCTTGTTTTCCCGGGAACACCCCATGAAATGTATTCAACATCTATCCACCATTTTCCATATTCTTCATATGGCTCGGATATTACTTTTTTGACAAAGGCGTCTACCAGATTCATTGTTTTTTCCTTTTTGTGTTGAAAATAATTAATGCCAGAGCACAGCGAAAATAATGAATGCGCTGGCTGTGATAATTGCGATTTTCTCCCATATGATATTTTTCTCATGGGGGTTTCTACGGAGATTATTTCTTCGCATTGAGATACCGGTATTCATGTTTTATCTTGGATTTTTGTTTTGTTGTCTGTCTGTCTGGCAGGCTGTTCTGCGCCCGTTTGTGACAAGGTTAGCTTATGGGGTTAAATGGTCACGGACATCATGCGGACGGTTCCCTGTCACATGCCATCTGGTTTTTTCATTCAAATTGAGAGATATTGCTAAGTTGAGTCGCTTGCGATAGTGGACTCCTGTTTGTAAGTGAGTGCCATTGTTTATTTCATGAAGAGGATTGATTATGAGCATGCCTCCTGCGATAGCTAATACTTTCTTGTTTGAAATGATGAAGAGTAAATCAAAAGACGTTACACTTGCTGCGATCTATGCATTAGGTGAAGGCCGGTGTCAGGCGGAGAACATTACTCGTGAATTACATAGATTGAGTCAAAGTGATGATATGGAAATAAAAATTGCTGCGATTAAAGCACTTGGTCGAATTTATCGGTAACGGCATAAGTTATCTGTTGTAATGAACAAAAGCCGGCTCATTTGAACCGGCTGTTATGGAGGGAGCTTATCTTAAAATACTTCGGCTACAGGCATGCCTGCAATCTGCTCCCACTCCTTACGCTTCTCCTGAATTAGGCGAGGAAAGTCGACAGGGTAATCATATCCTCTTTCTGCCATTGCATGCATTGTATCCGCCATCATTTTGGGATGGATGCATCCTGACGGAATTGAGACCATTGGTATATTTATGTATTTTGTATAAATCTCTAGTGTCTTGGCGTCGGTCACAGTGCGTGTGAAGTTGTCAATGTCAAAGCCGATAATATCCATTATATTTCCAGGGTAAGCACGAGCATACAGCATAGTGCCTTTTTTGGTATCCACGCCAAAATAGACGCCCTGAGTAAAAGACAGTCCCTCATATTCTTTGTCAGGTGAATAAAAACCGGTGTTTTTTATCTCCGCGACAATTTTTTTTATTTTGTCTTTTCTTGAGCTTGCTCGGGAATACATCAATATTGCAGGGGCAATTAGTAAAAACAGACAGACGCAAGTATAAATATAATCTTCTTGCGTCACATATCTTGAAGATGTAATGGAGAGCACTCCGAAAAGAATAAAAATGGATAACACTGGTATGCTTATGAAATATATAAATCTAAGGGCGTAATATAATGTCCACCAAGCAGGATATCTATTGATTGTTTTTACCATTTGCATAATAAACCCTCCATAAACACTCATCGATATTTTAATGCGATTGAGTGTTTATGGCAAGGTTGTTTTATTAAAATTATCCTTTTATTCCATCTTTATTATCATCCTTTGTGACATTTTTTAGTCTGTCCTCTCTAACTCCAGGGCTGTGTCTAATATTTCTATTAGAACCTGCAAAAATATCTTTTACTGATGAGGTGAGGTTGCCAAGAGTATTTACACCATCTCTACCACCCAAGAAATTGATAACATGGTCAGGAAGATATGCTTGTAAAGCAAATATTGCAGCTACAGACGTTGTACACATACGGGCGTAAATTAGCAGGAACCCGGCAAGGCTGAATATCCCTGTTAATGATTTTACCTGTACGTTAACTAGTGCTGCGCCAAACAGTGAGTTTAATATTGTGCCGACGGCAATGATGGCGACAGAGGCAAAAAAGAAACCGAATACCATGAGAGGTGGTCTTATCATGCTGTCAATTAAGTATATATATCCGTAAGCTGCTCGACTTCCTCTGTCCTCTGATGTTCCTAGATGTGTTGCTGCCCACAGAGGCCCGGCGGTGCATCCTATTAATACGCTTACTATCCAGTTCCCAATGCCTGTCATCCAGAAAATGAATGGTATAAATGGTAGGTAAATTGATAAGGAAAAACCCGCACAAAACAACAGGAACAACAAGAAATATATTGGGGGAGCTGCAGCATCCAGCAGAGCAACAAATCCTTTAGGTAATCCAGAGAACAAATTAACAGCCTTTCCGAAAATAGAGTTATCACCCATTGTCGCGAGAACTCTGACAGTTGTATATCCTGTCCAGAGAATTTCTGTTGTACCCAATGTATAATCGCCGATGTTTTTCATCTTAATTAATGGGTTAACTTGGTTGCTGGTTGTTCCTGTTCCTGACCATTCAGTAGCAGCTTGGTTTGTCCATTTTAATATGGTTGGCGCTATACTTTTCATGACCACACTTTGTGGGTCTGTGCTATTAGCTGCATTACTTTCATCTTGAGTTGTTATCGTTCCTATCGTTGGAGTATATGTGGAGTTCTGTAATTGAGTCTTGTATGCCCCCATAACAGCACTAAATAAATCAGTATCGCCAACTTCCCCAAGTGATGACATTGAAGTTACAGCTGGAGCTCTGTCAGCCAGCTCTGCCAGACGCTGGTTAGCAGTGGCAAAGGTCTGATACCACGCGCCAAGCGTCACCCATCCATAGGTTGTGAGATAAGACTTGAGAGCTTCTTTCCTGGATTGTTCTCCGTTATCAATAGGTAGCGATTTTTGTACAGCGCGTTCATACTCGTCGGCTGCTCTCTGAATCCGTGTCTCGATATCCGGCAATGTTCCGTTGCCAGAATTTCTTTTTTCCAGAAATGTTGTCACAAACTCACTGGCAGCGTTGTCCATGTCGCTAATCATATTATCCATGGCTGCACGTTGTGCTGAGATAACACCGCTGTATTCGTTTTTACTGAAGGGATTAAAGAATTTTCCAATCGTCGATTGATCTGTAGTTCCGTTTCCTTCTACTGACAGGCTGGCTGAACCACAGATACCGCTGCCATTGGATACCGTGACAGTGTAATTACCACTGGCGGTTTTAGCTGATTCTGTCATCAGTGAAGTCGAGGATTTGACCGTCTGATTAAAATCATTTAGTCCTGCGTTAACCGCATACTTACACAGTTCCATTTCAAAAATGCCACGCGCTGCTGTTCGTGTGGATGCCTGAACTGGCTGTACAGTCATTGAATAACCATTTGCGATATTATCAGCGGCAAGTTGCACCATCACATTGGCGGACCCAACCCCCATTATCGATGCGCCCCATAACATAATGAGCTGAGCGATACTCCAGCCATTTCCGGTTGGAACGATCATCAGAAAACCTGCAACGACACTCAGTGTGCCGACGATATCGCGTCCGGTGCTGAATACCTGTCCCTGATGCCCCGAACGCACAACATGACGGATACCAATGAACATAAACCAGACAACGGCAAGTACGGCGATGATACTGTTGAACGCCCCGAACATGCTTCCGATCAGAGTGGGGGCGCTGGTTGACAGTGGATTGGTGACTACATCACCGAATATCGTGACCAGCGCCTGACGGGACAGATCGTCAGGATTGGTTGCGGCAGACACAATATCCTGATAGGTCACTGAAGCCATTGCCGGCAGTGAGGATATAGCAAGGCCTGCACAGAGTGCGCGAAGTAAAATTTTCACAGTAACTCCGGAATAGAATTGCGTATGGGCAAAGGCCACACAGGATTTAATTAAGGGGGATGGCGACATGCCAGTGGTACTGGCATCTGGACGTGATCAGTATTGTTTACTGGTTACGGCAATTAATGTGGCATTGCGCCAGCCATTGCGGTCGTTCAGAAAATCACGGAAAGTCCCCTGCTCGGGTTCGCTGACTTTTCGTTCATGCAACTGCCAGAGGCGGTATGTAACAATCAGTGCTCTGGAAGCACAAAGAGCGACGCCTGACAGTATCAACACAAGAGTGCTGATGGCGCGTACCAGAGTCGTAAGAGGTAATGAAGAGGCGGCAAAGAGCATACCACTGAGAAACAAAGCGATGGCCAGCAGACTCCAGCAACAGAATCGCCATACTGTTCTGCGCCGGCGGAAACGACGATCCAGATCGTCTACTGACATATGGCTGGCCTGCAGAGCTTCTTCCCACGTGAGGTGGAGTTGCGCCTTTTTATTATTTACCTGACGAAATCTGTCCAGCCTGCGTTTTTGTTGTTCCAGCATATGCTGTACAGAATTCGTTATCAGGCGAGTCTCCATCAGAGGAACAAAAATGTTAATAATCCCCCGGGTGGCTATGCGGGTTATGGATGGTGATTTTTTGACGTTTTTCGTCTGGTCTGAATTTTCCGGTAACTTATTCATTTTTTCAGTCCTGTTCTGACGTCAGCTTTCAACGTGCGTTTGCCTGATTGATTGTTTTCTCAAGGCTACCGAGTTGTTTTTCATAATACTGGCGGGCAGTCAGAGCCAGTTGCTGGCCAGAGATAACATTACCCTGGCGGATCTGTTCTTTCAGATCGTTCAGCTGCCAGTTCATTTGCGCAGTGATTCTTACCAGTTCACGGAGCAGGTTATCCCCCTGCATTTCCTGTAAATCCACCAGGTATGCTGTGTTGGCGTAGCGCCGGCCAGCCTCAAAAGCTTCAAACTCACGGGTACTCATATATCCCCGTGCTTTTGCTTCTGGTGAAGCCACCTGGTCGAAGTAAGCGGCCGCTGAGTCTGACTGCAGTGTTTCAGCCAGTGCTTTACGTGTGCTTTCATTAGGCGTGCTGTCAGCAATCAACGTCAGTTGGGGATTCGACGCAGAATCAATGATGCCGTTGTATTCGTTCTGGAGTCCGACGTAGGTTCGCCCACTCTGGGTATTCACTTCTCCTTTACCCAGAGCACGACCGGCAGAGGGGCGGGAAGTGTTTTTCATGTAAGCAGTCGCTGCATCTATTTGCTTCTGATCCCATGTCAGTGCCGCAGGTGTGTCCGCTGTACCTGCGCCGTGGTAAATCGAGCGTACCTGACTGTCTCCACCTGGTATTTCGCCCACAGAAGGACAAACGGCGGTTCCTCCAAAACGTGCATATTCTGCTTCTGTACAGTAACTGGCGTGTATGGCCGCGCCATCATAAGCTTCCCGCACGGGAGAGTTTGCTGCGCTGGCCAGACGGTCGCGGATGCTACGGTTGCTCACACCGCCACCTTTACTGAGTTTTGAGGCTGCGGATGCTGAGGCACTTTTGCTTTCTGTTGCAATCCCTGATGCGGATTCACTGCAGATGGAGTCTGGCACGGTGAAGCTTTTCCGTGCCTCCTCGAGGCGCTGAGTTTCATTACTGAAAATCATCTGCTGACGTGTCGCCTGTCCGTTCTGGGCAATGACACTTGCCAGCTTTTCAGAGTTCTGATTGATAGCGGTACCCGTGGCTGTCTGGGTACTCAGTATGTCACTCAGCACACCTTTGATGGCCTCCATTCTGGGGACGACCTGCTGTTCAACGGGACGGCTGGCGACGACGGTGACTGAATAAGCATGAGCCTGGTATGCCGTTCCATTCAGGATAGCTATAAGGGCTGCGAGTAATGTTTTTCTTTGCATTTTATTGTCTCCTGCTCGGGGTGGAGCACAAGGTCAGGAAGGCTGTCGTATTTTCTGTCTTCAGGTAGTGGGGCCAGTGGGAAACACTGATATCGCCTGGTGATATAACCTTTCCTGTTCCGGTTATCGATGATGCTGAAAGAACGACGTCTGACGCGCCGTAAGGTGGAAGGGTCAGTATCCATTACAGGCCAGTCACCGGCACTCAGTGCCGGCGTTCCGGGAACGGATGGCCATAACCAGGTATCATCGGACATCAGCGAAGCCAGCGGTGAAGGGAGTATCCACTGGATGACATGCTGAACGTCGAATGGTGCTTCATCCGGGACAGAAACCTGCCATATTGCCGTTGTTATCAGCTCATCTGTGCTGGACGGCAACAACAGCCGCATGCCTGTAACCTTTCCCTGTGTTCTGGCATCCGAGGCGTATATCACTCTGGGATTGGGGGCCGGATGTAACCTGAAGACACGTGACGGCAGAGTGAATGAGAAACTGTCACCTTTTACCTCAAGTTTTTTAAGAAATACCTGCCCTCTGGCAGGTCTCCGGCAGCGTGGGGTGATATGAATTGTACACATCAGAGATTGTATCCCTGTTTTCGGATGAGCTCCGAGGCCAGTTCTTCAATAACATTGTCACTGTTATGTTGGCCCGCCCGGTGCTCAATTAATGACGTTGCAGAACCTCTGGGGAAGTTTTCGGCCAGAATCTTACGTGCCCGAACTGAACCTAACTTATTTGTCAGTGTTTTACGCAGGGCACTGTCTTTTGGCGATGAGTTCAGCGCCCATAGCTCCAGTGGACCGACGGTAAATTTGAGTATTCTCGCAAGCGTGCCACTTTTTACCCTGAATACTCCCAGAACAGGAACACCACTACCATCTGGTGCCGGGCCTTCCGGCATTTTCAGGAAGCGTTTCAGCATAAATTCAGGCACGTTGAAGTTATCCCTCAGTACGGGGATATCTTCGGGTTTGTAGCGCAGTAACCAGAGAGTATTTGCTGACTTAAGAACGCTTTCCGGGTAGTCCCTCAGATACTGCGTACTCAGAACCGTGCGGATAGCAAACTTGCGTTGCTCACGCTCCTGGGTATCCAGATTTTCCCAGATGAAGTCAATGCCCCGGGCGTTATGCAGTTCATCATAAACTTTTGTCTTAACCTCCTGATCAAGTTGGTTAATACGTTTAAGAGCGATTTCATGGTATTCCCGTGGAAGCTGCTTTAACACTTCATCCCTGTATTGTGGCAGGGTGAAGTCACCACCGGCGATCTGACCTGCAAGCAGGTACATGATGCCGGTTTTAAGCCTGCCTGCAGGCGTTTTGTCACCGGCAACATTATTCAGATCGACAGCGATGACCCGGGTTTCCGGGTTGATCATAAACCGGGTATACCCGGATATCATGGGGTAGTCGTTATGTCCCTGCTCGAGAGCGCGGCGGATGTAGTCCAGCAGAAGTTCGTTTGAACCATCACGCTGAACAGTACCGAAAACATCCCTGAGACTGGTATGGCCCAGCATCGAGGACACTTCGGGAAGCTGGGGCATTGCCTGATAATGTGCCCGCTGAGCCGCCATGATATACCCGGCATTGTGGAGCATATCCCGGACTTCGAACCAGGTTGATCTGGCCCACCAGGCTGCATCATGTTTTTCATACAGTCCCGAGTCCTGCAGTGCTGAATCCACCAGTTCTTCCGTTGAGGCGCGATAAAGTCGCGGATTATTTTCACCGTACTCTTTAAAAGCCAGCTCGATAAGCAGGTTGATAATTTGTCGGGTGTCTCCGGGGTTACAGGGTTGACCGGTACCGGTATCGACACAGAGAGCACACAGCACAGATGACATGAAATTCTTTTCCGGCGTAATAGGCTTTTTAGCGCCGTACATCACGTCAAAAAGGTTACGGGTGTATTCCGGATCATTGCTCAGAATAATACCGACAGCTTCGTCTTTTCTTTCCGGAGGAAGACTGTCGCGAATAAGCTGAACCAGTCCCTGAGCACTGTATCCCTTATCGATATAGGCAATGAAGGGCAGGTTTTTCTGAGCAGATGATATCTGTATTTCCGACAACGTATTAATCAGAACTGATTTACCCAGTCCCGGATCGCCTGGTGCCAGTTCTGTATGTTTATTTTGTTGGGATGACGCCAGACCAACCTCAAATGCGGAACCGTCTTCTGTATGTAACATAAGATTCCCTTTACCTCGCCAGACAGAGCCTGCCCTGTTAAGCGGGAAAAGCGAGATGGCATGTGACAACGGGGGATACAGGGGAACCGGGCCGGAGCCTCCGGATGCCGCGAGAATGGTATTCACCCAGGCGCGTCGGGGATCGCCAAATGTTGTCGTGGTGCCACATACGCCCCAGCCTTCAATGGCCGATTTCAGAATGGCCTGGTTTCGTGTGCATATTTCACGTGTTTTTCCCCACGTGGAGGCCATGATGCTCATTATGCAGACAGGTTCTTTTTCATCCGTTGCCGCCAGGGTCATAACGGATTCATACATTGGACGAACGGCAGAAATGAAGCTGCTGTAAGTCAGAAGCGTTTTCTTCAGATTAAGAGCCTTCATCCCGCCGGGCATCAGATCCATTCTGATGCGCCAGGGGACTGCGCGGGGGACGGCACGGACCAGTTCGTTAAACGTCTGCAGATTTTGCGGAGGTAAAGTAATCGATACCATTCCGTGCCAGAGTCCGCCCGCCTGAACCAGGTTGCCCTGTGTGGTCACCTGAGTGTTGAATAACTGCAAATGCAATGAAGGAGCATGTAGTACGGATTCATCGTCAGTCCAGCGATATCCCGCTGGCTGGGCATCTTCAGGCAGGTGGGGTTGCCAGTTACGCGGTGTGCTGTGCCGTTCTGTCTGACGACGTATTTCACGCCCGACCTCGTGTATATCCAGTAGCCGGAGAATCAGGCCATCAGATGAATGTCTCAGTGCCTGTTCCACATTATCAAGAAAAGCTTCGTGGCGGATTTTCAGTGCAGATAAGGTCCACTGCCAGGGGGACTGGGCAAAGCGTGCTTTCGGTACCCGTTCAGCCAGTCTTCTGACAAGCTCATCATGGGCGGTGCGATCGCTGTTGCTGATAAGGTCGGGTCCACTCCAGATCGCCAGCCAGCAACGCTCCCGGACCAGCCATGGGGACAGTGTTGTGACTTTCTCATCGACCACATCCTGTAACTGGATACCTGTATTAGCCAGTGAGCGCTTTTGTGGGGCGACCATGTCTTCGATTTCTTCTTTTCCCATGTCAGGATCACGCTCAAAAACGAAGCTGATTTTATGACCGCTGTTTTTATATGCCGTATTCAGGCTGTCACTCATGCTGGTGATCAGCGATTCCAGTGAACCTGGGCCAGTCTGGTCGGATGCTTCATCCATTTCCCTGAAAGCACCGCTGACTTCAAAGACAGAGAGATATTCTCCACGCTTTGTGGCTGCAATATAGGGCGAATTCAGCCATGGGCGACGTTCACGATCCTGTCTGTCCAGACCAATTACAGTACGTAAATCGCAATACTCAACAAAACTGCTTGCGACAGAGAAACGGGATAGCGTGTTCAGACAGTCTTCGATAGTGAAGATTAAACGGTTTATGTTCATAGGTGAGGGAACTCCGGACTTACAGGAGGGAGGTTTGTGCAGTTTGATTTTTTTAATGCCACCCCGCGCTGGAGTGGCATGAAGAAAAATCAATCAACGTATTCTTTTTTGATGAATGAATCTGGTGTCAGAATCAGGGCAATACCGTTCATTTTTTCACGCAGAGGCGAACGACCGGAAGGTGGGTAGCGACGAAAAACGTCAGCGAAATCGGCCGGGCGGAAACTTCGGAATTTATCCTCAACCGCCAGTCTGTTTTGCATCAGTGCAGAGAGCGCTTCCCGTCCTCGCCGGACCCGGAACTTATCATTACTGAAAACTTCCTGTAATGAACGACGGTTAAGGGCCACGACCGTGGATGGATGAAGGTCGGGTAGCCACACCATAACGCCCTGTGCTGCGGCATAACCATTCAGTGAATGCCAGGCGTGGCAGAAAGCACATAAGCTGTAAGGCGGGCCGTCTTCATGAAACAGCTCCTGCTCTTTCTCTGACAACGGCTCTGTACTGGTGATTTCAGCTTTCTGTACATGGCGGAGTGAAAGACGTCTGGCAGACAGACGGGCATGCTCAAGCGCCCGTTCAGCGGCTTTTACTGCCGTGTTGTACTTTTCCTTTTTGCCGGTTGCGACTGGTTCACCACGCCTGATTAACTTAACCAGATGTTCTGTGGCCTTATTAAGACGAACTCGTGTGTTACTGATTGTGTCGGTAAGCTGTCTGAGTGGCCATGAGTCATCCAGTCTGAAACGGTGCCTGACGTTTTGCCGGCAGCAGATACATCGACCGGGCGTTGTTAATTCCGGTTCCGGTAACAGTGCCTCCTGAGTATGAACCACATCAATTTCTGGAAAGGGATACAACCACAAGTCTTTAATGCTGTGTTGCATGAGCAGGCTCCGTACTGGTGTAACATTTCACGGCTTCCAGAATGATGTTTGCGATTTCATCGGAACCGCATTCTGCAAAAATGAATTCCTGATCGTCCCGACTGTCGTGGGCAATCACATTGCCGTTTTCTGTTCGTCGTAACGTTATGTGCTCCGGGCTCCAGGCAGACATATGTGCCTCCTTGTATTGCCGAATAGGAAGGGCACCGGATAAATGCCAGTGCCCTGGACAAGATTAGCCAATGGAAATTGAGGAAATCCCCAACTGTTTCTGGCTGCGACTCATCATTTCAGGTCCGGCGACAAGTACCGCCCCAATGACGATAGATACAATGCAACCAGCCAGTCCCATCCCCCCTTGTTTCCCAACTTTTTTCAGGCCAATCAGGCCCCCGAGAAACAGAATTACGCCGATGAACTGCGCAATAGTCAGTGATGATGACTGTGCTGTTTTGGCACCTTGTTCGACATTGCGAACCATATCGGCAAGATCTCCATCGGCAAGAACGGCTTTGGGCAGCAACATCATGGGAATGAGCAGCAGGAACTTAGTCAGTTTGCTCCGGCATGACATTACAAACAGTTGTGCGTGGATAAATGCGGCGTACAGACGGGCCGCTACGACACGAATACGTGACATAGTTTCTCCTTAAATGGATATATCAGTGGTTTATATGAAGGTGAAAAAAATCAGAAGACGATTCCAATGCTTGCCAGCAGGGCATTGAGGACACGATCGATAAAGACCAGCAGGACGCCGGCAATAAATTTGACGTTTCCCTTACTGACGGATTCACTGGCACTCAGTGCGGTATGTCCATCGAGTCCGGCCTTGCGCCAGATGGATATCCCGTTCATGACAAATCCAACACCGGCCAGCTTGGCCAGCGACAGAACTGCATTTGCTGCGCCAGCAGCAGCGCCAAACGTCTGAGGTTGTACATATGCAATCGGGCCAAATGAGTCAGCCCTGAATCCCATTTGTACGCCTCCGGCGTTAATCATTGCCGGGAGTGATACGAGCATGCAGCTGGTTAACATCCCCGCAATAAATTTTCCTGGAGACATTTTTACCGGACCGGCTGAACGGGCGCGGGCAAACAGGGTAATCATGCTGATCACCCCGATGAATTCTCCCCAGGTAAACAGGAAATCCATTCCGGCACTGAAAATACTGCTGGCAAAGTTCTCAATGGCGGTCAGGGCATCCATGTTCATCAGCGTAACGTCCCTGCACTGGTGATGATGGTCCGGGTAGTCGGATCAATCCGCTGGATCACCACATTGCCCAGCGTCTGACCTTCTCTGACAGCCCAGGTACTACCCTGCCAGCGAATCCAGGCCATACCAGTTTCCATCGACATGATTTTCATTCCGTTAAGTACAGACGACGTTTTTTTCTTTGCTGGATGCGGTGTGGAAGAGGATTCAGTGACGCTTTTCTGTGTCATTATTCCGTTCAGGCGGCTCCGGATATCATCCAGCTGACGGCGTGTTTCCTGTGCGTATTCTTCATCCTTTTTTATAGCTTCGCCCAGCTTGTTAATGCTGTCGTGAAGCATATTCAGTGTTGCCTGAATTTTTTCATCGCGGTTATCCAGCTCTGTTTTTACATCCCGGGCAAGCTGGCTCATATCTTCTCCTGTCCGGACAGTCATAGTCTCAGTGGACTGAACGGAAGGTGATGATTCTTGTGTGGTTTGCCAGGTCTGTACGCCAGCATCCGCATCATTAAACGGAGGCATGCCTGTTTCCGATGGCGCTCTCAGGAACAGATACCATATGGCTGCGAGCAACACGACTGCACATAGCCCCCATGTTGCTACAGATATCCCCCAGACGGAACGTTTCCAGAAGGGGGCGGGTTTCTCTTCGGGTTCACCGAAGCTGCCGGTTTCATCTATTTCTGTTTCAGGTTTCATTATGGTGTCTCCGGTTGTTCATCATACCGACGTTGCATCACAGCTTTTCTTTGCTCCATGGCTGTCTGCATTCGTGCCTGCGAGCGTTGTTCCGCCTGTGATGTACGATTAACTGAAGGGGAAATGCCACTGGAAAGGGAAGATGACCTGGCGTCGTTTGTCATTACCGGGTCAACAAACAGAATTGATACGACTTCATGCTGATACACTTCTACCTGTTTATAGGGCTCACTTTCTGCCTGGCGGGTTAATATCTGACTTCCTCTTTCCGCCATACCACCGGCAATAACGCCCGCAACAGCTTCACCACTGGGCATTCCCACGCGTCCGGTAACCGTGCCATAGTTACCCTGAATAACCTGCGTGTTGGCATCTTTATAAAGTGTGCCAATACTGCCCACACCTCCTAACACTGACGGCAGAATGATATGTTTAAACCAGCGTGTATTCACATTGCTGGCCACGGATGACATCAGGTTGTCTTCCCGTTGAGCATATGCATTGACCTTAAGGTCCATGCCGTTCCAGCTCATCCGGTCGAAATGGATCTCCACGCCGTTACCCACCAGTTTGACTCCCGGACTGAACAGCGTTGCCCCTGCCCAGGGGCCAGCGGGAATGGTTGCGATAACCTTGGATGACGGGTTATCAGAATCCACTGCAGTATCAATATATGCCGGTATACGGGTCAGAGCAGGTATCAGTTGTATCCCTTTTTCTGCTACAGGCGTGGACAGGCTGGCATTCTGTAATGCGAATTGCTGCATACCATTCTGCCCTGTTGTTTCTGCCGGAGATTTATTCCACATAGTCGTTGCTATGGTTGGTGTACTACCGGCAGGATGCTGATCTTTTATTCTTACAATCAGCTTTTGCAGCCGCTCCATACGTTTTTCACTGGCTGCTCGATCCTCCTGTGGTGTGCCGGAAGCCTGGCGATGAGCATAGTTTTCCGGTTTTGCTGCAGGCTGTTGTTGCTTTTCCGGAGTGTCCGGAATATCAAGCCCCTGTGGAAGACTGGCAATGAACGTCTGATTATTGCGGGCTGCAGCTGCGGCCCCTCGTTCATTATCCGCTCTTAACAGTTCACGATAGTGAGGCGTTTCGGTAACGCTGCGCGTTCCGCCGCTTGCTGCACTGTTAATGTTCACGGCTGACTGCATATCGCTGTTACTCCCTGATAGTTTGGAAAACGTGATATAGCCGCCGCCAAATAAGATGATGCTGCCCAGTCCAAGCAGGGCAGCCAGTTTCTTTCCGGATTTACCGGCATCCTGTTCAGCACTCATGATTACTCCAGTTCTGGTGTCACGTGAACGGACTGGCCATTCACAGAGAAAGTCAGTAGTGGGGTGACGGGAAGCTTCCAGAGATGAGTTCCGTCGGCAGAGGACAAGGTCTGTTCAAATTCATCGCGCAACATCGCCCGGGAACGAACCAGAAGGTCATCGCCGTGTTGCCAGATCGTTGTATCCGGGACATTACCTGTGAATTTCAGCCTCTTAACTGAAGGGTCCCGGGGAGGAATACCATCCAGAAATGCCTGTAATGTTGCATCATGCAGGGCGATCTTATCCGTCGGGATGGAGACAACCGGGCTGGTTGGTCCCTGCCGTGGTATTCGCAGATCCAGACGACTGTCCATTTCCTGACTGGATGACGGCGTATCTGTTTCGCCACTGGTTACGTTCAGGATGACCGGTACCGACAGACCTTTCAGGTAGACAGAAATGTTTCCGGATGCCCATGGCCGCAATGGTGTGATTGTCACCATGTTCTCGTTGTACTGCACATCAAAGAGTTTTGGTGCCGCGTTATAAGGAGGATCGGATTGTGGCCATGGTGAACCGTTGATATCGGTAAATGTCACCACGCTCAGGTTGTTCATGGCTGTGCGAACAAGAGGAAGGCTGGCACCGGGGGACAGATTAACTGTCAGAGAGCTGATACGGGGTACAACACTGGTGATGGGCGCATTGATGGCCCGCTCGTTATCCGCCATGAGACTGCGTAGTGAGCGAATCTCATCGGCGGAGAGCTCAGAATCAAGCCTTGCCGCATCCTGTACCAGCGGGCTGGCCTGCCCGGGGGCAGGCAGCTCACCTTTTACCAGTGTAGCCGGAACACCTCCGGTGTTTTGGGAGGCGTTCTGAACGTGATCGCTGGCAGAATTTGTCGTTTGTGGTGTGCGTGCGTTCTGCCATCCTGCGTTATCTGCAGACGTGGCGGCGCTGCACACCAGGAGCAGTGTGCTCAGTAAATAACGTGATTGCATATTACTTATCTCAGGAGTTCGGTCCGGCGTTACGGGAGATCATCTGCCGGATTTCCATACCGGATGGTTTCAGTCTGGGGTCAACACGCTGGATGGTGATTTCGAAAACAAAAGACTGTTCTGGCTTGCTGGTTGTCTGGCCGACCAGACGCATACGGACAGGATACTGGAATGTCCAGAACCATACGCCGTCGGACATTTGTCCCTGTCGTACCAGAACGCCAGCACCTGTCGTGGCGGTCAGATTCATCTTCTCTTTCTTGATCGTCTCCAGAATGTTAGATGCCTGTAATGCATTCACATATCCGACAAAACCTTCGTCAGAAAAACGCGGAGACAGGGAGGAGATCTGTGAACGATAGTGCACAAAATCCAGGTTGAATGCGGTCGCCAGTGCCTGGCTGCCAAAGGCCATTGCATCATTCTGACTCCATGCTGGCTGACTTGTTGGTGCCAGCCTGACCAGACGACCATTGTCTGTAGCGAAATATTCGCGCTCCACATTCGTTGAGTGCCAGTACTGAATGGCGTTACCAGTAATACTGATAAGAAGACATGTGCCCGTACATAAAAGCGCTTTTATCAGCGCAGGGACATTATTTGCCCGCTGTTCTGACTGCTTCATAGCCCTGATTGTGCTCTTCAGTATTTCCGGGTCAGGTGCCGGATGTGATGGCGAGGATGGCTCGGTATTTTCGGTCATAGGTTGTAGTCCTTCCAGGGATCAATATTCCCCGGCAGCTTTTCATTCACCTTGTCCACGACCGCGTCGCAGACCTGGTTTTCCAGCTGCGACAGAATGTCGTCAAGGCTGGGGAACTGGGGGAGGTTTATGCTGATTTTTTTGATTCGTGACAGACAGGACTGCAGGGATGAGGAAACATCGTTTTCACGTTGTGACCATGCATCCGCAGCTGCACGTGCTCGCTCATATCCTGTATTACTGCCGGCCTGTGCCGCGCTACCCGCACGACAGGTTGCAGCACTTGCCGTGGATGAAATCAGGATAAGGCCGAGCACGGCAACCAGAGACTTATGCATGTTCATATGGCTTCCTTACCGGCTCATCGGCCGGGGCTGTGGGAGAGATCCTGATGCAGAGTTTTTTCCTGCCTGTCCTCCGGCTTTTGGTTGTTGGACCACTGCTGCCATGACTGCTCGAAGCCCAGGTTCCGGTACAACGCATCAGGTTGTTTTTCCGGCGTGTAGACAGCAGCAAAAAGCGGTTCTTCCCGGGTTTTCAGATGAAACTGCATAAGCTCCGGTGCGGGGCGATTCGTGCTGTCAGCATCGTGGTTTACCGCTTCACCATAACCTGCAAAGCGTAAACCTTTGTCGGTCAGCGCATTGATAACCAGCTGACTGTTGTCGGCTGATGGGGTGGCCAGTGCCGGATACAATGTGCCGTTCAGCCGGACCACACCCTGCAGATGTTCATCGGCACTCTGGACAAGTAGCAGGTTGAGTTCACGCGTATCCTTATCCACTGATCCCAGAACAGGTGTCAGCTTGTCAGGGGCTGCGCTGGTTATTTCTGTTACCTGATTTGCGTTCTGTGGCGCGGAGACCGGATGTCGGTCTTCACCGATAAACAGATGTGAGCCGACGTTTTCTGGCATACGTAACGCTTTCATCTCTTCGGGCCACCCCTGGCTGATTTGCGCAGCCACTTTCATAAAGGTTTCGACCGGAATCGCCTGAATACGCTGACCTTTATCCGGATTATCATGTGATACCGAGATCCCGTTGGTAACTGACTCCATGGACCACTTATTCCGGAAACGTGCTTTTTGCTCTCCCGGGAGGATGAATTGTTCGCGGTTCTGAAGTGTCAGTGTCACCACGTCACCTTTCTGATGGTTTTTGACCAGACTTTCCAGTTGTTCCCCCCAGTAGAGTTTGCTGCCACTGCGGTTTTTAAGCTCAACAAAGAAACTCTCTCCTTTGCCGGGTGCATATTCAGCACGACCAAAATTGTGCAGTACGGCAGTCACGCTCTCTCCCGGGCGAAGTTTTCCTGGTGGTTCTTCACCTTGTGCCGCATCTGCCGTTTTGCCAGGTTCAGCCGGTGATGATGCAGGGACGGTGCTGACGGTTGATGCTTCAGGGGCTACTGGGGACGCCGGGGATTGTGTGGCTTCTTTTTCCTGAACAGGGTCTGGGACTGCTGGTTGTTCAGGGGTATTCCGGTTAAGTTCCGGTGTTGGCTGATGGGTGACAACTGCATCCTTACTGACAGCCATTTCCTTGCGTAATTTTTCTAGTTCAGCCCGTTGATCTGGCAATTTCATCCGGACATCGATGTTGTGCTCGATAATCAACTGCATTGCTTTTTGCTTAAAGGCATCACTGCCCGTCAGCTCTATGACGCCCCCATAAAATTTGGTGGCCACAGCAAGTGCGGCCAGAACGCTGCGATCGTCATTGCTGGCACCGTTGACCATTTCCAGCCGGTTTACCCGGTCAATGAAGGCAGGTTTGCCATCCAGTTTGTACAGGACGGTTCTGTCTGCTCGTTTTTCCCAGTCAAGCTCTTTAAGAATTTCGTCCATGTTGAGCGATATCGGTGCATCAGAACGTTCCGGGGCGTAGACAATACTGTCAGGTATCGGTGGAGTCGTCGTGGTTTCCGCTGAGGGCGTGGGATCACTGTTCTCATGCGCCTGTGAATCCGTTTTTTTACGCGTAAAAAGGCCACGCGCTTTGTCGAGAAACGATGAAGTATTATCAGAAGGTGATGTGCTCTGAACAGGTTGCTGCGGAGTGGGTTCATCCCGGACAGCCGGTTCTATAGTGGCTGTTGTGGCCTGAAGTTCTGACTCATCTGCCTGAACGTGGCCTGTGTCCGGTTGCGACGGCATATCACTGTTTTCCTGCAGATGCTCAGGATTTTCATTGTTCATCAGCTCCTGATATGCGCTGTAGTCTTCGTATTCTTCAGGGCCATCTGACTCAGGAAGGAACGGCTCTGGCTGAAGGGGAATGTCTTCAGTTACATGGCTGACCGCCTCTTCCCGGGGAGTATCCGGGGATATTCCGGTGCTTTGTTTGTCATCAGGCTCCGTCATCACGGTCATTTCCTCTTTGACTGCATCAGGGGAAGGTGATGGTTCGGTTGATTCATTCATGGTTTCAGATGAGGGGCTGTCTTCAGGGGCGGCGGGGGCAGCAGCAGGGGCCGGTATTTCTGGTGAAGTGCCGGACTCCTGTTGTAACTCGTTTTTTTCCGGTTGTGACAGTTCGGCTTCAAATTCACGCCAGTCTTTATCTGTGGCCACAGAGACAACTTTTTCCGGAGGTTCCGCCGGATGAGCGGGTTCATCAGGGGCAGACGCCGTTGTACTTTCCGGGGATGCCGGTGATTCTGCAGGGGAGTCCTGAACTACAGAGCTTTCCGTTTGCGCCTGAACGTTATCAGGGTGCCGCTCATCTTTGCCGTTATTTTCAGTGGCGTGACTGGTAAATGACAGTGTTTCATCAGCAATGTTACTGCTGGAAGCAACTGGTTGTTCCTGCTGCGTGGCGGACTGCAGAGAAGGTCCCTGGTCATGGCTGTGCCCTGTATCGGGTGATGTTTCAGGATATTCTGTCGGAGTCATGGTTTTTTCCTCAGTGTGGACCGGTGTAAAAACGAGGTTGCCGATCACCAGTGCCTCCCGGATTTCCGGGGTGTTACTGTTGGGGGTGGAAACCCCGATGTGTTCTAACTGGGCGTTGATGACATGCTGAAAAGCGGCCCGTCCCCGGCTTGCGTCCAGGTCATTGAAATCGGTCAGCCCCTGCGCTTTTTCGGCATCGGTGAACGCAGGAAAGATGACCGATCCTCCTGTCAGTTCTGCGGCTTTTGTTGCACTGACGATACCTTTGTTAACCCGGATTGCATGATCGTTGTCGGCACAGAAGATAAAGGGGCTTTGCGTCCACTTTTGCCGGGCATTTTCGGCAACGGCAATCATGTTGCCTCCATCCACCGTCATCAGTACCGGAAGGCCCGTGGATTCGTGCAGGGAGGCGGCAGTGGCATAGCCCTCGGCAAACAGTACCGGCTGACCGTTGCGCGGTGTGCCCAGCGCAAACCAGTTACCGGTTTTCTCCGAATCTATCAGGATGCGGGCATCTTTCCCCCCGGTGACCGGAATACGCTGGTAAGAGCGTATCGCGCCGTTACGGTTACTGAAGGGAATAACCAGTTCATTTTTGTTGTTTACCCGCACCCCCGGTGCAGCCTGAATGCCTTTCCGGGTCAGGTATTCATGTGCTGTGGCCTGCGGCCATTTGTTGATATAGCGGCGGGCATACGCGGCCTGTCGGTTGTACTGTGCTTTCAGTTCCCGCTCCGCGTCCTCCCTGCGTTGCATTGAATGCGCTTTCAGGTGGAGTCTTGCGCGGGGATCTGTCTGTTCTCCGCCGGAGAAGGTCCAGGTGATCGGCGAATCATCCGCGCTGCGATAATCCCTGTACCAGCCGGCAGGTCTGCCGTCCAGGAAGCCGCGATATGCGCCACTTTTTTGTCCTTTTTTGTCATCGGCGGTCGGGACACGGTGGATTTTCCCGTCCATGACCGGCAGTTCTTTCAGAACCAGTCCGGCATTCTCCAGAACCTGGGCAAACTCGGTGACCGGATCACTGCCGTTCATGGAGACGTCCTGTGGCCGGGGCAGCCAGCGGTCCAGCTTGGACAGGTCCGCCCCCGGGCGGGCGAACCAGAGTTTGTGCTCCTTGTCCCAGATGACGGGCGTGTGCCCGTTCATCGGGGGATGTGCTTTTTTGAGATCTTCTATTTCATCTGCAGGCACGGCAAGCCAGGTGCGGTAGCGGGATACAGACGGCATGAGTGCTTCTCCTGAAAAAAGACGGAAAAAAACCACCGCCGGAAGCCGGGGGTGGCTGGGGGGATAGAAAATCGGGGGAGAAATGTTTGTCAGGGTCTCCAGTCTGTACCCTTATTCCAGCGAGCCTGCCAGTGTTCAAGATATTGTGCGGCTACATCCGGCATATTCTTGAGCACAACGACATTCTCTGAATTCTTGCGTGCAGCAGCACGAGAGAAGTTATAGGAGCCAGTTTCAACCGTGTTTCCGTCAACAATGATGACTTTGTCGTGATGGATGGGGAAGGCATCTACAGTCCGGAGAGGAATGTCCAGCAGGTTGATATATTTCATCGCTTCCTGACTTGCCCGGTTCGTATTCCCCTTGTCATCAACAACAATACGGACGTCCACTCCGCGTTTTTTCGCTTTTGCCAGCGCATGCATTACATCCGGGTCGGTGAAGGAATATGCCATCATCCTGATGGAGCTTTCCGCACTGTTGATTGTGTCAAGCACCAGAGCGGATGCGCTTCCTTCAGGGGAAAAGCCGACCTTCACGGATGGCGTGTCGATCATTGCAAACGATGGTGTCGTGAACAGTAACGGGCATGCCAGTAGCGATACCCGGAGCAGAGTAACGATAGTTTTTTTACCTGACATAAAGACTCCAGAATTTAATCGAGGCCAGTCCAGTCTCGTGGTGATTCCGTATGGTGGCGATACCACCATGGACGACCGGAGGCGATGGCCCCTCTCAGAATGCTGAAAATGCGAGTACAGATAGTCCTGACAGTCCAGCCTGAACGGTCGAGAATAACGAAAAATAAAATGATGCCGGTGCAAATCCAGAAGGTTGTTTTGGAGGGAAAGGGGCATATAAACAGATAAATCATGGTGAACGGCAGAGGTACGCCCTGGATGTTGACTGGCGGTGTTGCATATCGCCAGAAACCTTCTCTTTTCATGACCGTAACTCCCCTGGCGGGATAAAAAGAATCGCTTCTCTTCGGTCAACTTCATTCCGGATATACATTTCCAGAATCTGGTCCCGGATACGGCGCTTCTCCTGCCGGATTATGGCATCAATGTGATGCCCCCACTCTGCATGTGGCATTCCGGAAAGATTGTCGCGAAGCTCATCGTTAATGACGATATATTCCCGGACTGCTTTACGACCACCGTCATTTGTTCTGACCAGAACCTGAACCAGAATGAACTGCAACAGTGACAGGACTGCCCAGGCCATCGAATCCCTGATGACAGGGGGAAACAGCCCAAGAAGACGTGCCAGCGTTTCACCAGGAGATTTCGTATGCATGGTGCTCAGGCAGTAATGCCCGGTGTTGCCTGCCTGTACCGCTGCGTCGGCGGTTTCGTTATCCCTGATCTCACCAACACCGATAATTTCGGGATTACGTCGTACCGCAGAACGCAGTCCGGCAGCAAAACTGACCACATCACGCCCGATTTCTGCCTGATGCGGTGGGAGCAGATCGTTTTCATTTCCCAGGATATATTCCACCGGGTCTTCATATGTCACGATTTTGGCGTCGGGGAAATTGTCCATAATGTAACGGTACAGTGCTGAACACAGCGTTGATTTTCCTGACCCGGTTTCACCACATACAAATCCCAGACCGCTTTTGCAGACCATTGCTTCAAGCAGGTCTGGCTCAATGTTCATGGAGAGAATGTCCGGTATTTCTGTCGGGATGACACGCATGGTTATTGATATTGCTTTCTCCTCCGCACCAGATGTGCCCTGAATGAGGTGAGAGCGTAACCGGATGCGTTCTCCGCGTTTAAGACCATAGCGACCGGAGGCATCCCCGTTAATCTGTATCGTCCTGTCAACCGGATTGCCTGCCAGAACGCGGGGAATGACTTCCCGACCGAACAGTTCATCAATCAGGGAGGACATGAGTGTGGTTGGTAACGTTGCACTGGAACAACGCACCCGTCGGCCAAAGCGACTGACAGATACTGGTGACCCACCGGTCAGATCCACATCACTGACTTTATGTGCGGCACACCAGACAAAGAAATGCCGTAGTTCATCTGCAGTGAAACGCTGAAACGGAAAAAGACCAAACTCATCAGGAATATTCATCGGGAGCCTCCTTCAGTGCCTATAAGCGGACGCCAGTGAGATTTCTGAAGATTGAATTCCGCATGATTTTTAAGGCGACGAACACGATCTCCAGTGACCAGTTTTTTCCCGTCACCTGTAACGGTTTGCATTTGATCAGAAACATCCGGACGGGTGATCATGCCCTGACGCCAGAGAAGTGAGTACAGCATCATGCCCCGGTAATCACGGGTGAGGGTTTTCTGGTTGGCTTCAAGCGTCAGGTCGGCGTTTTGTCTTCCTTCCTGCCATCCCTGCCGTAATGCGGTTTCCCACACTTTTCGTTGCACGCTGTCTTCTGGAACGACGCTGCCTTCTGTACCCGGAGTGGCTGTTGTTGAAAGCCCCCGGAGAAGCCAGTCACGCCAGCCCGGTGGATTGCTGACAAAGCGTTCAGGGCGAATGATGGTCCAGACCCGGGAAGAGGTCCGGATTTGATCTGGCGTGATATGAGCTACGTCCTGTGCTTCATCAATAACCGGTGGTAGCCAGCCTTCCGGGCTAATCAGTGGCCGGAAATCGTATAAGGCATTAAGTGTGCTTTCCCGGGCGTTGAGTGCCTGAATCAGCTCCCATGAACGCTGAGCCTTGCCACCACGAAATCCAAGCGTTTTACCTGCGTCGGTCAGCATTTTCCAGCGGGTTTCTGACAGACTATCGGGCTTTTCACTTCGTGGTTTAAGCCATGCATTAATGTCAGGTGGTGGCGTATTGACACCACCTGGCGAGATGGTGGGGGAAGAAGAACAACCAGTAAGCAGTATTACTGGCAAAATGAGAGAGGTGAGTACTTTCATTTTTTCCGGTTCTCCGGCTGCATGAAGCTGACCTGTAACAGGCCCGGATATTGATGGATTGTTGCTCTCCAGGCTGTCTGGGCTTCAATAAGTCTCAACGTATTGGAAAACGTCATATCCCGGACGTGAAGGTTGACTGGTAACGGCAGGCGGACACCATTGTAGTTAAACTGCATCCCCCTGACTCTGGCCAGTTCGTTCAGTAATTCAATCGCATCACCTTCCCAGTCAAAGGAAAGGCGATCGCTGTTAGCTGTCAGAAGATGAGACCCCGTTGAAACCAGAAGTTGGCCGGAAAACACACCTTTGTCCCATAATGTGTACTGAGTGTGTCGGGTAACCGCCACATCAGAGGCAGCACCGTAGTTACGCGGAACAGGAGTATGCTGAGAAGGGGAGTTGCAGCCAGCCAGAAAAAGGGCGGCAAGACACCCCGCAGGTATAATACGGTTCATAATAATTCCTGAGCAGTTAAATCAGAATGGGATATACCGGTGCTCCGGTACAGACAGGATGATGTTTGTTTCCGGCTATACTTGCGTTACCGGAAATAAATGCCAGTGTGGCCAGGTAAATAGCCTCATAGTTTACTGAAGGTGATTATTCCTGATACTGGCTGGTTGATGTGTCGTCAGACATAAAACGAATATGAGCGTAATCTTTAACGCTCCGCGCCGAATCGATCCATGATGGATGACTCGACGATTTATGAATCGAATGTACCGGCGCTTGTCCCTGAAACAGTTCCCGGCCCTCGTCCGGATAACCTGCAATTCAGACAGGTACATGTGCCCGTACACTCTTGTATCTTACTGAGTATATCAGAATTTATGTAAATTCAAATATCCTCTATGCCTCTTTGTTGTATTTTCCGTCAAGTATGAGCCGGGTACCATCGTAATGCATGATCAGGGCATCAAGGTACGCCGGTTTGAATTTCTTGCCGAGCCTATCTCTGGCCAGAAATGATAAACAATGATTATGTGTCATTATTACTATGTTCCTTTTATGAGATTTTCTTGCGATTGATTCAAGCGTCTTATAAAGATCATTATTGCAGTTTGATAAACTGTCCATAACGACGGGTTCTTTACCGGAGAAGAATTTTGCAGTTTGTATGGTTCTTACCGCATTGCTGGAGTAAATATCATATTCACTGAAGATTGTTGCGAACTTAATACCTTCCTGCTGTGCTTTCTCTGTACCGGTAATAGTGATTCCGCTCTTATCCGAATAGCAGGGCATATCTGAACGGTCGCAACGTTCTCCATGGCGGAAAAGGAAAATAACGGTGTTATCAGCATTAATTTCTTTTGCCTGTTCCAGTGTGATATCGGGAAGCGAACTTTTTGCTTTTGTCACTGCCGCTACCAGGAAAACAGAAAATAAAAGAATGAATGCTGTTTTTGAATAAGAAGAACGTGGTTTCATCATGTTATTTAAACTGAATATAAAAATACCCCCGGGTTTAGTGCCGGGGGCGGGGACTGTAATCAGAAAGTGAACTGAAGTTGTGCCATTGCACCGTAATCGTGGTCAGTTCCTACCAGGCCGGAAACATCGATATGTACGACGTCAAATGGAGAGATACCAACGCCAGCGGTGAAGGCGCTTCCGGAGTTTGATGCCATGTTCTGACGATAACCGGCACGCAATTGCGCCCATTTCCATGCGTTAAATTCAGCACCAACACTTGCAAACTGACGTTTGCTGTCAGAAGTGAAGCCACTGGCAGGAGTCAGATCAACGTCAAGAGCAGTGGTAAACAGGTCATTATGCCAGGATACACCGGCGGTTGCCTGTGGACGAATTTTGAAGGTTTCTTTAAAGCCATTGACGACTTTAGTATCAATACTGCGTGGAATGATGTTCTGGGCAACAAGACCGACAGTCCAGTTGTCATTCAGGTCTGTATAAGCACCAATATCGGCGTTGAATCCGTTTTTCGTGTTGTGGTACTTGTCACCGTCAAAATCGTCTTTGTCGTAATCACGAACCGTTACGTTGTAGTTAAACAGGTCCACACGCTGATATTTTGGTGTGACGCCAAGAGACCATTTTTGTCCGGCCGTTTCCAGTTCTTTGGCAAATGAAATTCCGACGTCGGTAATTACAGCTGCACGCCCGAATGCGCGTGAGGTCAGGGCATTCTTATCGACGTCGGTAATTGTTCCATTGGCAACTTTGTCCAGATAATCCAGGTCTGCATCGTTTACTTTTCCGTTTACGCTGACAGTTCCGTAAGACTTGACCATAAGGGCAAACGGCAGAGTGTCATTTGCCATGGCTGCTACAGCTGATACACCTACCTGAGCATCTGCATTGATATTGCGGAATTCCTGCAGACGATGTTTAAGATTTGCCGCTGCCTGTTGTACGCCATGCTGGTTATCTACAGCACTGTCAAACAAATCCCAGTCATCTTTAACATCATCAGCTTTATTTGATACATCATCAGGATCAGCAACTTGTGCCCCAACAGACGGCAGAAGAAGGCTGAAATCATCATTGCTGTTGTGCTTTGTCAGTAAAGCCGGGTTTGCCAGAGGTGCCACACCATAATGGGAAGATGCTACCCCGGTGCCACCCATTGCATCGTTACGCGCTTCAAAATATGACGTCGCTGCTGCAGCGTTAAAGGAAAATAATACAGCAGATGCAATGATGGTGCGGGTAATATGATTTTTCTTCATCATTTAATTTCCTGTTTATCAGAATTTAGACAAAACAACGCTATGACACGGATGTGCCGTAAATTTTTACTTTGGTACTATCTGGTATTTACCAGGGTAATAAAGACGTATTAAATAAGCTGACAGGTAGTATTTGCCCTGTAATAAGATTTCCGGCAAGGCCAGGTCTCAACGTAACGCGTCGCAAAGACATTGTTGTATTCTGCCTGGTTGTATATTCAGTTAACCATTTTCTTTTTTCATCGTTCAGAAGTGTTGGTGATAATGATAGTGCCGGATATATTAAAGAGCCATTTATTTCTTTTTCCTGTCTCAATATTACCCCGCAATATTCTCTTTTCGTGTTTCCTGCGAAGGGGAAACTATGCCAGAAAATAACTTCAGTGTTGCTGCTATCATTAATAAGCATTCTGAAATTATCAGCAGTATCTGGCCATTCACCGGACAACGCTATCGGATAGTTTTCATGGCCATTCAGCCAGTCCGGATTGAGATTAAAACATTCAGCAAGATGTTCGAGAGCGTCAACTGAAAGATAGTCTGCAAGTCTGGCCGGGTCCTGTATTACCGTGGAGCGGATATTCCATGGCGACAGCAATGTTGCCAGTAATGGCGCATTTATATCATGCGACAGCATGATGTATTCAATTCTGCTTATTATGTTTCCTGTGGTGTTATCCGCAGGCATAAACATATTATGAAGAGCATCCTCAAGTAGGATTCGGGTTAAATCAGCGGTGGATATGGCTAATTGTTCGCTCATTATCCCCAGAACTTCTCTTACCCCTTGTGGGTAACGGACCTGCAGTGGTGTCGGGTTTATCTGACGACCGTTGATGAGTTTTTCGCCGATTGCTTTTTTGTCCAGCGAGAGCATCATTCGGGCCGCAATACCGATCGTATTCAGTCTCATTGTTCCTCCGACTGAAAAAGTCTTTTCAGCTCATGTGGTTATTGTATCTTCGGTGTTTTTTCTGGTGAAACGAATAATTTCGATCATGCAGATCGAATGTGTTTGGCGAGTTGTTGCAACTCGCCTTTCTGTATGTGTTTCGAATGATGTTTACAGCGGGGTGCTGCCCGGGTTCAGAGGGCAAATCATAATGTAGTCAGGGTCGTTAACAGGTAACGCTCCGGGAGATGGGACACGTTCGCCATAAAAGGCGTTCACCTGGTAAAACTCGACCAGTGGTTTGCCAGTTCGAAAACGTGCCATTGTTGTGGTTACAAAATGCCGGAAATGCCACTTCATAAACGCATCTGGCGATGCCCTGAGTGTGGAGCAGAGCACGACCGCGATATCAATGCGGCACTCAACATCCGGCAAAAAGGAATACTGGAACTAAAGGCGGCGGGACTCGTCGTCTCTGCCCATGGAGGCCAGCGTAAATCCGTCGCACAGACGGTTGCGGCCTGAGAAGTGGGAAGCCTCGCCCGACAGGGCGGGGAGCAGTCACTATTTGGATATCAAACTTAATTGAGCGTTACACACGACGCAATACAACCTGTCTTATGCTCGTATTTGTACCATTTGCGTGAACCTGCTGGGCTCTCAACTACCTGGCAGTAGTGGGCATCCTCTGCGTTGCCCATTCTGGCAATGGCACAGAAGTCGAATTGCCCCAGATAACCTGTGGTGGAAAGCTGAGTAACTTTGAGTTTTCCACCTATTGTCCTCCACGTACCGGATTGGCACGAAAGTATTGCCCCTGTATTATCGCGGCCTACAAGGCCGTTAGGCGAACATGATGCGCCAGCAACGGCAGTTCTTTCCAGTTGTAAGTATTCACCAGTATAAAGGCGACCATCAGCACGAACAGTACCGCCTTTCACCTGACCGCCGGTATAGATGCCCTTGTTGTTTACACTTCGAACCCATGATCCGTCGGACATATAAAATCCGCCACCGTGAGTTTCATTGAGCCAGCCTTTGCTGTTACGAGTAATTAACCAACCATTATTACTTCTGATATCACCGCCAGCGGTGACATTTACGTCAAAGTTTCCGCTATTGCCTTTTACCTGACCGCTGAAAGTGCCATTTACACCATTCACATTGCCGCTGAAATTACCAGTCTGGGCATTTACTGCCCCAATGTTATTCAGGTTATTTGATCCCATATCAATGGCCGTGTGCATTTTGTTTAAGTCAGGGCGACCATTGACCTGGAATCTGTAAAGACGATCAGTGTCCTCTGCTGCACCACTAAGTTCATCTGTCGATAACAGTACGGCAATATGCCCGTTACCGCTTTTGGCACCATAATTACTTAAAGCTACTGACCAGGAACGTAATGCACCTGTGGCTGTTTTGCCGTCCTGGATATATCCACCAAGACCAGTGGTAATATCCTTAGCCATCTGGATAAGTGCTTTCACTGGATAAGGGGTGCCACCACTGGATACAACCATTGCCTGTAGTAATTCCGGGTTTTGGGCGTTTCGAACTACATATGCCTGTAACCGCTGCCCCTCGCTGTTTGTCTCAATAAAGCCGCTGGACAAAAAGCCGGTATTTTTCAGCATGGTTGTCGTGATAACGGCAGGGGTTGATGTGGTACTACTTGCCTGGAGAGTTGTGTAGTTTTTCCCTATATAAGAGCGGGCTGCACTGGCCCAGTTGCTGACAAGACGAGCTTCAGCCTGCCAACCTTTGGTTTTTAAATAGTCCTGCCATATGCCTGCTCCCCAGGCAACTATGATCATAACAATCAATAAAGCCGCGCCAATTTCCAGCGATGCCCAGCCTCGGTCATATTTTTTCATCAGATTACCCATAGTGGTTGATAAAGATTATCCAGTAGCAAAAGGACATGGCCAAGACACAGCCATGGACCCAGTGGGCCTTCTTTATGTCCTTTTATGCACCATGTTGAATGCCATAAGACAAATCCTCCTGCGCCCAGCAACACACTCCATATGGCGTTATATAGCCCTGACCATGCGGTAATACCTGCAATAAGCCACAGGTCTCCTGTGCCAATATTAAGACGATGGCGGTTAACCAGTTTATGCAGACAGAATAAGACAATTGCGGCAGAGACAATTTCTGTTGCACGGAGCCACCATATATCAGTTGTGATTTGTGATAATATTCCAGCGATTAAAAAACGCCTGGTGAATGTACCAGGTAAGAGGCCTGTTAGTGCATCCGTTACTGCCATTTGCAGCATGAACGAAAGAATAAGAACAGCATGAATACGGTAGAGAAGTTGGGATGGCGATAAAATAATTAATGCCACAGCTATACTATATAGCCATATTCCTGACAGAACTGCAGTGTGTGTCTTATACCAGAGATGTTCTGTATCAGATAAAAAATAACGAACTCTGAATAACAGAGTTCGTCCAATAATGGAAAATATGAACATCAATGGGAGGATATAAACAGGGGAGAGACTTATGCCTACGATTGTCTGCATTGTCTGCCTCCCTGCCCGGGAAGGCATATCCCTTTCATGTCACGATAAATTGTCCATACTTTATTAGCATATTGCTCTCTTGTTTCATGTCTGTCCTTACGGAATCCGGCATTGTATGATCCAAGGCAATTCCAGCTGACGCCACATATCTGAAAATGTCTTGCCAGTATCCAGCTTCCTATATGGATATTAAGACATGGTTTGGTAATTAAATCCTCAGACTTTTTGATTACGCCCATCTTTATAAGCTTTGGAATATGGGTTGAGTTTATTTGCATCAACCCATAATCCGTACTACTGGCTTTGCCTGTTTTTCTGTCCTTATTTATGTTAATTGCGCCCGGCTTCAATGAAGATTCCCCGGCAGAAATGGCCTTCAACAATAATGGTTCAATTTGATAGCGTGCGCCGGCGGCGGCAAAGCAATTGTCCCACTTGTTAGTCCAGATTTGTTTGGGGGCGATGTATGAAGCTCGGGCGGGATAAATAAGAGAACAAAGCAGGATTAATGAAATAAGTCTGAGGGGCACTTTACCCCCGGACATTAAAACTCCTTAGCCATTGATGGTGAAGATTAGTTTGTTTGTACCGGTGCTGCCATTATCAGCTGTGCATTGCGCACTGGCTTCTTCAGTAGTGACTTTTCCATCATTGTGAGTCGTACTGTTCAGGGTAATACCGTTAGTTAAACCAGTACGACTGATTTGTGTGGCAATCTGGATACAGGCATCCTGTGGGACTTTTTCATAGGTGACGGTAAAACCATTGTTGAAACCTGATGTTGAAGCCGGAGCAACAGTTACGGCACCGCCCCATGAGTTATAGAGCGTTGCTGTACCTGATGATGGAGTACCACGCACTGTCATAGTCTTGGGTACGCCACCCATCTGAATGAGAGCACCCGTCATTTTGGTTCCACTGGTAAACGTATATCCATCGCTACCTTTTAGCAGCCCCTGAGTACTTGTGATGATTGTCTGTATGTTCGAACTTTCATTTGCCACACCGGTTCGTGAACGCAACATATACAATCCACCAAAAACAAGGGCAAGTACGATAATTACAACAAGTGCTATTGCACCCTGTTCCATAATACCCCAGCCTTTGTCATGAGACGTTTCTTTCTCATTTTTCTTCAGAGCGTTAACATCAATATTTTGGATTAACATAAATACCTCGTTTTATTTAAAGATTACCCATACTGTTGTCGCCAATAGACTGAATGTCTACAACGGCCATGACCAGTAACAGGAGTGACATGACAAGAAATATCAGCATAATTAAACGCACAACAGCTGCTCGTTTTTTTACTCGCTCCAGCGTTTGTACAAGCCACCGTTGGCCATAATTGCCGATTAGCTCCGTTGCGCCATCTCCCTGTAATAAAGACAGGAAGTTGGCTGCTTCCCTGGATGGGAACTGATAACCGCACTGACGCAAAGCCAGCCCAAGGTGATCCCCCTGGCGTACGCGGTAAATAATGCTGTCAAGGCGTGTGCTTAACCATGGTGATGCAAAGTCCTGAAGAACGTTCAGTGAGTTGAGCGTTGTCATTTTGGCTTTCAGAAGTGCAGCCATATTCAGGAGGAATGCTGCCCCCTGTATATCCTTATAAATACTCCATGGCATTATATTGTCAGCCAAAGAGCGGCTTTTCCAGTTTTTCAGAGACCATGATATTACACCTGTGACCACTGCAAAAAGAACGGCACATATAGCGCCGTAATTATCGACAAACAAAGATAATCCATAGAGAAAACCAAGAGCACCACTCCATGAATCAGGGGAGCTTATTTTGCTCAGTACAGGTATTAGCTCTGTATTAAGAACATATAATGTCCCCGTCATCATGATTAACAACCCCACCGGGTAAATAGCCATTTGCCATATGGCCTGATGGAGTTGCTTTTTGGCATCTGTAAGTGTGGTGGCAAATTGTAATGCATCCACAATGGAACCACTTCTTATTCCGGCACTGATTACTGCAGCCTCTTCCTGGGGAACCCATAAACCAAGAGTATATTCCAGAGAGTTTTCGCCACTGTTTTCACGAAGAGACTCAATACAGTCTGTGGCCAGTTCAGCAAAGGGATGCCATTTTCGTCCAAAGTCTGTCCAGGCATCCCGCATCTGTTCCAGTGCGGTCTTTAATGGCTGTTTATTTTCCAGCAGAAAACGCAGAGCTTCGTAAAACTGCACCCTGTAGGGGGCGCTGAACGTTTTTCTGACAATGAAACGTCTCAGCCGTTGACTGAAATTCATTTCACGCATGTTGTTCTCCTGTTAGGCATCATCGATGCTGAGGCGTTCGTCTTCGTCCAGAGGGATGATTCTGTCGGCTTCAAGAGGGTCCACCAGGCCTTCATTGATACGGCGAAGAAGATGCTCTACACGACTGATGCCATGCATGTTTTCAAGCCAGTATTTACGTGCTGCAACTTTGCCGCGTGTTTTCAGAATCTGAAATAAGCGATTATCAGGTTCTATCACTTCAGCAATTACGGTCCTGCCGGTGAGGCCTTTACCTATTTCACCGCGCTTTCTGCCGTTAATAATTACGTCGTGATTACAGTCGGAGCATCCGTGAGGATTTCGGAACCAGATATTATCTGTACTGCAGAGTGAATCTTTATTGCAGTGCCGCTCAAGGTAAGCGCGGTCGTCTTCGCTAAGTTCAGGTACTCGCTTTTCCCATGGAATACGGCAGGAGGGACACAGAGTTGGTACAAGACGCTGGCTGATCATCCCAATCAGTAATTGCGCATCGCAAATAAGATCGGCATTCATACCCATCGTAATCATCCGCTCCGGTATACCCAGAGCTGAGTTTGTATGTAATGTCGTCAGAACGATGTGACCGGTCTGAGCCGCGTAGGTTGTTGACATCATCGAGACAAGATCGCGCATTTCCCCTTCCATGATGGCATCGGGGTCAAGTCGCATTGCCGATGAAATAGCACGACTCCATGCCAGTTTGACGGCCTCTTCGTCGGATTTGTCACAGATAATCGGGGTTTGTGTTGCCCCCAGAATCTGTCCTTCCAGCGGATCTTCGATCGTCAGCAGGTGTCGCCCCTGATTATCGTCAAGATATACACGGCAGGCACTGCGTAACGTTGTTGATTTACCTGAACCTGTTGGACCAGACAGAACTATTTTCCCTTCCGGGCGGCGCAGCATGACGTTCAGCAACCGGATTTGCTCCGGTATAAAGCCCAGTTGCTTAAACGTGGGAACTTTGTCTCCGTCATCGGGTATCAGGCGCATAACTGCAATCAGACCATCTCCCGTAGGTCTGTGACTGTATCGTGCACCAAATATTCCTATTTTTCGCATTAATTGTGGGGACAGGCGCGCATCCTGTTCCCTTTGAGGGAAGAAACTGGTTTCAGTCACATCAGCCATTGACAGAATGGCTGTTGCGCAAAGTGAATAACCCAACGCAGGTTGATCTTCATCTACAGTTTGCAGTTCACCGAATATTCTCATGCGAACTTTGAAAATAGACTCTGAAATTAAAAAATGAATATCTGAAGCACCAAGTTTTCTGGCTGTTTCAAAATAGGAGAGAACTTTCTTCTCACTTTCACTAACATCTGCAAGATCTTTCAGATGAATAATCCGTTCTTTCGGACCTTTATTTTCATCATCCTGACCGGCTTCCTGTAACTCAGACAGCGAGACTACTTTTGGGGTGATGTCAGGGTATAAGTTTAGCAGTTCCTGGAGATTACTCTGTACGTCAGGTCTTGTTCGCTGATTTGTTTCGATGAGAATTTCATGGGTGTCTCCCCGGGATATAAAAAGGAGAGCATCCTTCAGATTATATTTGTCCATATCACATCACTCAGAAAGTAAGGGTGGTGCCATCACTCAACGTGACGCCAGACAATGAGATCGACTTCACCGTGACGGATGTACCCGGAAGCTGGCTACCAGTGGTGACGCTTGTCTGACGTCCATCAGCCATGCGAAGAACGGCATGAAGACGTTTATCTTTGCCGTTTATTTCCATAATAACGGGCAATTCCTTTCTGTTTTTAGATGTCGGCTGCTCTGAAACTGATGGCAAGGAGGCAGTCACACCAGAGAAACCTGAAACAGTTTCAGATGACAGATTAACATCTGATTCTTCGAGTTGTTTCTGTAGCTGTGCGCCCTGAACTTTTGCCTGTAAAAGAATATTCCGGTTTTGTTGTGCTTCAAGTTCTCCTATTGTGACAAGAGGTTGTGTTGTTGCAAATGAAAAACCAGAGAAGAAAAATATGGATGGAATAATGAGTAATTTACCTGGACGCATATATATGACCTTCTGAGGAATAACTGAAAGTACCGCCGTTTAATTCAAAATGGATATTGCTCAGACGAACGCCGGTATCCTGAAATAAAGGGAACAACTCATCAGGATTTACAGGCGTTGATAAACTGAACTGATATTCTTTCCATTTCTGAACAGGGGCTGGTTCACCATCGTTACCTGGTAATGGTTCCGGTATGGCTATTTCATTAATGGCCGGCGTTAACTGTTTTTTCTGAAACCACGTGAACACCCGCATCAGTTGTTCTGAGGGGGCAGGGACTGCCTCATCCCTGCGGGGCAGGGAAGGCAGTGGTCGGGTTACAGAAGCCAGGCGTGCACCATCTTTAAGGTTAAAGTCAGGAATAACATTAAAGATTTCTTTGCTTCTTGCCAGAAAGCCTTCAATAGTTCCTCCTGGCTGTCGTTCGTAAATCAGTGTGAATGTCTCGGGAGTACATGTTCCACCGGTAAGTTTCCAGCCTTCTAGCGCGACCGGTGATGGTTTTCGAAGGTCCGCGCAGGCTTTCAGAAAATCACTGATTACAGGTTGTGACGCCCATGGATGCGGGAGCTCCGGTGGTGGTTCGAGCTTTTTAAACTGTAATCTTGCCCGTGCAGCTATCTCCTCGGCGGTCGGTCCGACATCAGGCTCTGGCTGAGTCATCCAGAATACTGTGCCTGCGCCGGCTGCTACTAAAAACAGTACGGCAGGAAGTGTGAATTTGCTGCGATTGCCGACAGTAAGTTTGCAACGGCGGAGGTCTGCTGATGATAACCGGGTAATAATACTTTCCCAGTTATCAGGATGTTCCAGAGACGATACAACCTGCCATTTTTCGGGGGGCTCTTCGTTCATCGCCAGAAAAAGGCTGACCTTTTGGGCAACGTCGGCATCATTTCCTGATAAGTCAGCCATAACGGCAGGCTGGCCATTAATGGAAGCAAGGAATAAGAGCTCCTTATCGCTGTACCGGAAGACACCGTATCCATTTCTGACCCATGAGCAGAAAGCCAGTGCCAGGGAAAAATAATGATTGCGTTCTGGCCTGGTCAGTATTCCTGTGCCGGTAAGGCGGCTGATCTTTCCACGGGAATTTCTGCTGCCTACAGTCACTTTCAGGGAGGTAAGCCGTCTGGGTTTTACATGAGACTTGTGTTTATGATGTGAGGGGACGCGCTGTTTTTTTACGACAGGAGTCCATTTAAGACAGGCAGCCCACACGCGATGATTTACTTTAGGATCTGCGAGAAGCACTACCGGGTTGATATCTTCATCAGCCATTATTGCCTCCTGACGGGAAAGTCGGGGTAATGATGATCACAAGCGTGCTGCGTTCATTTTTCCCGGTTTGTGAACCACCAAATAATGGATTTGCTGGCGTAAACGTACCGGCTTTACTTGTCGTCGTATTGTTCTGATCGAAACCAGTAACGACAAGTGATTGCCCTTCTTTCAGATTGACCTTCTGGCTCAGTGAACGCAGTTTGGTATATGGCATTTCGATGTAACTGTTTCCGTCTTTTGACGTAAAGCTACGGATAGTTGGGGGATCAGACAGATTAAAGTTCATCTGCAACTGGAGATTGCCTGTTTTCTGAATTAAAGGCAGCAGGGTCATATTGAATCCAGTGGTGATCATGCCCGGTGTTAATGTTGTTGTTGCTCCTACATCCGTAGTCGTAGTTGTTGCTGACTGGGCGACGTAAACTGTCTGATCTGCCATCTGGATAGGTACCGGCGTCAGGTTTGTGACAGTGCTTTCTTGTGAAGTTACAACGCTGACATCGCCTTGTTCACTCAGTGCTTTAATCAGAAGGCTGGAACCGCTGAATTTGGCGGCATTCCCTGTTGCCGTATCCAGAATTGATACGCCTGCAGATGTAGCGCCTGTAAAATCTCCGCTTGCATTGTTCAACGTTGCTCCGGCGGAATGTAGCGATTTGTAAACAAGATTCCAGTCCAGACCGAACTGCTCGTTTCTGGTATTGCTGACGCTCAGAACCTGTACGTTCAGGGCTACCTGGCGGTTCATAATACTGTTTTGTTCGTCCACATATCGTGCGACGGCTTCCTGGACAGCAGGAGTATCAGTGACTGTTAGCGTTGAGCTCGATGCAGATAACCAGTAACGGCCTTTTTCTGGTGTCAGCATCGCTTCAATAGTTTTCCGGATGTCTTCATACAGGTCGTATTCCTGACCGACGGTTGTGCTCTGAGAGGACGTAGCATCACCGGATGCTGAGTTATCCTGGCCTCCTGTTGCCCCCATTGTGCTTGTTGAGCCAGAGCTGACACTGGAACTGCTGCTGGTTTTGGTGTTCAGCATATGAAGTGGATACGTTCTGGTTTCAGTCAGATAGAATACAATCCGACCATTATCCATGCGCCAGTACAGACCACTCCGGCTGGCCATCAGATCCAGAAGACCATTGATATCTCCCTGCCACATGAGGTTATTCAGCGTTAATGGCTGAGTGGAGGTAGTCATTGTTGTGCTGCCCAGGCTGCTTAACGGTAGACGTCCATTTTCATCTGGTGCTGGTAATGTTCCTGTCATCTGGCGGGTAGCGCCTCCTTCAAGAGTTGAATTGGCTGCGTCAGGCGTGATGATCACAGGGATGCCGCATACGGCAGTAATACGTTGCCCCAGTTCCTGCAGAGTGATCTCTCCTTTTCTTGCCTGCGTGATGTAGCAGGCCGGAGCTGTTTGTTTTTTCTCTCTTGATACCTGAGCGACCGGAACAGGGTTTATCCATTGATTATCGAGCCAGGTAAGAGCCTGCGATTTACGGGCAGAAAGGGCTGATACCTTTTCCCAGGCATGTGCTGAGTCTTCCTGTGCTTTTTTCTGCATTTTATTGATTTCTCTGAAAGTACATCCGGAGATAGAAAGAGCGACGGCGATCATGCAGGGGAGCACCGCCAGCTTCATTGAACGCTGGTGTGATTTTTTCATGAATATATCCAGATTAGTTAACGTAGACGACAGAACCAGCAGTAATGCCTGCTGGGGGTGTCAGACCGGTTACAGTTCCTGATAGCCAGGTGAGTTGCCCGTTTTGGAAGATCCCTATTAGTGCAGAACCACGACTTTTTGAACGCAAAGTTTCAACAAGTCCTGGTTGTTCAGGCATCCATACCCACAGACGTCCCTGTTGTAACTGATGTTTAATTCGGGAGTCCGGAGTGACAGGGAGAGCCAGTTTATCTGAAGAAATTACTCCGTCCTGCTGGCCTGATACGTATCTGATATCATTGATTCTGTTAGCAATCATTAGTATCTGACTTGCCCATACAGATGCACTTGCATATTGCTGGGCGTTCGTGGTTTCAGACATCTGCTGATTCTGGTAGCTTCCAGTGATAATCAGAATGGTCAGGCCGACGGCCATGACCAGCCATCCCATTAGCGACCATCCCTTGTATCAGAAACTGTAATGATGCACTGCATGCGGGAGGCCTGTGCGTATAAAGGTTTTTGCGCGGTCCGATATAACTCAAATACCTGCTCCATGGCTGATTCAAATGATCCCCGGAACATCAAAGGTGCATCCAGACGGTAATCGGTTACAGAAAGTGGCCATATGACCATCCAGTGCGTTGATGCCATGCTTTCGCATTTTGTTTCTTCTGCCCACTTAATAATGTTTTCCCTTAATGTAGTGCCTGCCGGCGCACGCCACTCTTTACCCTGAGATACCGGTTTGACAGGGGTCCCGGTCATGAGTGGGATAGACTTGACTGTAGAGCCGGTCGGAGTCGGGATTGCTGCGGGCGTAGACGGAGATACGCTGTTTCCCCTGAATGGGTTTCGTGGTTTGTTCTGGCTATTTGCTGTCGTTGGTGACTCCGGGGAAGTGGATGTGGTTACCATGGCTGCTGGCGAGATAGTGGTTGCCGTGTCCTGTGCCGGTGCAGCAGCCGATGTTGTGACGGTCAACGTTTTATTATCCCAGTCCAGATGGCCCCAGAGGTGTTGTTCTTCCAGCAACCGGTTCAGAGAACGGGTCCACTGATCATTGGCAGACCATGAAACCAGTTTGGTATTCAGTTTGGGCGTGGCTGCATTCTCTTGTCTGAATTTCCATCCTTCCGGTAGTAATGTTTTTATCCACTGACTGACGGTCCGGTTACGGGCCGTCGGCGATAGTGTTACAGGGGCGCTACCAGGCTTGCCTGTAATGATTAACCGGGAGAAATTCTGACTTATTGTAGGTGAAGGTAACGGTCGGGATTCGCTTACTGGCTGTGCTGTTTTTACTGTCTCTGGCACGCTGACTCTCGGGGGGGGAGTTATTTTAGGTGGAGAAAGACGTTGTTGCGTAAGTGCCAGAACGCCAGCACTTTCACTGATTTGTCCGTCAACAAAAACCAGAGCAGGCGTATCTGATGGTGCCACGTTATTGCTGCCGGAAATTCCGGCACAGCCGGACAATAATGACGGCAGTATAAGTGTCAGATAGTTTTTTTTCATAACGGAGACTCCGTGTTCGTATATACGTGTTTGTTAGTTAATGCGGACTTTAAGTAAGGGTTCATTATTTTATGTGCAATTGGATGGGTAATGTATACCGATATTGAGAGAATTACTCCTGAATGTCCCGTTTTAGTCGCATTCAGAAGTTTGCTTGGGTCTTTAATATTGTTGATTAGTATTTTCATTATTCTGTCTTTTGAGTTTTAATGTTGCATGTTATTTTAAAGGCGAGGTTGTGAATAGCCAATTAAGCCAGTGTTTTGGGATTTTTTGTGAAAATAAAAATCCTGTTTATGGGCGTTCTTTTTATATCTAAATGTATTTTTTAATTGGTGTAGTGGGTCTGGTGAGGTCGAATGACGACTGTCATTCCGTCCGAATGCAAATGTGGGAGAGACCACTGAAATAAGAGATATACAAAAGGAATTGATAATCTTTCGTACAGGCTTGTTTTCCGTGGGTATGTAATAACGGAGAAATTCAAACCATAAGATTCCAGTCTCTTTATAAGTTTTCTTATTCTTGCCGGAGTAAAGAGATGTGAATGCATGACAATGATTTCGTCATTATTAATTGCTTTTGATATCAGAGAAAGCAACACATCCCAGTGTTTCCTCATTGACTCCGGGCAATGTGTGTCAGCATAGGGGCTAAGATGTATAGTTGATTTATTGCTGCCCTTTTTCTTCTTCACAAAGAATGTGAAGTCGTATTTAGATGCAGACCTTACAATAAGAAGTACACATCTGAAAAGTAGTGGGAAAATGCAAATCACAACCACCACAAAGAAATATAACATATAAGGCAATGATATGTTGTCAGTGAATGGATAACGTAAGTATTGCCATGGGGTAGTGATGTACAGACAAAGCGTACACCAAAGCAACCAGAGATATAATGGTGCGTTATTATTTTTCATGTTGGCTGAGGCAGGCGACTAAAATAACAGAGTAAGGAGGATTAACTGTTTAATTCTTTGGAACAAAAAAATGCAGTTCCTGATCATCACACACCATTATTTCCACAGGGTTACCATTTTTATCCAGTAAATTGGTGTTAGTTTCAAATGATTTGCAGTTGTTTTTACTTTTAAATGAATCAAGGTACAGGGTATTAATGTCAGATTCGTCATCTGTTGTTTCTCTTGAAATCAGATAATGTATTGCAGTAAATATCCCCACACAGAAAATTGTGAGTAGGACAACATAATAAACAGTCCAAATTAATTTGGTCATTGATTATTCTCCGTACAGAAGTCCGTCACGGTTAGGGTCGAGTTTTTTCCAGTGGACAGAGCCATCGTTGCATGTCCAGGCCTCCTGGGCAGGACGGGTGAATATTAAACCGGGTTCAGATTCACGGGAGTCCGTCACGGTGCACTGGTGTTCTTGTCTGTATTGTTTCCAGCGAGCATCGTCTAATAACTGGATGCAGTACGCCAGAAGGATGAGCACTCCGGCACAGGAAAAGAATAAACATTTTGCTTCAGTTGCGTTCATGATAGCCAGTCCTGTAGATGCTGATGGCGGGAGCTGCTGCCCTTGTGCCAGCGGCAGTGGCTGCCGGGAGCACGTTCCAGTCGGAACAGAAATCGGTTGTCGCGTAGTACCACCACGAGACAGTTATCCGGCGTGCAGAAACGTCGGGCAAGCTCATCGGGGTCTGTCGGTGTTTTCGTTGAAAACAGCCTGCGTTTGCAGTGTGCGTCGACGACCAGTATTTGCAGTCGTCCGGGATGTTGCTGTGGCATCAAAGACTCCTTCCGGAACGGGAAAAGAAGCAGCTGTACCGTCATAACTGCACGTACCGGTTGCGAAAAAACGGCACAAGCGAGTAGTGACAGAAAGAATGTCGGAAACGGCAGGAAGGGCGGTACAGGCTGCGAAGACTGGAAACGGGGTATGCCGGGGATTACACATCCTCAGTGTAATGTGATAGTCGTCTGTTCCTGTGTTGCACCCCAGACATCTTCTGGCAAGCTGGGCAGCCCGATAAATAGGGTGTGAAAGAGGGTTTCTCTGCGTTCGATCCCGAATTGATGTTCGTATCCTCTCACCACCTGAAATCTTTCGTCGGAGAATATTAACTCTGCCGTTTCCAGAAGCTGCATAGTTTTGCGGTGTAGTGGAGTGATCAGCTGCAACGTAACTGGTGCCCTCATATCGCCTGTCGGTAGAAAACACTCTTCGGTGCGACTTAGTTGTAGCAGATGGCGTTTCCCGGAACAGGCCCGTTCAATGGATTCATTGAACACCCTCTCAGGCCATGGGCAGACATAAGTGCGCCAGCCTGCTTTCTGTAATTTACCCAGCGCAGCCCGAAAACGAAACAACGGACATTCCCCGACAGTGGCAGAGCTGAGAAAGAGCGTATTCAGCGTTCCGATGATGGGAATATTGCGATCTTTTTCGGTCAATGCTTTTAACGCCATGATTTCGCCAGGGAGACTACGGAACTCAGGATGTCTGCTGGCACCAGAAAGCCATTCAAGCAGGTAATGCCGTAATCCGGTTTCACTGGTTATATTGTGGTTTTCCTGTGCCGTTTTCAGGGCATTCAGTGCACACCAGAGCAACTGGCGCACGGGATGTTCTGTCGTGGTCATGCGAATGTCCTACTGTGAGATGAAAAGAAGACCGGTGTCCGTTCTCTCCGCCACACGTGATGGCACGGGCCGGCCTTTGAAAAAACGAATAAATACTCTGGGGTGAAGCCTTTTATTTCTTTCGCCATTAAGAAATACACGGTTCCATCAAAAGACAGGGGGAGTCCATGGTGGGGATGGATTCGTGCAGGCTTCACTCCAGAATATTCTCTTGAATTGAAAAAAGCCCGGCCCGAAGGCCGGGAAATACTGGCTATGGGATGTTTACAAGGCGCTCCATAAAGCCGTGATGTTCGGCATTTGATACCAGTTCCAGGAGCAGGGATATCCTCGACTCAGGCTGGAGAGTATTTTCCATTCTGAGGAGATACTGATATTGTGCTTTTGTCAGCCATATGCTGGAAGCCGCATTCAGCTCTTCCCTGGCTCCCGGATTTAGCACAGGGTCCGGGTAAATCTTCATTAATCCATCAACAATATCTTTATTGACGGGTTTTATTTCACCGCCAAACTTCACGAAATCAATGAAGGCGCTATGGCGACGTAATGCCGATACTGGTTGAATGTCAAAATTAGCCAGAATAAAAAAGTACCCTGGAAAAATAGCGAATATTCTTTCACGGTAACAGCACCTGGAGTCTGCCCGTCTTATCTTTCTTGTTATTAATGGAGTCCATGGTACGACGTTTTGCTCATTCAGCCATGAGAATAAAGATTCTCTGTTTTTGCCGGCTGTATTATATTGCGCAAGATACCAGTTCCGGTTATTCAGGTGTTCTATATTCACGAAGTTCAACGCTCCGCGCAAAACCGATCCATGATGGACGATTTTGCGATGTCAGGCGAATATGCTAAATCATATGTCTGAAGCAGTGTCCAGCCCATATCTGGATAAACTGCAGTTCTGACAGGCATATAACCAGCAGACTCTAGTACGTTCTGTATCGGTGATTTGGCGAACTCACAGATAAAGAACGGCTAAGCACTAATATCAGCAATACAGTGGCACAGTATTGTGATACGCGAAATAAAACATCAGCACGTCAGTTCAGAGTAAGGTCGCCATATATCTGGCATGAGCCAGATACAAATAACTGGGACACCGTCTGAAGTGATTTGCTTTATTAAAGTAACTTGTGCTTGGTGTTTATGTTTATCAATTTGGGATCGCCTGTAAAGTGCAAAATGCAATTTCCATGAAAGTGTCCCCTTTAATGGGGACACCTGTTCACATTTTTTCGTTTTCTTTAGCTGTATTGCTAATCATGAAAACGAACGTTCGCATCAGCACGGCAGAGCGAAGTGCATCATATCCTTCCAGATTTAAATTCTTCAGGCTTCGCTTCAGGTAGGTTCGTACCGTTTCGGGAGAAAGTCGACAGTTCTGAGCAATGGCGTCGTAAGGAACACCCATTGCGTAAAAAACGCAGACTTTAAGCTGGTTTGTTGATAGCTCGGGAAACATGCCTTCCAACAGAGTGATGGCCGGGAGTTTCTGTATCATTTGAGGTGACATAGCAAAGGTCTCCGATGACAACTAAAAACGCTATCACCGAGTTCCTACGCTCATTGGTGATAGCCCAGACGGGGGTAGGAATACCGGCGTCATCGGAAACCGGCCAGGCTAATGCCTGCCCCGCCTGAGCTACCATAGATGACGACAAGAAATACAAGTTCCTGTCTTTATGGTATGGCAAAAAACGACGCCAAATGAAGAAATTAACTTCTGCGCCGACGATGACTACGCGGGTTCCTACGCCCGATCACAGTTTTGCCTGTGACCAGTAAAGGGTACTTAGTATAACGTACCGAGTCAACTAACCGCTTAAAAAACATACAAAAAAGCGTCAAAACTTAACGCTCCGCGCCGAAGCGATCCAGGCATGATGCTTCTGCTTTGTGGCGTTCGAACATGCTGGTCCATATGCACGAAACGGTGTCTGACCCTCGTCCAGACAATCCGCAGTTCTGACGAACATATGAACAAATATGCTCTTGTAGAGGCTGTTGTTACACAATTGGCGGGCTGTGTAACAAATGGTTTTATTATCTAAGAATTATTCTATTTACGATCGAATGATCTACAAAATGATTTTTTAAAGGTTTTTTAGATCGTTTAATTGTCTTAAAACAGAATATTATTCTGTTAGGTGGATCGGTTGTAAGATAAATGATCGTGAGTAGAACAAAAGTCGATCTTTTAATCCAAAAGAAGGATCTAAAGCAGAAAAATCTGCTTTTAAAAATAGATTTTATTTTTTTGACGCAGGTCAGGATTAACTCATTAGAGGTATCGGTGAGGAGGCACTGGAAGAGAAGAGATCGTTGTAATGCTTTTCAAATTAACGTAAAGCGGGTATATTTCGGCTGTTATTAGCTGTGCAGAGGGTGGCACTCTGTGGAGCAAAGCGGCGAAAGCCGGACGGTAGAATGCACCATAAGGCATTCAGGAGAGATGGCATGTACGGGCAGTAAGTCAGAAGACTGAAGATGCTCCGGAAGCCATAAAAGGAAAACCCCCACTATCTTTCTTACGAACTTGGCGGAACGACGAAAGATAGTGGGGGCCTCACAGAATACGGGTAAAGTATAATGAAACCGTACCAGAGATTCAACCCTGTGCAGTGTATAAATACACGGCACAATCGCTCCGCCATAAGCGACAGCTTGTGGCAGGTCTGAAGAATACTCCATATAACGCAGTACACTGGAGTCAGTTAGCACCCGAAGAGCAGATCCGTTTCTGGGAAGACTATGAAGCGGGAAGGGCGACCACTTTCCTGGTTGAACCGGAAAGGAAGCGCACGAAGCGTCGTCGCGGTGAGCACTCCACCAAACCCAAATGCGAAAATCCGTCCTGGTATCGTCCTGAGCGCTATAAGGCGCTGAGCGGGCAGCTCGGGCACGCCTACAACCGTCTGGTGAAAAAGGACCCGGTGACCGGCGAGCAGAGCCTGCGCATGCACATGTCTCTGCATCCTTTTTACGTGCAGAAACGAATGTATGCCGGTCGCAAATATGCTTTCCGTCCGGAAAAACAACGCCTCCTCGATGCCATCTGGCCGGTTCTGGTCAGCTTCAGTGATGCGGGCACACATACCGTAGGCATGAGTGTTTCCCGTCTGGCCAGAGAAATCAGCCCGAAAGACAGCAAGGGGAAGGTTATTCCGGAACTGGAAGTGACGGTCTCCCGCCTTTCCCGTTTGCTGGCCGAACAGGTACGTTTTGGTGTGCTGGGTGTTTCAGAGGAAACCCTGTGGGACCGTGAAACCCGCCAGCGTCTGCCACGTTACGTCTGGATAACACCGGCTGGCTGGCAGATGCTGGGCGTCGACATGGTAAAACTTCACGAACAGCAGCAGAAACGACTGCGTGAAAGTGAAATCCGCCAGCAGCTCATTCGGGAAGGTGTTCTGCGTGAGGATGAAGATATCTCCGTTCATGCGGCCAGAAAACGCTGGTATCTGCAGCGCAGCCAGGATGCCCTGAAGAAGCGCCGTGAAAAAGCCGCAGCCAGCAAGCGTGCCAACCGCCTGAAGAAATTACCTGTTGACCAGCAGATTTATGAGATGGCTGAGTATCTCCGGAAGCGTCTGCCGCCGGATGAAGCCTATTTCTGTTCCGATGACCATCTGAAGCGACTGGCCATCAGGGAGTTGCGTCAGCTTGAACTGACGCTGGCTGCCCCGCCACCGCACTAGACAGCATCATTCCCTCAGCACTGAATCATCGCCAGCCCCTCCGGGGCTTTCGGCGCAGATTCCGCTCAGCCCAAAATCCTTAGTAGTCACCTTAAATCCCCTCAGAGGGGCATATCTGCCCATAAAACCACGCATCAGTCATCAGAACGTGGCCACGTTGTTTCAGTTATCCACATAAATCCGCAAACAAAGAACTTTAAGAAGCTGCAAACCTGAAACAGCAAACCTGCAATATACTCTTAACCCCATCATTTAATCCCCTGCGTTGCTTCGCCGCAGGGAAAGTCTTTATCTCTGAAACCACTGTGAACAAACACAAAGAGGCCTTCGCTTGCAGCGGCCAAGGCCGCGCCGCTCAGAATCTAAAAGCACCTCCCACGCTGACGCGCGGGCCCCGAACCTCACCGTTCTGGAACCACAACAAAAAAACATCAGGAATAAAAACACCACACAAACGCAGCACCGTGCCCACCCCTCATAACTGAAAAGCGAGGCCGCCCCCGCCCAAAGGGCGGGAACAACATCGCTTTTAATTATGAATGTTGTAACTACATTGTCATCGCTGTCAGTCTTCTGGCTGGAAGTCCTCAGTACACGCTCGTAAGCGGCCCTCACGGCCCGCTAACGCGGAGATACGCCCCGACTTCGGGTAAACCCTCGTCGGGACCACTCCGACCGCGCACAGAAGCTCTCTCATAGCTGAAAGCGGGTATGGTCTGGCAGGGCTGGGGATGGGTAAGGTGAAATCTATCAATACGTACCGGCTTACGCCGGGCTTCGGCGGTTTTACTCCGGTATCATATGAAACAATGGAGTGCCGCCTTCCATGCCGCTGGCGCGGCATCTGTTAACAATCAATACTTTTATCATTATTATCAGGAAAAAATTGATCGTCTGAATAAAAATATATGAATGATAAAAAAGAGAGATACATATCTTCCGAGCTGTCAGATAAAACTCAACTTTCTGTTTTGCGCAGTATAGTTGGATGGGGCTATGAAAAAATAAGACATTCTCTGGGGCGACCAGGGCAACTTGAAAGAGCGATTGCATCCGGGGAGTTAATCCCGTGTCCTTTAAAAACTCCTGTCGATACACTATGGACGCGATCGGTGATTTACTGGCAGGACTGGATATCCCCATCATGGATACCATCTGATTCTCGCCAATGTACGATAGATTTCTATAAGCCAGGCTACTATCGTGGTTTAGAACGATGTCATATGGTTGTTCCCGAAGTTCAGAATCTGATTAGCAAAGAAGATATTCCTCATTTTTCGTGTGATATCACCGATATTCAGGGTATCTCCGCATCGAAATCTGAGATGTATGATATTGGTGACATTTATGAATTTCCTCTACTGAGATGCCCTGGGCTGGTTACCCCGGTAAATGAAGAACATCTCAGAGAAAATATGCAGTACTGGGAGTTAAGGCTCCATCGAATGCGCTTTGCTGAATATCCGTGGACTGAGCGTAAGCTGTATTGGCTGAATGAAGGTGGCTCACATCATTTTGCAGCTGCCCGTTATCAGGCATGCCGTCTGGGAATTTCTGTTCCGCTTACGGGCAGATTGAGTCGCTTCCATGTAAACATGCAGATGGTTTCAGCTTTATGTCAGCAATGGCACCTGTTTGCTATTCCTGCAGATGAACGGTTAGCCTGCTTTTTCAGGGCGATGATTGCCTTTGAATGCCCATTTGGTAATTCAGAATTACCTCGGAATATGCACAATACTATAAAGTCAGGAGTCAAACTCAAACTCGTTTGGCTTGAACGTGGTCATACCAAAGCAGACATTGTTGCAGATGTACTTGCCACAGCAGGTTTCCCTGATTTTGGGGATCAATTGAAGCTGCTGGCTACCAGCAGCCTGCAAAAAACACATAAGCTGGCCTGAAAGGAATACTTCACAATGAATATCATTGTGTTGGTAACCTGCTGTTATCGTGATGAAATTACCGCTCAATTTTTTCGGTTGACGCGGTCTGTTCCTGCATGGTTTTCATCTTTAGCTTCTGTTTTTCCCTTACTGCCAGCCAGCGTCTGGCATTCTGCGCATCGCATTCTGATACCTGACCTGCTGGTAGTCCATCCAGTCCATAACGAGGGATACCTGCGACAGCAGTACGCAGCAGATATACCTGTCGGGTGGTGATGCAGGATATTGCACAGGACCATTCATCCAGTGTCAGTTCTGTCTCAGGGTGTTCTGTCAGGAATGCGGCAAAATCATTGGTTATGCCAATTTTCAGTGGAAGAAATCCCCCGCTTTCTGCGCGAAGATGGGGAAACAGAGACTTAACTTTTTCCACGCAATTGTGAGTAAATTCATGAGTCCAATGAGGCTGGCGTGGAAAACGGCGTCTTTTTCTTTTTTTCTTACTGGCAGAAGCTTCAGGGGGATGAGTATCGACGGCAGGAGAACTGCTTCCCACAGATACTGGATCTTCCATCTTTACCGTCTCTGAACGTGCGATAACACCTGTTTTTTCAGATAAGGAAGGGGGTAAAAGAGTGCGACGTTTTTTCACCATAATGATGGGTGTTTTCTTTTCTTCCTGATATTTCCCCATAAAAACCTCTACGATGTGTTCTTATATAATAATATATATCATATTTTCACAATTAACATAATATCTTCGTTAAGAAAATAACAGAACAAAATTTGTTGTTTTTTTATGACAGGCATGAAATGAGCCAGCATAATTATATTAATCATTATCCCAAATGAGCTTTTGTATTTGCTCATTCGGGATGGTTGGATATTTTAAGTTATATCTACTGTATCATTCTCAGGTAATCGTTCCATTAAATCAGAAACTACGGGCTGTAACCAGTCAGTGACTTCACTTACATACTGATGCCATTCGGGATGCCTGGAGGCCAGATCCATCACTCGTGTTAACCCGGACGGACGATCAATGCCCAATTTAGTTAAAATGTTCGAGATATAATTATGAGCATCAAGTTCAACTCTGATATCCCTTGCTGCTTCTATTATTTCTAAATATTCTCCACCCAATCCGTCCAGTGGGACATTTGTAATAAGATAATGAATGTATTGTTCAGGCTTAACTCCATTTGGGAGATTAAATTGTTTTATTTTTCCTTCCGCTGCCGCTTTTAACTCATAAGTTCGTGATTCTGTGCCGGTGAAAACTTTATCAAGAGCAGCTTTCTTTTCATTTTCTGTGGAGTATTTATCGCCATCAAGAATATAAAGTTTATCAGATAGATTATCTCCACGAATAAGTGTACTGGCAAGTAGAGTGAATGCGTTTGAAGCTGCGCCAAATTTAAATATTTTCACATATCTGCTGGCCTTAAGTAAAGAACATATTTTATTTATTATTGCAACAGCAAGATCATCTTCCACATATATTTCAATGGGAGTTGTTGATTTACCTGTTAATCTGTTTATAGCATCAGGTTTTGTTTCTTCAAATGAATAACTACGGCCTTGAATGTTTACGACGTGTCTTATATTTATCTTGTCTGATAAAGTGGTTACCATTTCTCTATGGGTAGTGAAGATGATTTGTTTATTTTTATCTTCGGCATGAGTTGATATGACGTCTATTAACTTTTTCAATGCTTCGTCATGCAACAGCAAATCTAATTCATCGATTAATATTAAGGCGTTCTTGTCCGCTTTTAATATTGTTTCCAGAATTAAAAATATCTTTTGCTCTCCTGCGCTCATACTTAATGATGAGTAGGCCAGTCCCTCTGACTCAACTCCAATCAATATTTTTCCATTGGGTTGTTGATGTTGATTGAAACTTGTATATGGTTTATTAAGTATATAGGAGGCGTAATGAAGAATGTTTGTTATTAAATCATTACTGACACTGCTGGTTTCATACTGAATATTATTCTTTTTTTCTGATTCTATTATAGGAACACATTTATCAATGCCAAGATAGTAAACTTCTCTTAAAGGACGACGAGCATAAATCTGAATCCATCGTGAGCCTCGAACATCAGCTTTTCCATAATTTTTTAATTCATTTTCAATCATTACACCATCTTTACGATAAGTTAAATTTACAATGAAGTCACTGCCGTTCCATTCAGCATGTGGACTGCGTGGAAAAAAATGCATTAACCGATGGTCTTCACCGGGGAAACCTTTTTCAGGCATGTATATGCTTGCTATGGCATGGAGTATTGTTGATTTTCCGCTTCCATTTGGACCTAAAATTGCGGTTAACGCATGAGGTTTAAAAATAATCTCGTTTAATCCATTTATACATTTTAGTTTGTTAATTTTAATGGAGTTCAAGACTTGACCAGTAATAGTTTTTTTCTTTTTTTCTGCCATTTTTAAATCCTAGCATTATGTTGGGGGAATTCACCATGTAATTCAGAAACATATAACTGTGAACAGGGGATATATCAAATCCTTTTAATATTCTATTTTGCACAGTATTCTACATCAGGCCTCTTTTATGCTACAGACTTTTTGAGATGTCTGTAATTTTAGACTTAATGTTATGACTGATCATATCTCCTATCCACTGGTGGCGCAGGAAAGTTAACCGGCTGCCACCATGGGATGATGTGTAAACCGTGCACAGGCGTGTTCTTACGGAGCGGCACTTTCATTTATCTGTACGCGAACCTCCATTCCGGCATCATGACAGGCCTGCAGCCACTGCGCCACTTCCAGCGGATCGCCCTCCCGGCGTATCACCCTGCCTTCTTTATTCCATAACTGCAGACAGGTGCTGCCGTCGAGACGCACCACAAAATCCCCACGGCAGGCCTGATACGTCATGCCGTTCAGCTCCACCGCCAGATCAGTGGCAGAAGTGCCTTCTGCGGGCAGACCTGCGGCCGGGACCAGCGGTAGTACGACGACTTCTGCCGCACGCTGTTCTGCCCGGAGGCGGTCCTGTTCTGCCTGCAGCAGAGGCTGTGCCACGGCCCGGCCGGCGTCCGTCAGCTCGACAGCCAGCTGCAGATTCGGGGCGCGCAGGGTACGCAGCCAGCCGGCATCCTCCAGACGACGGCAGGACGCGCGCAGGTTTGGCCCGTAGATCGGGGCTTCCCCGCTTCGCTCCAGCACCCGTTCCAGGTCCCGCGTCAGCACGGGGCCCGGCCGTTTTTCATCAAGCGCAGCCAGCACAATCAGCACTCTCCGCTGCAGTGGCGACGGTCGGCGGCTCTGGGTCATTACCTGTCATCCTCCGGCCAGATGAGGTTTCTGAGGCGCTGAAAGTCGGCGTCAATGAGCTCCTGTCTCTTTATGGCATTCATTGAGGCATAGCCATTTATGGCCAGTTCATGCCAGAAGATCAGCACGGCTCCGGCTTTGGCTGACTCGCAGAGATAAATCGCGCCCTGGCTGTCCAGATTGCATTCCCGGATGCGTCGTTCCGCAAACCGGGTCAGTTGTTCATAGCTGAGTGAAAACGTCATTTCCTGATCCATCCTGCACGCTCCATCTGATAATGTTCTGACAGGTAAAAATCATATCATGTATGATTTATGTACTCTTGATTTCTGATAATATCAGATATTGTTTCATTTTTAATGATGAAAATCATATCTGATATGATTTTATGTGTATTTCTTAATTATCATATCATTTGCGTCTTTTCTGCCGCGCAGATCCGGTTTCCGGCTAACACGGAGATAATAGGTTAGGTGGTTCTGTTGTTAGGGTATGGAGAACATTTCTCGAGCCGAGCAAGGGAAATTACTCACACCATTTGCTATGCTAACGGCCACACTAACCAGCCTTTTTTCGGGGTAATACATGCCGTTAGCACAACTGAAGCGTGACACTCTTTCCCTTGTTAAGCTAAATGGCGACAGGACTGATGGGATAAAAGGAAGTGTTCAAAAGAATAAGATTTTCATTAGCCGGAGCGATATTGCTATTGAAAAGGGGGATCTGCTTATACGCAGTATGCCGCATGGCGGTACTGAAGAATATATTGTAATCGAACCTAACTTCAGAATGGGTGTAGGCGGTATTCCTGCGACCTATCAGGCTGAGGTGATACTGAAGGAAAATACAACTACCGAGGAAATGACATCATCCCCTTCCACAGCAGTACCGGAAGCAGTTATTGCCACTGTAAATACATTCATTGCTCTGTGTGTCACCATTGTAAATGAGGGCGCATCAAGTCCTGATAAATATGCTTCGCAGTTTTATCGCTTGCGTCAGGAATTACTTGAACTCGATAATATTATCACCATTCCTTCATGGATCAGATTCTCCATGTCACCCGCTGACATTAAGAATAATGTTGGTTTAAACGTCACAGGTGGCGATGGAGCTTGGGGGCGAAGACGACAGTATTTACAGAGCGAATCTATTAAAATACTTTCAAGCTATAAAACCGCACCAATTATTGAGCATTCTGTTAGTGAGAATAAAATAAAAAATACTGAGCAAGTCAGCGGGTTGACAACGATGGCAAGCGATGCAGGGTTAAACATGAAGAAGAAAGTATTCATTGTCCATGGGCACGATGATAAACTAAAAAACGAGGTTTACATTTTTCTGGCAAATGAAGGTTTCCAGCCTGTCATACTTCATCATGAAGCCAATGAAGGACAGACCATAATCGAGAAGCTTGAGAAGCATATCGACACTGTATCCTATGCAGTGGTGCTTTATACTGCCTGTGATGAAGGGAAAGCCAAGAATGAAACTGAACTAAAAAAAAGAGCCCGGCAGAATGTTGTTTTAGAACACGGCTGGCTCATGTCCAAGCTATCGCGTAAATTCGTCGCTGCGATAGTTGAAGATGGCGTTGAATTTCCTGGAGACCTGTCCGGAGTGGTCAGAATATCTGCATCAGACTGGAAATATGATCTGTCTAAAGAATTAAAAGTGCTCAATAATTAAATTGTATTCAGTGATGTAAGGATACTATTATGGGATACACCAGAAATCAGCACATGCTCTCACAGTGGTTTCTCAGGAACTTCCGCAGTGATGATACGGCACAGAGTCCGAAGGAGAAGCAACGGGTCTGGGCCCACGTTGTGGTTCCTACGGCAGAAGGCAAAAATGACATAAAGGACATCCCGCTACCGATATCCAGCGTGGCCGTCTGTAAGGACTGCTTTCGTCTTACCGACGGTGACACAGGCGAGGTTTTTGATATCGAGCATGAGCTCAGTGATTATGAACAGGATATGGCTTTGCTTGTCCGGGATCTGGTTCAGAACCATAATTTCGCGCGTCTGGCTAACTGTGACACTGATGATTTTCCGGTAGAGAAGCTTGCAAGTTTTGCTATATTTCAGATGTTACTTAACCTCAATAACCCGCAAAGCAGATTTCCGGGTAAAAATGAGTTATTTCAGTCATTCATTAACCTAGTAAAAAACAACCTTCAGCATATCATTTCCGAAACAATTTCTTTGTCTGACGTTATGCCGGAGTTGGCGGCTTTAAGTATCTATCAGAAACTGATTCGTATAGCTCGTTCTTCTTCTGGGGATGACGAAAAAGCTAAGGCCATGTTTGTATTATTTTCCCTTCTCGCACTTCAGGGTAAAATAACAATGATTGACACTATGGCCTGGCTACGCGGAGAGGTTTTTTCCGGAATACATCGTGTGGATATATTTCATACCGGGCACCACTTTTACAGTACAGAACCACGTCCGGTATTTACAGTATCACCTAATGTATTTTGCAAAATGACAGAAGAACGCGTCCTGTACCTTCCCCTTGCTCATAATTTGGCTCTTAAGTTTTATCAGTACCCGGAACACGGGTTTTTCACCCCACTGGAAATTAATGTATTCAGCCCGGACCCTCAGAAACTACTTACAAAAGACATGTCACGAATCAAAGTTTATAAATGCTCCTATGATTATATTGATCAGGTTATGTCAACAATTGATATGTATAACGTCGGATTTTCAAATATTATTTATTCTAGCTGGCAGCTCAGTGATGTTGAAAATTATCTGAGGCTACAGAACGAACATCATGATACTTATTATCTTCCGGAACATCCCGTTTGCTGGACGGCACTGTTGCAAATAGTCGGTGGTGATAAACTTATCATCCCCTTTTGCTGATGGAGCTGCACATGAACCCATTCAAAGGCCGGCATTTTCAGCGTGACATCATTCTGTGG